>CAMBFN010000053.1 GCA_945865425.1 Comamonas sp. lk | reverse complement strand
TGCGCTGCCTGCGCCCAGGGCGCTTAGCAAAATCGTGCGCCGCTTCATGCTGCGCTCCCTGTGGCTTGGGGGGCTGCGCTATTCACGGCGCTTTGGTTTGCGGTGTTACTTGCGCCCTTACTTGCGCTATTTGCAGCGCGGTGAATCGCGGCGCGTACCCGTTGGTAGGTGCCGCAGCGGCAAATGTTGCTCATGGCCGCGTCGATGTCCGCGTCGGTGGGTTTGGGCGTACGCGCCAGCAGCGCGGCGGCGGCCATCAGCATGCCGCTTTGGCAATAGCCGCACTGGGGCACTTGCTCGTCAATCCAGGCTTGTTGCAGCGCGTGGGGCTTTTCGGCGCTGCCCAGCGATTCGATGGTGCGAATGTCTTTACCCTGCACCGTAGACACCGGCGTAACGCAAGAGCGCACGGCATCGCCATCCACATGCACCGTGCACGCGCCGCAGGCGGCGATACCGCAGCCAAATTTGGTGCCCGTCAGGTTGAGTTGGTCACGCAGTACCCACAACAAAGGCGTGGCAGGGTCGGCGTCGGTGTGGGTGCGCTGGCCGTTGATCAGGAGTTGCATACGAAGTCTTCCCGCT
Organism: Comamonas sp. lk; assembly: GCA_945865425.1. Classification (GTDB taxonomy): domain Bacteria; phylum Pseudomonadota; class Gammaproteobacteria; order Burkholderiales; family Burkholderiaceae_C; genus Allorhodoferax. The sequence goes on along the minus strand of CAMBFN010000053.1, from coordinate 13,605 downwards.
GGGGATAGTTGTTTTAAGCGGCGGTATGGTAACGGGACGGAAAAGGCCTTTCGTTGCCCCAGACAGAGAACCTGTCGCAAAGGTGCGGCGCTTAACTTGAAAAACAAAAAATCATATCGGTAAGTATGCTCAATTTTTGATCTACAGTGAGTCCAAGAAAACTACTCGATAGCCCGATCGAACAGGTGTACGAACTACGATGATGGAGCGCCGATTTTTATGAAAAATTTATACCGGTGTTTACTTGCAGTAAATGGACCTACATGCCATGGCGCAAGTGGTTTTCAGCAATGTAAGCGACAAGAAGTATCGACCGTGCCGGGATGTATCAACCGGGTTTTGCGGTCTACATTACGTTAGGCATCAGAATCCGGATGAGTTCCCTCTTCCTCTTCGGTGCAGGTGCCAGCTTTGGAAGCGGACCATGTTCACCACTCCCGCCCCCGCTTGGCGGCTCGTTGTTTGATGAACTTCGGAGAGCTGGCGGAGCCGCTGCGAGAGTGAGCGAAGAGCTTGCCGAACTGTTCAGGCACGACTTCGAGGCCGGAATGGACCGCTTCTGGACGGAGCACAACACTTGGACTAGCGAGTTGCTTCGCGACATGGCTCGCTTCTTTGCTCCCTTCGAGCCATGTGATGGAAATCTGTATATGGCACTTATCGACGCCCTGGGAGGGACGCGAAAGAAGGCCGTCTTTGCAACAACGAACTACGACCTTCTGATTGAGTATGCGATAGTTAAATCCGGCTTGCTCATCTCCTATGGCGGCATGCCTGCCGCGCCAAGAAACATGCCCGTGATAAAGATTCATGGCTCATGCAATTTTCTTCCCGACATGGGAAGCGGCGGCATAAGCGGAATCGGCTTCGATTTGAGCCAATCGGAGGGCGGCTCTGTTCTGGATGCGCCAATTCGAGTGGCCCAATCAACACGAGAGATTCTTGAGTTCTGCGCGAAGGAAGATGCGATAGCGCCCGCGCTTGCTTTGTACCACCCGTCCAAACGGGTCTTGTACTGCCGGTCGTTTGTGCGGCAACAGCAGGCATCCTACTTGTCGTCAGTGAAGTCGGCATCACGCATATACGTGGTCGGCCTGCGCGTACACACGGTCGATGCACACATTTGGCAGCCGCTGGCATCGGTGAACACGCCGCTGTTCTACGTTGGTCGGGAGCCGGGCGACTTCACTGAATGGGCCAGGCAGAACAAACGCAAGTCCGCCTTCAGCGTTGCAGCGTCGTTCGCTGAAGCCTTGCCTACAATTCGATCCCACCACGGCGGCTAACGCGCTGATGCCCAACCCCTCGCTCAAGCGGAGCGCCATCGGCAGGCGAACCTCCATACAGAATCTTCATGGGTACACTAGCCAGCAGACCCTCTGACGGAGCCTCCCCATGACTAGCACTCTCATCATCGTTGACCCCGACATTCAAAGCGGAGCGCCCGTCTTTTCAGGTACACGAGTGCCGGTCCAGAACCTTTTCGACTATTTGGAGGAAGGCGATTCATTGGATGTATTTTTGACGCAGTTCCCGAGCGTTACCCGCGAGCAAGCGGTGGCAGTTCTTGAAAAGGCCAGGGTATCCCTGGTGGCCGATGCGCATCCTGCTTGATGAGTCGTTGCCCCACGACCTCGCCAGGTTGATTCTTGACCATCAGGTTTCGACCGTTCGACATAAAGGATGGGCAAGCGTCAAGAACGGAAAGTTGTTGGCCTTGGCAGCAACGAAATTCGATGTATTCATCACCGCCGATCGGAACCTCGAGTTTCAACAGAATTTGGCGAATTTACCCATTGCCGTCGTAGTCTTAGTAGCCCGAAAGAACCGTGTTCAAGACCTTGAGCCCTTGCTGCCCCATCTTGCGGAAGTTTTGAATCATTTGGTGCCTTGCACATTGCGCACTGTTTCCTAGATCGAGAAATTTTTTGGGTGGTGCTTTCGCCAGCCCGTATTGCTCTTTGAATCGCCTACATCTGTCCCCGCGCAAGCACCGCATCTTCCGCTTGCCCCAAGCTGGCTATCCCCCGCAACACATCACCAATCAGCAAAACACAAGGACTGGCCATCCGCTGTTCGGTCAAGGTTTGGTGCAAGCAATCCAGCGTACACAAAGCCTGCCGCTGCGTGGGCAGCGTGGCATCTTGCACGATCGCTACGGGTGTATCAGCGGCTAGGCCGTGCAGCAGTTCGTCTTGAATGCGCGGCGCGGCGGCTACGCCCATGTAGACCACCAGGGTGAGTTTGGCCTGGCGGGCGGTGTGGGCCAGCGCGCGCCAGTCGGTGCCGGGGTCGCCGGGTTTGGCGTGGCCGGTCACCATCAGCACGCCATGGGCATGGTCGCGGTGGGTTAGGGCGGTGTTGAGCGAGGCCAGCGCGCCCAAGGCGGCGGTGATGCCGTTGACCACGTGCACCTGGATGCCCGCTTGTTGTAAGGCCTCGATCTCTTCGCCGCTGCGGCCAAATACCAAGGGGTCGCCACCCTTCAGGCGCACCAAGTTTTCGCCCTTGTGGGCTTCGCTAATCATCAACTTTTCAATAAAGGCTTGCGGCGTAGATGCGCAGCCGCCGCGCTTGCCGACATAGACGATGCGCGCCTTGGGGCTGGCGTGGGCCAGCACGGCTTCGTTCACCAAGTCGTCCACCAAAATGACGGTGGCGGCGGCAATGGTTTTAACGGCTTTGAGCGTCAACAAATCCGGGTCGCCCGGCCCGGCGCCCACCAGACTGACTTGGCCTGCGGGTTTAGGGATAGCGGTGGCAAGCACGTCATCGCGAGGAGCGGAGCGACGCGGCGATCCATGAGCCGATGATGTATCAAGAATGCTGGATTGCCTCGCTTCGCTCGCAATGACTGAATTGCCGCCTGGCAGCGTCTCTTGAGCCGCAAAGGCCTTGCGGCCCAGCAGCGGTTTCTTGGAATTTGGCCTCGGTGTTTGAGTGGTCATGCAGCCCCTTCCATAAGGGAAATAAGTTTGGAGATTTCAATCACTTGTTGCGCTATCGGCGAAGGCACGGGCTGCGCGCCGTCCATCACTGCGCGGATGTAGTGGGCGGTGCCCGGCGCGTCGATGCCAGTTGGCAATGCGGGCAGGCTGCCTAAACTTCCGCTTTGTGCGTCTTGCGAAAACACGTTTTCACCCGCGATAAAGCCTTGCATTTTGGGCAGGCGGCGCGCGTCGGCCACGGCTTCGCCTTCGGTGCCGCGCAAGAGCAGGGCGTTGGCCTGCACCAGTTGCAAAGTAGCGGCCATAGAGTGCGCGTATTCCGGGTGGGTGTAGCTGGTCACCAGCAGGCTGGGGCCGGCGCAAGGGTTCATCAGCTTAACTAGGCTGTGCGCCGAATTGCGCAAGTTAACGACTCGGCGCACTTCCAGCAGGCGATGCAAGCCGGTGCTTAAAGCAGCGGTGGGATAGAAGGCTACTTCGCCAGCGGTCAGCGGCGCAAAGGTGTTGCGCGCATGGATGCCCAGTTGGACAAGCACTTCGGCGGTAAACACGCGGCTGCTTTCGGTAGGCGTGCCGTGGACCATGACCGGGTGGCCCTCGCGCGCCAGCAGCAAGGCTAGCAAAGGCGTGAGTACCGGAATTTTGCGGGCGCCGTTGTAGCTGGGGATGACGACGACGGGTTTATCGCCCTTGGGTACGGTGTGCAGGCGCGGCGCCGTAGCGTCCAGAAAACCGGCCATTTCTTCGGGCGTTTCGCCCTTGACGCGCATGGCCAGGCAAAATGCGCCCACCTCCAGGTCGCTGACCGTGCCTTCGAGCAACTGGCCCCACAAATCAGCCGCCTGCGCGCGGCTCAGCCCCCGCGCCCCATCTTTGCCGCGCCCGATTTCCCGCAAGTACATGCCAATAGCCATGCGGCGATTGTCGGTGAGGGTTGCGAGCTGCTTGGTATGAGCTTATGCAGTGGCCTTAGAAGCTGCGTGTAACCCGTCATCGCGAGGCGCGCAGCGACGTGGCGATCCACACAGTCATGCAGCCATGGATTGCCACGGCCTGCGGCCTCGCAAAGACGGCCCAATAGCCTGCGGCCTCGCAAAGACGGCCCAATAGCCTATGGCCTCGTAAGGACGGCATCGGGTACCGTTGACCTTAAACGGGCGCTTTCCAGTAATGGTAAGTCCAGGCGGTGGCAAAGCCGAAGCGGCGGTACAAGGCCAACGCCGGGGCACTGTTGGCCTCTACCTGCAAAAAAGCGCGTTGGATACCGTGCTGGCTGGCTAGGCTGGAAAAGGCAGTCAGCAGTGATGCGCCCAGGCCTTGGCCCTGTGCATGGGGCAGGGTCCGCAAGCCGTGCACGCTCAGCCAATCGCGGCTAATGCAGGCCGTACCCGCCGCTAGCGAAGTACCCGCGCTTTGCACATAGGCGTAGAGGGCAAAGCGGCTGCGGCTGAGCAACTGCACCCGCAAGGCGCCGTCGGCTGCATCAAAGCCTGGGGCGGTATAGACGCTGGCCCAAGGGTCGGCGGGCGCATCCAGCAGCGTGACTTTGGGGCGCTCGCTTGCACTGCCCCGCCTTGGCGCAGCAGTTGACAAGCCCGCCGCCGTTTGCATGTCCGCAAGCGAAGCGATTTGCACATGCACTGGGTCCGTCTTACGGTAGCCCAAGGCCAGCAAACGCTCTTGCCAGTGGCGCAGGCCCGGCGTGTCGGCGATGCGAAAGCATGGTGGCAAGGCGTGGTCACGGTACTGCTGCTCGATAGCAGGCAGCAATGCGATGTCCAGACCCTGATGGCGCAAGGGAATCGCGCTACGCGCCCGCCCGATGTCGGCCGCATCAAAAGGCAGCAGCCAACCGGGCAGCTCGCTTTGCGCAGCGGGACAGACGGCGTCCAGCGTGGCGCGTTCCAGGCTTTCAATGTCTTGGGGCGAGAGGGCGGTATCGGGCATGCCGGCATTGTGGCCTAGGGCTGGCCTACACTGTCTCCTGCTATGACCCAAGCCGATGCCGCACCACCTTCTGCCCAAAGCCAACACCAGGCTACGCCGCTGGTGACGCCAACCGATAGCGTGCGCAACAAGCTTTCCAACCAACCTACCAGCCGCGAAGCGCGGCCCCTGCTAGTGCTGGGCTTTGAGTCATCCTGCGATGAAACTGGCGTAGCCCTGGTCGAGCTGCAGGGACAAGCCGTGCCGCGATTGCTATCCCATGCTTTGTATAGCCAGGTGGAGATGCACCAGGCCTTTGGCGGCGTTGTGCCCGAACTGGCCAGCCGCGACCACATCCGCCGCGTCCTGCCTTTAACTACAGAAGTCATGGCCAGCGCCGCACGCAGCTTGAGCGAAGTGGATGTGGTGGCCTACACGCGCGGCCCCGGACTGGCGGGCGCGTTGCTGGTGGGCGCGGGCTTGGCCTGCGCATTGGCCGCAGCTTTGGATAAACCGGTGCTGGGCGTGCACCATTTGGAAGGGCATTTGCTCTCGCCATTTCTCAGCGCCGACCCGCCGCAGTTTCCTTTTGTAGCGCTACTGGTATCGGGCGGCCACACGCAGCTAATGCGCGTCGATGGCGTAGGCCGCTACCAGATGCTGGGCGAGACGATTGACGACGCGGCAGGCGAGGCTTTTGACAAGTCAGCCAAGCTGATGGGCCTGGGCTACCCCGGTGGTCCGGCCTTGGCGGCTTTGGCTACGCAGGGCGATCCCAAGGCCTACGCCTTGCCGCGCCCTTTGTTGCACAGCGGAGATTTGGATTTTTCGTTTGCCGGGCTCAAGACGGCGGTGCTGGTGCAGTCACAAAAAATGGTGGCGGCCTATGGCGCGCCGATCGTGCCTTCTGAGTACACCTTAGCCTCGGGCGCTACGCCGGGTTTTGGCGCTTTGCCGCTGCAAACGCGGGCCGATCTGGCGGCCTCGACCCAAGCGGCGATTGCCGATGTGCTGGTAAAAAAATCGATGACTGCGCTGAAAACGACTGGCCTGCAGCGCCTGGTCGTAGCCGGGGGCGTGGGGGCGAATCGCAGTCTGCGCGAACAGCTCAATGCCCAGTGCGCCGCACGCGGCGTGCGCGTGCATTACCCCGAATTGCACTTATGCACCGACAACGGCGCCATGATCGCGCTGGCCGCCGCGATGCGCTTGCAAAGCGGCATGCAAGAGGCTAGCCGCGACTACGGTTTTCAAGTGCAGCCGCGCTGGCCTTTGCAGTCACTTTGAGATTTCGAGGGGCGCCAATCCCGTCACGCCAATCCTGTCACTCTGGGCTCGTCACTCTAAGCTCGTTACTCTAAGCTCGTCACTGCGAGGAGCGTTAGCGACGCGGCAGTCCATGCATCCATGGATTGCCACGGCCTTCGGCCTCGCAATGACGGCTCCAATACCTGCGGCCTTGCAATGACGGCCCCAATACCTGCGGCCTCGCATAGAGGTCCCAATTGCTTAGGGTATCGCAACGACCGAGCCACAGCTGTTCAGACCTGCTTCAAGAAATGTTCAGCTCAGTGGCCTTGTTCACCGGCCGTTTTTTCGTCAGGCTCAAATGCAACACACCGTGCTCCATACGCGCTTGGCTCGATGGGCCGTCGATTTCCTGCGCAAACTCATACACCGCGCGGTAGCTGCGCGGCGCGCCTTCCAGCGTTTCCACGCGCAGCATCGTGTCTTCGATCTGAATGCGCAAGTGCTCTTTGCTAACGCCGGGCAAGTCCAGGCTAAAGCTATAGGCTTTGTCATCTTCATGCAGCGGGCTGGTGGCCAGCTTGGGCGCCTGCGAAGTGCCGCCGCCACTGAGCTCACGCACCAGGCGGCCTACTTGGGCATAGGCTTTACTGCGCGTGAGCGCATCGGCTGGGGAGAGGGAATGAAGTGCCCAGGGGGAAGTAGTGGCTGTCAAAAACATAAGGTAGCTCCGATTAAAATTTGCGGCCCTCGAACTGAGGTCTGCATGCCTTCGAGGTGCGCGCTTTTGTTTTGATTTCAAGGTGTTTTCCCCTATGTTTATTCTTCGCATCAAGGCCTTGAAATGGCTCTGGTTAGCGCAATGTGCGTTGGCTATTTTTATGTTCTCGCTAGTGCCTTCGGCGGCGCAAGCGCAAACGCCGCAAGGGCCGGTCAAGCTGGCTTTTATCGAGGGCTTGAGCGGGCCCAATGCCACCGGTGGTGAAGCGGTTTACCGCAATCTGGTCTGGGCCATAGAGCGCGTCAATGCGCGCGGCGGCGTGCCTTGGGGTAAAGCATCGCTGCCGCTGGTGCTGGAGCGCTTTGACAGCCAGGGGCAGACACAAGAGGCGCTGTCGGGCTTGCGCCTGGCCATCGACGCTGGGGCGCGGATTATTTTGCAAGGCAATTCTTCGGCGGTGGCGGCGGCCTTGATTGACGCTGTCAACAAGCACAACGCCCGCGATCCGGCCCGGCGCGTGCTTTTTCTGAACTACTCGGCCGTGGACCCGTCGCTGACCAACGAAAAATGCAGTTTTTGGCATTTCCGTTTCGACGCCCATGCGGACATGCGCATGGCGGCCCTGATGGAGCTGCTGCGCGAGGATGTAGCGCTCAAGTCGGTCTACCTTTTGGGTCAGGATTACAGCTTCGGCCAAAGCGTGCTGCGCGAGGCACGGCGCCAACTGGCCGCGCAAAGGCCCGATGTGCGTATCGCCGGGGACGAGTTGCATCCCCTTTTGCGCATCAAAGACTTCGCGCCCTATATGGCCAAAATCAAGGCCAGCGGGGCGCAAGCCGTGCTTACGGGCAATTTCGGGCCGGACCTCACGCTTCTGGTCAAGGCAGCCCGCGAATCGGGTTTTGAGGGCACTTTCTACACTTTTTACGGCAATGCGCTTGGCGCCCCGGCGGCGATGGCCGAGGCGGGCGTGGGTAAGGTGATTGCCGTGGCCGATTGGCTGCCCAATGTGCAGTCGGCGCAAGCGGAGGGCTTTTACCGGGCTTTTCGGACGCGCTTTCCCAAGCCTGACGACGACTATGTGCACATGCGCATGCAGTTGATGGTCGAGGCACTGGCGCAGGCTATCGGGGAAGCCAGCAAGCGGGCGAATCCCGATTTGGCAGCGCCAGAAGCAGCGGACATTGCACGCGCCCTAGAGGGGGTCAGCGTCAGCCTGGCCGGCCAAATCGGCAGCATGCGCGCCAGCGACCACCAGTTCCAGCAGCCGCTGGTCGTGGGTGTGATGGAGCGCCAAGGCTCCCCGGGCGTAAAGTTTGACGTGGAAGGCTCGGGTTACGGTTTCAAAGTGATCAAAACCCTGAGCGCGGCTCAGGCCCGCATGCCCGAAAGCTGTTTGATGCAGCGGCCCGCGCCCTAAAGGCTTCGGTGCCTACGCCGTCACGGGCCCGGTCGGTGCCGGTGCTGCCCCTGGTGCAGCCTGGCAGAGCGGGAGGGGCACTGCTAAGAATGGTTACAATCGTCAGGCTTTGCAGTTCGCGAAGCGCACGTTTGCAGCAGTTCCAGCCGCAATCGCAAGTCCTTGTAGATATTTACGGAAACACACCATGATCGCATCTGAAATCAAAGCGTCTGTCGTTAAAGACAACGCCCGCCAAGCCGGTGATACCGGTAGCCCCGAAGTCCAAGTCGCCCTGCTGACGGCCCGAATCAACGAACTGACCCCCCACTTCAAGACCCACGCCAAAGACCACCATGGTCGCCGCGGTCTGTTGCGCATGGTTAGCCGTCGCCGCAAATTGCTTGATTACCTCAAGTTCAAAGACGCTGACCGTTACACCGCACTGATTGCCAAATTGGGTCTGCGTAAGTAATCCGAGAACATGAACGCGAAGCGCCTGAGTTAGGACACTAGCTCAGGCGTTTTTTACTTCGGAGACAAGGAAAGCGGCACGAAGCTGTGTCATTCCAGAGCAATTTGGCCCCAAGGGGCTCTGGAATGCCATCGTGGGCTGTGACTTTGAATCCGGGCTTTGGCGAGGTGGCCTGCACCTCCCACCTGTTGAGAAAGTAATGGAGATCACCCATGACCATGTTTAAAAAAGTTAGTAAAACCTTCCAGTGGGGCCAGCACACGGTCACCATGGAAACCGGCGAAATCGCACGCCAGTCCACTGGCGCAGTGTTGCTGGATATGGACGGCACCGTGGTCTTGGCCACTGTCGTAGCGCGCACCGAAGGCAAAGCCGGTCAGGATTTCTTTCCCCTGACCGTGGATTACCTAGAAAAAAGCTATGCCGCAGGCAAGATCCCCGGCAGCTTTTTCAAGCGCGAAGGCCGCCCTAGCGAGTTTGAAACCCTGACCAGTCGCCTCATTGACCGCCCGATCCGCCCCCTCTTCCCCGAAGGTTTCTTCAATGAAGTGCACGTCGTGGTGCACACCGTGTCGCTCAACCCTGAGGTGGATGCTGATATCGCCGCCTTGATCGCCGTCAGTGCCGCCCTGTCGGTGAGCGGCGTGCCTTTTAGCGGACCCATCGGTGCGGCCCGCGTTGGTTATGTCAACGGCCAATACATCCTCAATCCCGGCCAGACCGCACGCAAAGATTCGGTGATGGACCTGGTGGTTGCCGGTACCGAAACGGCTGTCTTGATGGTCGAGTCCGAAGCGCAGCAGTTGTCCGAAGACATCATGCTCGGCGCTGTGGTCTTTGGCCATGAGCAAGGCAATATCGCCATCAACGCAATCCACGAATTGGTGCGCGATGCCGGTAAGCCGGTATGGGACTGGAAAGCCCCGGCTAAAGACGAAGTCATGATCGCCAAGATCGACGGGTTGGCCAAAGACAAGCTGGTTGCCGCCTACCAAATCCGCAATAAGCAAGCCCGTACCCAGGCCTGCCGTGTCGCTTATGCCGAAGTGATGGCTGCGCTCAAAGCAGAAGGCGCTGCTTTTGACAGCGTCGCCGTTGAAGGCTTGTTGTTCGAAATCGAAGCCAAGATTGTGCGCAGCCAGATTCTGGCCGGTGAGCCCCGCATCGATGGCCGTGATACCCGTACCGTGCGCGCTATCGAAATCCGCAATGGCGTGCTGCCCCGCACCCATGGTTCGGCCTTGTTCACACGCGGCGAAACCCAGGCCCTGGTCGTTACGACCCTGGGCACGGAGCGCGATGCCCAGCGCATTGACGCGCTGAGCGGCGACTATGAAGACCGCTTCATGCTGCACTACAACATGCCTCCCTTTGCCACCGGCGAAACCGGCCGCGTGGGCACGCCCAAGCGCCGCGAAATCGGCCATGGCCGTTTGGCCAAGCGCGCCTTGGCGGCTTGCCTGCCCAGCAAAGAAGATTTCCCCTACACCATGCGTGTGGTGTCTGAAATCACCGAGTCCAACGGCTCCTCGTCTATGGCTTCGGTCTGCGGCGGTTGCCTGTCCTTGATGGACGCGGGCGTTCCCATGAAAGCGCACGTGGCAGGTATCGCCATGGGCTTGATCAAAGAAGACAACCGCTTTGCGGTCTTGACCGATATCTTGGGTGATGAAGACCACCTGGGCGATATGGACTTCAAAGTGGCCGGTACCACCAACGGGATTACCGCTTTGCAAATGGACATTAAAATCCAAGGTATTACCAAAGAAATCATGCAAGTGGCATTGGCCCAGGCCAAAGAAGCGCGCATGCATATTTTGGGCAAGATGCAAGAAGCCATGGCCGGTGCCAAAGCCGAAGTGTCCAACTTCGCGCCCCGTCTGTTCACCATGAAGATCAACCCCGAGAAGATCCGTGACGTGATCGGCAAAGGCGGGGCCGTCATACGCGCGCTGACCGAAGAAACCGGCACCCAGATCAATATTGAGGAAGACGGCACCATCACCATCGCCTCCAGCGACCCGGCCAAAGCAGAAGAAGCCAAGCGCCGCATCGAAGAGATCACCGCCGAGGTCGAAATCGGCAAGGTCTATGAAGGCCCAATCACCAAGATTTTGGATTTCGGCGCCTTGGTCAATTTGCTGCCCGGCAAAGACGGTTTGCTGCATATCAGCCAAATCGCGCATGAGCGTGTGGAAAAAGTCACCGACTACCTGTCCGAAGGCCAGATCGTGCGTGTCAAAGTGCTCGAGACGGACGAAAAAGGCCGTGTCAAGTTGTCGATGAAGGCCTTGCTCGATCGTCCTGTGCACAACGATCATTCTTGATCGAAGAGGTGCTGGGCGCTGCAAAGCGTCTGGCCTTTTGAATTACTAGTGGCCAAGGGTCTTAGCCTATGCAAGTCATTGAGATTTCAAGTTTCGGTGCGCCAGAGGTGCTGCGTCTGGCCGAACGGGCTACGCCCGTGGCGGCCAGCGGCGAGGTGCTGATCCGGGTTGTGGCCAGCGGCATCAACCGACCGGATGTGTTGCAGCGCCTGGGCCACTACCCCGCGCCCCCCGGCGCTTCAGATATTCCGGGGCTGGAAGTGGCCGGAGTCATTGAGTCTGGCGACGCGCAAGCCATGGCTGCAGCGGGTCTGCAGGTGGGCGATCGTGTGTGCGCACTGGTGGCCGGTGGTGGCTATGCGCAGTGGTGTGTTGCGCCCGTGGGCCAATGCCTGCCGGTACCCAAGGGCTGGAGCGATACCGATGCAGCGGGCTTGCCCGAAACCTTTTTTACCGTCTGGAGCAATGTGTTTGACCGAGGCCGCTTGCAGGCCGGGGAAACCATACTTATTCAAGGTGGCTCTAGCGGGATTGGCGTCACCGCCATCCAAATGGCCAAGGCCATGGGCGCTACCGTGATCGTCACCGTGGGCAACGACGACAAATGCAAGGCCTGCTTGGCCTTGGGCGCCGACCATGCCATCAATTACAAGACCCAAGACTTTGAGGACGAAGTCGCCCGCATCACCAACAAGCGCGGCGTCGATGTAGTGCTCGATATGGTGGCCGGTGCCTACGTGACCAAGGAAGTGAACTGCCTGGCCGAAGATGGGCGCTTGGTGTTTATTGCAGTGCAGGGCGGGGTGAAGGCAGAGTTCAATGCCGGCCTGGTCTTGCGCAAACGCCTGACTATTACCGGCTCCACCTTGCGCATCCGTCCCGTGGCTTTCAAAGCGGCTATCGCCCAGTCCTTGCAGCGCCATATCTGGCCTTTGCTGGAAAGCGGTGCGATCAAGTCGGTGCTGCATGCGGCTTATCCGGCTTCGCAGGCGGCGCAAGCGCATGCCGAGATGCAAGCGAGCCAACACATCGGAAAAATTGTTTTGCAGTGGGGCAGCGTATGAAAAAGCTGATCGCCGGTAACTGGAAGATGAACGGCTCGCTGGCGGCCAATGCCACGCTGGTGCAGGGCTTGCTAGCCGATGGCGACCAGGCCTGGGGCTGCGATGTGGCGGTGTGTGTACCCGCGCCTTACTTGGCGCAATTGCAATCACTCACGCAAGGCAGTGCCTTGGCAATAGGTGCCCAGGACGTGTCCTCCCAGGAAGGCGGCGCTTTTACCGGTGAAAACTCAGTGGCTATGCTGAAAGACTTTGGGGTGCGCTACTGCTTAGTGGGTCACTCCGAGCGCCGCCAGTACCACCACGAGACCGATGCCTTGGTGGCGACTAAAGCGCAGCGCGCATTGGCCGCGGGTATCACGCCTATTGTGTGCGTCGGCGAGACTTTGACCGAGCGTGAAGCCGGCGATACCGAAGCCGTGATCAAGCGCCAGTTGGCAGCGGTGGTCCATGTAAACGGCCACTGCATCAGCGAAATCGTGCTGGCCTACGAGCCGGTGTGGGCCATTGGCACCGGTAAAACCGCAAGCCCCGAGCAAGCCCAGGCGGTGCACCAAATATTACGCCAGCAGTTACAAGCGGCCAGTGCGAGTGCAGACCGGGTGCGCATTCTTTACGGCGGCAGCATGAACGCGAGCAATGCTGCGTCACTGCTGGCCCAGCCCGATATTGACGGCGGCCTGATCGGCGGTGCCTCTTTGAAGGCCACAGATTTTTTATCTATTATCCGGGCCGCAAAGTAAAGCGGTTCACGTAGTTTTTTCCAGGAGTAGAAGATGAGTTATTTGGTTACGATCATCCTGACAGTGCAGATGATTTCGGCGATTTCGATGATCGGTTTAATCCTGATCCAGCATGGCAAAGGTGCCGACATGGGTGCAGCTTTTGGCAGCGGCGGTTCGGGTAGCTTGTTTGGCGCCAGTGGTAGTGCCAACTTTTTGTCGCGTACCACGGCTGTCTTGGCGACGGTATTTTTTGCCGCCACTTTGGCGCTGGCGTACTTCGGCAACCTGCGCCCTACCAGCACCGGTAGCGTCCTAGAGGCGGCCAGCGTCACCGCCCCGGCAGCGCCAGCCAGTGCCGCGGCGCCCGCGCCTGCGGCTTCGGGCGCAGCCCAAATACCGGCCAATTGAGTCCACCTAAATAGTCGAAAGCCCTTCGGGAAGCCTTTCTAAATCAGGGTAAACTCGAAGGCTGATCAGGGCCTCTAGAGCAGCGCAGATGCTCATGGCCTTGTTGTGGAAAAAATGCCGCCGTCGTGGTGAAATTGGTAGACACGCTATCTTGAGGTGGTAGTGGCGAAAGCTGTGCGAGTTCGAGTCTCGCCGACGGCAACATAGCAAGAGAGTACTGCGTGCCTGTAAGGGTGACGCAAACAATCAGACTTATCGTCGGACGATCCCTAAATAGCTATGAATCTGGACCAATACCTCCCTGTTTTGCTGTTCATTCTGGTCGGTGTCGCTATCGGCATCATTCCCCAGGTGCTGGGATATATCC
>CAMBFN010000052.1 GCA_945865425.1 Comamonas sp. lk | reverse complement strand
GTGACACCGCGCACCAAATCACTGATCTCGCGGTAAAAAATGCCCACGCTCAACAAGCCGCCACTGGCCAGGTATTTTTCATACGCCATATCTAGGCCAGTGGCCAGTTCGGGCCGCAATGCGGGGTTGCCCACGCTGTCCGGTGCCAGTACCGTATTGCTTTGGCTCAGGTCGGCATACAAGCCATTGGGCGTAGGCCGCGCGAGCAACGTAGCGATGTCCGGCGCTTTGTAACTGCGGGTCAGACTAGCGCGCACCAGGTCCTTGCCGGCTGCGTTCAATTTATAGGCCAGGTGCAGCATGGGCGTAAGCACGGCGCTGGTACTGCGCAAATCGAGCTCCATGCCCTTGCTTTGCGTGGCTATGCGCTCATGGCGCAGGCCCAGAGTGGCCGACCACTGCGGCGATATTTGCCATTCATCTTGTGCAAAGAGCGCGGTTTTTTGCACTTGTGCGGAAAACGCCTGGCCTTGCAGGCTACTTATCAAGGCCACACCTTGCAGGCTGGCGTCGCGCTTTTCTTCGCGCTGGCGCAGTTCCAGGTCCCAACCCAGCGCCAGGCTGTGCGCTTCATTGATCAGCCGCGTGTAATTACCGGCCTGGGTGAGCGAGGTCTCGCGGTTATCGCCCAAGGTGCGTTGCTGCAGGGCGCCCGCGCCCTGGATTTGGTTGTCAAAGCGGCCGCGCGAAGCCTGGACACCGGCTTTGACTTCGATGCGCTCATCCGCAGAAAAATTGTTCACCCATTGCAAGCGACTGCGCGCAAGTTCCCAGCCGCCTTCATTGCTGCTATCTCCATCCAGGGCGGGGCTTCCTGCCAGCACTTGGTTGGTATAGCGCGTCGTGTTGTTCCACGCGCCGCTTTGCACAAAGGACTGCAAGCTCAGGGTTTCGTCGTCGCTGATGCGCCAGGTCAGCACCGGCCCCAGGTTGATGCCCTGGCCTTGGAAGCGGTTGTCTCCTTTTTGTATCGCATCCACGGCGCTGCCGTTTGCAGCAAGGCTTTGGCGGTGGATTTCGCTATCTATCTGGCCGCGCCACTGGAAAGAAGAGATCGGCAAGATCAGCGATACATCGCCCCATTTTTCGCCCAGCGTGAAGTTGCCGGACACGGTCGGCTTTTCAAAACGGTAAGCGGCGCTTAAACGCAAGTCACGCTGTGAGCGCTTAGGTGCGTCTTTCAAAATAATGTTGATGGTGCCGGCCACGGCTTGCGCGCTTTGGGTGGCGGTGGGGCCTTTGCTTACCTCAATACGTTCGACCAGCGCTGGGTCCAGTTGGTCTAGCGCAAAACCCGGAGGTGCCGGGTCGCCGTTGATCAAGATCAAGGTATAGCCGGCGCTCATGCCGCGCAAGCGCGGTGCATTGCCCTGCAGGGTGACGCCAGGCAGGCGCTGCAAGACATCGGCCACGTTGGTGTCACCAAACTTGTCCAATTCTTCGCGGCCATAGATTTGCTTGGCGGTACTGGCGCGTCGGCGCAACTCGGTATCCGTTTGTCGGGCGCTGATTTCCACGCGATCGAGCTTGGCGCCGGGTGCTGGGCCGGAGTCGGGGTTGGCCCCGGCCTCCTGGGCCTGCGCTGCAGACAGGCAGACGCAAAAACTAAGAATGCCGGTCGATAGCAGCGGCGCCTGTGCCAACGTTATTAAAATTTTCATGGGTGCACTGTAGCGCCAAGATATGAATGCCGCAGGAAGACGCTGAACATACACGCAGGCGTTTGAGGC
The DNA here is from genome assembly GCA_945865425.1 of Comamonas sp. lk. Classification (GTDB taxonomy): domain Bacteria; phylum Pseudomonadota; class Gammaproteobacteria; order Burkholderiales; family Burkholderiaceae_C; genus Allorhodoferax. Next base: position 12,741 of record CAMBFN010000052.1, on the reverse strand, counting down.
CCATCGGTACGCTGGCCTTTTGGGCAGCGGCATTTTTCGCTGACCGATAGGCTCAGGCCCGCCGGGCTAAGCGCGGCACGGCCTGCAGCAGTGCCTGAGTGTAGCTGTGCTGCGGATGCGCCAGCACCTGCTCTGCAGTGCCGTACTCGACCAGCTTGCCGTCTTTCATCACGGCAATGTCGTGCGCCAGGTATTCCACCACGCCAAAGTTGTGGGTGATGAACAAATAGGCCACACCCAGTTCTCTTTGCAAGTCGCTCAGCAAATTGAGTATCTGGGCCTGCACCGACACGTCCAGGGCCGAGCTTGGTTCATCGGCCACGATCAGGCGCGGCTCGACCGCCAAGGCCCGGGCAATAGCCAGGCGCTGGCGTTGGCCGCCTGAAAATTCATGCGGGTAGCGCGTAAGGCTGCCCCGCGGCAAGCCCACCTTGTCCAGCAGATTTTCTATACGCGCCAAGCGATCTGCCGCGCTAATGTGCGGTTGCAAAGCGGCTACGCCTTCTTGCAAAAGTTCGCTTACGCGCATGCGCGGGTTAAGCGAGGCAAAAGGGTCTTGAAAAATGATTTGTATGGCGCGGCGGGCCTCCATCAAGCGCGGACCTTGCAAGCTGTCCAAGGCCATGCCGTCCAAATGCGCTTGTCCGGTAATGCTGGCCGTGCCACGCAGTAGCTGCAATAAGGCTTTGCCCACCGTGGTTTTGCCGCTGCCCGATTCGCCCACCAGGGCCAGGGTGCGTCCGCTATGGAGTTGGAAACTGACGCCATCGACGGCTTTGACATAGCCCACGGTACGCTGCAACAAGCCTTTGCGTATCGGAAACCAAACGCGGTAATCCTGCACTTGCAGCAGCGCACGCGCTGGCTGTGCATCCTTCGCTTGCGCATCTTGTTGGGGTTCATGCGCCAAGTCACTATGCCTGGTAGCGGTACCCGGCGCGTCGGGGTCGCGGTACAACACGCATCGTACCGCATGGCCACCGGGCAGGGTATGCAAAGCCGGTTCAGCGCTAAGGCATAGCGCGCTGACATCGGCGCAACGATCGGCGAAACGGCAGGCGCTAAAGCGCTGGTTCAGCGCCGGTACGCTGCCAGCAATGGCGGCCAGGCGGCGACCGCGTTGTTGCGCATCCGGCATGGCGTCTAAAAGATTGACGGCATAGGGATGCAGCGGGTTGGCAAAAAATTCTTCGGCGCCAGCCACTTCCACTATCTGCCCGGCATACATCAAGGCGACCTGGTGCGCCATTTGGGAGACTACCGCCAAGTCATGGGTAATGAGCAACATGGCCATTTTTTGACTCTGTTGCAACTCTTTAAGCAAGTCCAAAATCTGCGCCTGAATGGTGACATCCAGCGCGGTGGTGGGTTCGTCGGCAATCACCAGATCGGGCTCACCTGCCAAAGCAATGGCAATCATGACGCGCTGCTTTTGTCCGCCCGACATTTGAAAGGGATAGTTATCCACGCGGCGCGCGGCCTCAGGGATACCCACGCGCTCTAACCACTGCAGCGCTTTGCTGCGCGCCGCATCGCCGCGCAGCGCGGTGTGCCGCTCTATGACTTCCACAATTTGCTGCCCTACCGTCATCACCGGGTTCAGGCTGGTGGAGGGTTCTTGGAAGATGATGCTGATACGCCGGCCACGGATATTGCGCATGCTGCGCTCGGGCAGGCCCATGAACTCAGTGCCATCTAGCACTACGGTACCGGCGGCCACGCGCCCGCTATCAGGAAGCAAGCGAAGCAGGGAAAGCGCGGTCATAGATTTGCCACAGCCCGACTCACCTACCAATGCAAAGGTCTGGCCGCCTTCGATGGTGAGCGATAGGGCATCGACCGCGCGCACCAGACCGACGTCGGAGGCCAATTCGGTGGTCAGGCCTTCAATTGCGATCATGCGGCCTCTTTCAGGGGCGCTGCAATTTGCGCTCCCGTGCGCACCCGGTAAGCACGCGCACGCGGATCAAAAGCCTCGCGCACCGCACCGGCAAATAGTGTCATGGCCAACACCAACACCAGCATAAAGCCAAAGGCTGAAACCAAGTTCCACCACACCAAGGGGTCCTGCGACATTTCATGGCGGGCGGTGTTAATCATGGAGCCAAAGCTGTTGGTGTTGGGGTCTACACCAACGCCCACATACGAGAGCACCGCCTCGTAGAGCACCAAGCCAGAGAAATCTAGCACGCCTACGATGACCACGATATGCGTCAGATTGGGCAGGATATGGCGGCGCATGATGCTGGTGTCCGACACCCCAAAAGCGCGCGCTGCCTGCACGTAGTCAAGTTCGCTGAGCTTGAGTGTCTCCGCGCGAAGCAAGCGCGCCAACTGTGCCCAACCGGTGATACCCAAAATCATGGCCAGCAAAAACAAACGGATATCGGCGCGCTCCAAGCCGGTCTCAAATAGCTCTGAATTTTTGTCGATAAAAACCTGGATCATCAGCACAAACGCAGAAATGAGCAGCACCGAAGGGATAGAAGAAAGCACCGTATAGAAATACTGAATCGCGTCGTCCACCCATCCCTTAAAGTAACCCGCCAAAATGCCAAATACCAAGGCTAGCGGAAGCGTGGCGATGGTTGCCAGCGAGCCGATTACCACTGCGGTACGGATGGATTTCAGACATGCATAGAGCACATCATTGCCCGTCTGGTCGGTACCCAGCACATGGTAATGGGGCCAGACTGTTGCCACCCAAGATGCGGTCAAAATCAGCGCAGTTACAGTGAGCGCGATGGCGCGCCAGGGAACGCCCAATTTCCCACGCCAGGCTGCCAGCGCAGATTCACCAAACGCCAGTGTGTGCCGCTGCGCCAGTGCCCACACCAACAACACGATGGCAATGAGGGAAGTAAGTGCCCCCCAGGCTAGGCCACGCGCGGTAAGAGAAAGCAGGTCCGAGGCCCACTGCGTGGCAGGATCTTGCAAGTGTCTGCCGCCAAATTGGAGGCGCGGGTAGTCGCGCACCGTGACGCCGTCACGCTGCAGGGACTCTTTGGCAAACTGGTGCATTGCCATGGGCCGGGAATAGGTCTTTTCACGTGCTTGGCGCGGCCCACTCAGCACTGCGTCCAGGACCGACAGCGTTTGCATGGAATAAGCCGGCGCAGCGCCTGCGTTGGCATCGGGCAAAGCGGGCAGGACGGGGCGGAAATGCACCGAGTCGAGCACCGCGATCAGCATAAATAGGCCCAGGATGACGCTACAGGCCATAGCGGTCGCATCGCGCTGCACATAGCGCCAGGTCTGGCGCAGCAAGGGGGTGCGCCAGGCGTGCACGACGTACAGGGCGAGCATCAGCAACTGGGCATACAAGGCCAGGTCGGTCGCCAGAAAAACAAATTTAGGCATGCTGCGCGTACCTCAACCCAAACGTACGCGCGGATCAACCAGCGTATACGAAATATCGGTTAGCACCAGGCCCAGGATATAGAGCAAGGAGCCCAGAAATACCATAGCCCGCACACCAGCAAAATCCTGCCCGGCGATGGCGTCAATGGTGAAACTGCCCAGCCCCGGAATGCCGAAAAAGGACTCCATGATCAAAGCACCCATAAACAAAAGCGGTAGCACGGCGACGGTGCTGGTCAAGATCGGCAACAGCGCATTACCCAGTACATGGCGAAACAAGACCATGGTCTCGCTCAGCCCCTTGGAGCGGGCGGTGCGTACATAGTCCTTGCCAATTTCCTCCAGGAACATAGTGCGGTAAAACAAAGCCTCACCGCCCATACGGGACACGATTCCTATCAGCACCGGCAAAATCAAAAAAACCACCAAGTCCGGCCCGTTCGAATAGCCGGAAATAGGTACCAGATTGAGCATTTTGGAGAACAAAAACTGCCCAGCAATGATGTAAAACAGCCCGGAAATCGAAAGCAAAAAAACGCAAAATGCGACGCCCCAGAACTCTAAATAAGTGGCCCGAAAAAACACCAACACCAAGGAGAACACCACCACCGCAAACACGCCGAGCAAAAACGTCGGGGCCGCCACCGCCAGGGACGGGCCTGCACGCTGGCTCAATTCATAGGCAATATCACGCCCGGTATCGGTGGCGCCAAAATCCAGCACAAACAGTGGCAAGGACCGCTGAAAAAACAGGGTCTGGGTCAACTTTTCAGACCCTTGCGCTTTTTCATTCCACAGCAAGGGTTTGTCGTAGCCGCGCTCTGCCTTCCACTTTTGAATGGCATCGGCACTGACCCGTTTGCCACCGATATTCATGCGCGCCATATCGTCAGGGGTGTTCACCGCGAAAAAGAGAACAAAGGTCAGCAAATTAACGCCAACCAACACCAGCACGCCATAGAAGAGCCGTCGCACTATGTAATTGACCATGCGCTTACTCCACAGAAGCCAAAGTGCGCGCCGCCGTCTCGCGGTCGCGACGGCGCCACAACCAGACAGCCGGGGCGATCAGGCCGGCCACTAGCAGCAGCATGAGCGGCAAGGGCCACCACAGCGGCACATTCCAAGCGGCCATCTTGGCCGCGCGCAGGGGCGCATCAAGCCGCAGGTAACTGATGTGGTTGCGCGTGATCTGGGTAGGTTTGCCGTTAAAAACCCACTGTTGGTAAGCAGCCGCTGAGGTTGGAAAATAGCCAAAACTCCAGACCGCATCGCGCTGGGTAATTTCTATCATTTTGTCGATCACGGCCTGCTTTTGCGGGCCGTCGTCGAGCAGTTTCATACGCTCAAAAGCCGCGTCAAACTGGGGGTTTTGGTAGTTTGCACTGTTCTCGCCATTGCCCTCAGTCATGGCGGTGGCGTTGGGGCCATAGAGCAAAAAGAAAAAGTTTTCTGCATCGGGGTAATCGGCTAGCCAGCCGGCAAAAAATATTTGCACGCCGCCTGTTTTGAGTTTGTCACGAAAGCGGTTGTAGTCGGTGGCGCGCACCTCCATTTGGATGCCGAGTTTGGCGAACTGGCGCGCATACCAATCGAGTTCGGCCTTGGCTTTGCCGGTAGCTACCAACTGAAAATCGAAATTGAGCACCAGCGGCTGCCCGGTTTTAGCGTCGCGCCCCCCGGGATACCCGGCTTGGGCCAGCAAGTCTTTAGCCTCTTCGATGCTGCGCCGCACGACTTTGCCGTCTGGCTGCTTGCGGTAAACCACCGGGTTGAAAGCGCTGGGGCCATCTTCGCGGTAGCCAAAGAGCGAAGGCGGCAGCGGGCCGTGCGCGGCTACGCCCTGCATGTCCCAAAAAATGGACACGTACTCTTCCCAGTCCAGTGCAATCGACAAGGCCTGTCGTAGCTTGCGGTTGCGTTCGGATTGGTCGGGGGTTTTGCCTTGGCCCACCACCGGGTCCATCCAGTTAAAGGCCAGATACCAGTTGTTGGGCTCCACCGTGGTGGGCAAACGGAAACCTTTGTCACGGTACTCTTTTTCTTTTTTCGGATCGTCGGCCATGGCTGTGAGGTACTGGGTGCCCATGTCCAAACGCTCGACAGCGGGCGAGTCATAAAAACCCTGTTTGAACTTGGCGTGCAAAGGCACGGATTCTTTTTCGATTTCAAATACCAGCTTATCCACAAATGGCGTGGGCTTGCCACAGTCGTCCAGCAGGCCTTTTTCCTTGTCGCCGGGCGCGCCTTCACAAGGATAGGGCTCGCCCCGGAAATGGGGGTTGCGCACCATAGTGTGGCGCCGGTTGGTAGCGTACTCAGTGAGCATGTAGGGGCCGGTGCCGGCAGGCCAAAAATTTAGCGACAAGTTGCGCTCGGCCATGCCTTGCTGCGCGTAAAAAGCTTCGGCTTCCCAGGGTATGGGGGCAAAAAAAGTCATGGCCAGCCAGTACTTGAACTGCGGGTACTTACCCAGCACCCGGATGCGCAGCGTGTATTTGTCGGGAGCACTCACGCCGTCGAAGGGGTATTTGCGAAAGTCCAGGTGCAGCAAATCGCGCTGGGTAGGCGGCAGGTTACGGCGCAAGGCTTTATCCGCTTTGGCAACGCGGGCGCCATAGTCCTTAAAGTCCACGATGTATTCGGCCAGCGTGGAATACGAGGGCGAAATCACCCGGGGCGTGGCCAGACGGCGAATGGCGTACACATAGTCTTCGGCGGTCAATTCGCGCGTGCCGGTTTGCGCAAAATCGGGCAAGACATGCTTACCCTCCAGATCTTTGGCCGCAAGCGCATGGTACACATAACGGCCTTGCGCATCCTTGGCAAAAGCCGGATGCGGGGCGAACAAAATACCGGGCTTGATGTGAATGTCATACACCGACTCGGCAATTTGTTGCGGTGGCGCGTTGTCAGGCAGGGGCTTACCGTCTTTGTCCAAATAGCGCGGCGCGGCCACGTCTTGGGCAGCACGCCCTGTCAGCGCATACGGGCGCTTTAGGTAGTGGTAGGCGTAGAGCGGCTCATAGGCTTGGTAGGTGAACGGCGTCTCGTCATTGGAGTAGGAGCTCGCTGGGTCCAAAAATTTGGGCGAGTGGTAGAGCACCGGAAAAAATAAGGTGTTTTCACGCTCAGAGCCTAGGGGGTGGGGGGAGTTGAGGACGGGGTTGCAGGCTACCAGCATGGGTGCGCCAAGGCACACCAGCAGCAGCGTCAAAGCACGCAAATACAAGCGCCGCAGTGCAGACAAGCTTACTGGCGCAGCTAAGCCAGCGCCTACCAAAAACCAGCGGAATGCAAGAAAGCGCAAGCGATGAGCCAAAGTGATCCCTTTAGACAAACAGGGGCGGCCAGAGCCGTAACCCATTCAAAGCGCTAATTTCCAGCGAGAGCAAGCCGCCCATTCACCCGGCGGGCGGGATGACATTACAAAGCTGAGTGCTCAAAAAAAATACCGCCGAAGCGGTCTTTTTTTGCTAGGCCCGGTTAAAAATCGTAACGCAAGGAGAAGCGAACCGACCGAGGGGGTTGGAAGGATGTGGGTTGTCCGAAGTTTGCATTCAAACGACCCACCGAACCGACGGTGGTAGTGCCCCGGCTGAAGTCATTTATTTCATACGTTTCGGTCGCTTGGCTGGCATCGAATATATTGAACACATCCACCTGCAAAGTCATCGCATGGGCGTCAATTTTCCGGGTGTAGGCAGCTTGCAGGTCCAACTGCGCTGTCCATGGCGTACGACCATCGTTACCACGTTCACCCAAAACAGTTTTCCCGTTTTGGTCGAGGTAGTAATAAGTGGACGCACTCGTATAGCCGGAGACACCGGGTATCGAACTTGGCGCGAAGCCAATGCGCGTCTTTGGCCGACCAGAGGTCATATTGAGGTTGGCGCCAATACGGAAATTCTGGTCAATCGCCATGGTTCCATACAGCTTGATGGCATGGGTGCGGTCGTTGGGGAGGAAACCTGTTGAGCCATCGGTAAACGCGGCTTTGTCAAAGTCTTGTGTGACTCCGGCATCTTCTTGGTTGATCGTCGAATTCACATAGCCTTCTGCATTTCCATAGCTACGCGACCAGGTGTAAGAAGCCGTGCCACCCCATTTGCCGTCAAATTGTTTTTCTAGAGACAACTCCACTGCATCGTACTCACGTTTGAGCACCGGCATTCCGATAGCGGCCGCAGGAATCGTAATAGGCACCAACTTCCCGTCATCCTTAGCGTCCATCATCAAAGAGACGTCGCGTCCAGGATTAATCAATTGGCATCCCGCCATCGTGTGCCAGTCAAAATTGGCGTGACCATTGGCCTTCATCCAACGCCCTGCGGCCTCGGGGTCACACCAGTCGTCCATACCATTGTTGAGCTTGCGATTGGTGTACTTGACACCCGCCGTCCAACCTTTGGAAATAGCCTTTTGAAATCCGATGATGATCTCGTCTTGGGACATCGGCTGCAGATTGATGTCGGCAATCGTAGCTGGCAGCGCCAAGGATCCATCACTATTGAAAACTGTGGTGCCAATTTGTACAAGATTTAAAGGCTTCGCGGTTACAGGGTCACGCCCTGAGTACGTGTAGAAAGCCTCTGAAGTGAGCTCGCCCCGCGTTGCACGGATGTTGGTGTTTGACGCGACCGGAATGAAATACCGGCCCGCATTACCGTAGACCTTGACATCACCATCGCTAAACGGGTCAAAAGAAAAGCCGGTGCGCGGCGCAAGCAGGTTTTCCTTCTTCACAAAGCTGACGCCATCTGAATTCTTGTTATCGAAAGATTCCCAGCGCAGACCACCGTACAGCATCAGGTTGGGTAACACTTTCCAGCTGTCTTCAATATAAGTCGCCGTGTTATCCACGCTGAAGATACCGCTGGTGTTTTGAGACACCCGATAGCGTTGATACAAAGTACCAGCGGGCAACACTACGCCACGAACCGCAGAGACGCCGTTGGCCTGGAACTCTCGGTAGTAACCGCCACCGCTGTAAGGAGATCCCCCGGCTTCAGCGGAAACAAACTTCTGGTTATCAATGCCTGCACGCAGGGTATGTTTACCTAGGTTGTAGTCCACATCAAAGCGAAATGCATCACGTTTGTCATAGTCAGTGGGTGGTGCCAAAGCATCCCGGCCTCCGGTGCCGGGGAAGGGCTCCGCCCAGCATCCAGCATAGGTAACGCCTGGCAATATGTACACTGTCGGGCATTCTGACCCGCCCGTGCGTGCGCCAGCGACCTTTGCTTGCTGATAATTGACCCGGCCCAAGAGCGCAGAAACGGTCAGTTCATCGGTCAAGTAGCCCGTGTACTTAGCAATAGTTACCCTGCCACCCGAACTGATAGTGCTTTCCTTGGCCACTCCATCATGGTTGGTACTGTAAGGCGTTGCATTGCTGTAATCTAAGATGCGGGTTGTAGTGAAGTTGTCTATCGCTGTCAGCTCGAAGCGGTGCTGATCAGAAGGGACGAAATCGATCTTGAACAGCGTATTGGGCGTGCTATAAGAATAAATCGAGCTCTGGTTTTGGCCGAAAGTATTTCTGGTCGATGACGGCTGATCCACGATGCCGTACACAAACAATTTATCCTTGATGATCGGCCCACCCAAGGAAAAATTAGTTGTAACAGAGTCAGTTTTATTTGCCTCTTGGAAAAGGAAGTAGCCCTTACCCGCCGATTCAGGCTCATTGTCCTTTACGTTGGGGCGTTTCGACCGCAACGAGGAAGGCGAAATATAGGTAGCGACCCCCCCGTGCCACTCATTGGTACCCTGCTTGGTTGACAAACTGACAACGCCGCCCAGGGACCTACCGTATTCAGCACCGTAGCCGCCTGTCTTCATCTGTTGCTGGGCAATTGACTCGAAAGGTATGTCCGCATACGACAAAAAGTTGCGAATATTGGTGACATCAAAGCCATTAATGTAGTAACCGTTTTCAGCGACAGACGCTCCGCCAAACGACGGGATGCTCCCCGCCCCAAGACCCGCATCGCCTTGCACTACACCGGGCGCCAATAAAGCCACCGCATTAACGGAACGCGAAACCGGCAGGACATTAATCTGGCTCGCAGTAAACACGGTACTTGATTCAACGCTGCCAAAATCGATTGCAGAATTGATACGCGAGCCTGAAATCGAAACGGCGCCTAATACAGGAACCAATGAAACCCGGGCACCTGTACCCATTGCGACCTCTACCTCGGTCTTGACACCACCCGACTCGACCGAGTAGCGACCCGGTTGCAGCCTTGCAATGCTAAATGTTCCTGCGCTGTCAGACGTGACCGAAAGAGATGTACCGTTGTCCAAATTGGTAACTACGACCGCAGTTTTTGCCTTCGCATCACCATAAATCGTTCCCTCTGACTTCTGCGCCAAAGCAGACGTGCCAACCAGCAAGCCCACAGCAACAGAAAGCACTGTCCTGGCAAAAAACTGAGAGCGGGACGACCCGGCAACGGGCTTGGGAGAACTGAACTGCTTCATGCGCACCTCTTATTGATTAGGTTAGAAATGGATAAGACCAAGCTTTGGTAGCTTTTCAACACCTAACTTTACTTTAAATTTATTTAATTCACAACTAGATAACAAAAATTTGTTATATGTGGTTTTTTTGAGATATTCGGCGCTCCGGAGGAAGCTCCAAATTGGTGCTGCGCACCCATGTTTCGCCGGGCTGCTTCGCTTGAACACCGATCTGCGGGAAGGCATGACGCCGCCGACGGCCGCAGCGGGCAAGTCAACAGAATGACTGGCGAGATACCCTGCGCCCGCTGGGCAAGTGACGCATCCGTAGCGGATTGAAACCGGCGACCGATGGCTCACTTTGAACAATCGCCAGTGGATTGGACGAGCCCCGCGCAAGGGCTGTCCGATTTACACCCCCACTTGTTAAGCGAGGCGGCACGGTCGCGCCGGCGGCGCTAGCGTTTTGGCTGAGGGCGACAAGCCCTACTCTTGTGCCCGCACCCGCAAAAAGCTGGCAAAGCGCGGAATGCCTTGGGGCGTGCGGTCGCGGTAGCGGTAGGTTACCCAGCTGCCCACCGGCGGTGGCATGCGCCGCTCGGCCTGGCTAAAGCCGCTACCCAGGATGAACCGCTTTTTATCGGGCGTCTCTAGCAAAAGTGCGCCCATCTGGCCCTCGAACTGGCCTTTGCCGGCAATCAGCGCCAGCACCCGCCCCTCTTCATCGGCTTGCGGTTTGAGCTTACGCACCGCCTTGCTGCGGCCCGGCTGCCACAAGGCATCCCATTGGTGCAAGACCAAGCCTTCGCCACCTTGATCGACCACACTTTGCAGGCGCTCGGGCAAGTCCTGCGCTGCGCCCACGCTCTCCTGGACCACCAGTACAAGCCAATGCGTGTGCGCGGCGGCAACCAATTCCTGCGCACTTTGGTAACGCTGACGGAAAGTCTTACCGGTGGCCGGTGCGTCAAACACCATATAGCGCACTGCACGCCACTCCTCGTCCACTGGCTGGGTCTTGCGCACTATTGCCGACAAGCGGTCAAAACTGCCCCGGCCCATCCAGAGTTCACCGTCCAGCGCTTGCGCCGGCAAAGCAGCCAAAAACCAAGCGGGTGCGGCAATCGCGCGCCCGCTGCGAAAACGCAGGTTTTTGCCGTCCCACACGGCACGCACGCCGTCCAGCTTTTCACTGAGCGCATAAGCGCGCGCATCCAGTCCCTTATCCCAGGGCGTCGCCCATTGGGCCAGGTGCGCGCCTTGGGCTAACGCCGTTTCCGGGCTGCTTGGCGTAGCTTGCGGCGCGGTCTCGCTGGATTTGGGCGCTGGCTCGGACTCGGCTCGCTTTGCAGCCCGCCCAGGCGCCGGCCAGATAGTCAGGATGCCAGCAAGCGCCAGGGCAATCGCCTTGATTCGAAAAATATGCGCAGCAGTGCGCACTTGGCCATCTGTCCGGTAATGGATGTTCATTTTTCCCCCTGCTGTGCCGCCTGTATGGTGGCCTGGGGCTAACTGTATCCAATTTCGTAAGTAATAAAGCCGTGGCCCTAAATCAACAGCCGCGAAGAACGCGGCACATGGGACATCAAAAACTCCATCTGGTCGGCCAGGATGCGCCGGTTGCGCAGGATGAAGTCTTCCCACAGGCTGGGTACATAGGGCGCGAATAACAGGGGCATATTCGCCTGCTCGGGGGTGCGGTGGCTTTTGCGGTGGTTGCAAGGACGGCAGGCTGTGACCACGTTCATCCAGTTGTCCACGCCGTTTTGGGCAAAGGGGATGATGTGTTCGCGGGTGAGGTCCGATTCGTGAAAACGGCCACCGCAGTAGGCGCATACATTGCGGTCACGCACAAAGAGCTTGCTATTGGTCAGGCCCGGGCGCAGATTGAAGGGGTTGATGTTGGGTACGCCACGGGTGCCGATGATGCTGTTAACGCGAATCACCGACTGCAGGCCGGTGACGGCATTGTGGCCGCCGCGAAAGACGGCGATCTCGCCGCCGGACTCCCAACGCACCTCGCCTGCTGCGTAATTGATGACCGCTTGCTCGAGAGAAATCCAGGACTGGGGAAGCCCTTGGGCCGACAACTTCAGTACTTTCAAACAATTCCTCCAGATCAGCAAAGACACCGGTAAAACCACGTCACACTGGGCGCTCCCGCTGCGGGCCCTAAAGGCTGGAGAGGAGCTGCGTCACAATATACCTTGTTTCAGTGACACCCCAGCCCAAGCCCTAGAGAAGATATGCATAAGTCCAAACCCGTCATTGCGAGCGCAGCAAAGCAATCCATTTTGGCTTACGAATCAAGCGCTTATAGATCGCCGCAGCGCTGTGCCGCTCGCTATAGCGGAGCTTTGCAGACCTTCCCCATGGCAAGCCCCCGGTAACAAAATACAAATACATGCAGTTTTTCCGCGGCTACCAGCACCCGGGCCTCGCCCCGGCCTGCGCACTGACCATTGGTAATTTCGACGGCGTACACCGCGGCCACCAGGCCATGCTGGCGCTCTTGCGCAGCGAAGCGCAGCAGCGCGGCGTGCCCAGTTGCGTGCTGACCTTCGAGCCGCATCCGCGCGACTACTTCGCCCTGCAGCTGCAACGCCCCGAGCTGGCCCCCAGCCGGGTGGGCACCTTCCGCGACAAATTGCAGGAACTGGCCCAATGCGGCGTGGCCCAGACCGTGGTGCTGCCCTTTAACGCCGCTCTGGCCGGCCAAAGCCCGCAGGATTTTGTGCAAAAAGTACTGGTCCAAGGCCTGGGCGCACGCTATGTGCTGGTGGGCGACGACTTTCGTTTCGGCGCCCAACGCGCCGGGGATTACGCGATGCTGGATGCCGCCGGCGAGGCCCATGGCTTTGATGTGGCACGCATGAACAGCTACGAGGTGCATGGCCTGCGGGTCTCCAGCTC
>CAMBFN010000051.1 GCA_945865425.1 Comamonas sp. lk | reverse complement strand
AAGTCGCCGTCAAAGGGTGCAACTCCGCCGTGCGAGACCATCCAAAATTCGTCGCACACCGAGCGCAGCAATGCGCGGTCATGGCTGACCAGCATCACCGTGCCTTCAAACTCGTTGATCGCCATGCCCAGGGCTTCGCGCGTAGCCAGGTCCAGATGGTTGGTAGGTTCGTCCAGCAACAAGAGGTTGGGGCGTTGCCAGACGATCATGCAAAGCACCAGACGGGCTTTTTCGCCGCCACTCATGCTGCCCACGGCTTGCTTGACCATATCGCCGCTGAAATTAAAAGTGCCTAAAAAACTGCGCAAGTCTTGTTCGCGGGTGGCCTGGCCGGCGAGCTTGGACTGTGCGGTCAGGTCTTTGACCAGGCGGATCATGTGCTCTAGCGCTGTGTCATTCGGGCGCAGCACGTCCAGCTCTTGCTGCGCGAAATAGCCAATGTTCAGGCCTTTTCCCTCGGTCACTTCGCCGCCTATGGGCGCCAGGTCCCGGGCCACGGTTTTGACCAGCGTGGATTTGCCTTGGCCGTTGGCGCCCAAGATGCCGATGCGCTGCCCGGCCAGCACCGAGCGGCTGACGTTGCGCACGATGATGGTGGGACTGGTACCTGGCGCGGCGTCGTCGGGCGCTGGATAGCCAAAGCTCACGCCCGAGAGCGAGAGCATGGGGTTGGGCAAATTGGCCGGTTCTTTGAACTCGAAGCTAAATTCCGCTTCGGCCAGTAGCGGCGCAATCTTTTCCATGCGATCCAAGGCCTTGACGCGACTTTGCGCTTGCTTGGCTTTGCTGGCCTTGGCCTTGAAGCGGGCAATAAATTTTTGCAAGTGCGCAATTTTTTCCTGCTGCTTGGCATAGGTGTTTTGCTGCAAAAGCATTTGCTCGGCGCGCATATCCTCGAACTTGCTGTAATTGCCGCCGTAGCGCATCAGCTTGCCGCCGTCGATATGCAGGGTGACGTTGGTGACTGCGTCCAAAAATTCCCGGTCATGGCTGATGACCAGCATGGTGCCTTCATAGCGCTTGAGCCAGGCTTCCAGCCATACCAGCGCGTCTAGGTCCAGGTGGTTGGTGGGTTCGTCCAGGAGCAGCAAATCAGAGGGGCACATGAGCGCGCGCGCCAATTGCAAGCGCATGCGCCAGCCGCCCGAGAAACTGTTGACTGGGTTTTCTAACTCGGTGGTTTTAAAGCCTAGGCCCAGGATCAGCGCCTGCGCGCGTGAGGGTGCGTCGTGCTCACCGGCGTCGTGCAGTGCCATGTAGGCGTTGGCCATGCGGTCGCCATCCTCGCCAGATTCGGCGGCCTGCACTTCGGCGCGGGCGGTGCACAAAATCGTGTCCCCCTCAATCACAAAATCGGTGGCGCTTTGGCTGGTCTCGGGCATGTCCTGCGCCACCTGGCCCATACGCCATTGCGTGGGAATGTAGTACTCGCCGGAGTCTTCGTGCAAAAGTCCGGTGAACAAGGCAAACAAGGACGATTTGCCCGCACCATTGCGCCCGACCAGGCCGACTTTTTCACCCGGATTGATGGTGACCGAGGCGTGTTCGAGCAAGACCTTGGCGCTACGGCGCAAGGTGACATTTTTTAATGTGATCATGAGACGAGAGCTTCGCGGGTGAGCAGCAAAACCTGGTCTTCCCCCGCACTGGTGGGCAGCCACACCGCTGGTAGAGCGGGAAAGGCAGCTTCAAAAAAAGCGCGCTCATGGCCGATTTCCAGCACGAGCACGCCTTGGGGATGGAGATGCTGCGGCGCATCGCGTAGCAGGCGGTGCACAAAGTCCATGCCATCGCTCCCGCCATCGGCATTACCGTCCAATGCCAGCGCTGGTTCAGCCTGAAATTCAGGCGGTAGCGCGGTCATGCTTTGGGCGTTGACATAAGGCGGATTGCACAGCAACAGGTCGTAGGGCCCCTGCGATTGCAAAGTCGGTGCCTCAAAGCCGTCCGATTGCAGCAGTGCGATGCGCGCCTGCAGTCCATGCTGGGCAACATTGAGCGCAGCCACGTCTAGCGCGTCTTGCGACAGGTCGCTGGCGCAGACCACGGTATCGGGATACATATGGGCCGCGATGATGGCCAGACTGCCGTTGCCGGTACACAGGTCCAGCACCCGGCGGGTGCCATCGTGCAAGAAATAGTCGATGCCGCCATCGACTAGCAACTCCGCAATCAGCGAGCGCGGCACGATCACGCGCTCATCCACATAAAAAGCAAAACCTTGTGGCCAAGCTTGGCCTGTGAGATAGGCGGCCGGTTTACGGCTGCTGATGCGCTTTGCGATCAGGGCCCCACAGGCGCTTTGCTGCGCTTGGGTCAGCGCAGTCGCGGTTTTGGGGTCGTCCAACGGTGTGTCCAGTGGCAGCCCCAATTGCCACAGTACCAGCCACGCTGCTTCGTCCAAGGCGTTGTCGGTGCCGTGGCCGAAGGCGACCTGGGCGGCTTGAAGTTGGCGGGCGGATTGTTCGACCAGGTCGCGCAGCTTCATGCCAGCGCCAGCGCATGCAGGCGCTCCAGTACCCGACGGTAGATGTTTTTCAGCGGCTCAATATCGGCCAGCGCCACATGCTCATTGATTTTGTGAATCGTTCCGTTTGGTGGGCCCAGTTCAACGACTTGAGGGCAGATTTGCGCAATAAAGCGCCCGTCGCTGGTACCGCCGGTGGTCGATAGCTGGGTAGCGATGCCGGTTTCGTCGTGGATGGCTTGCGTTACTGCTTCCACCAGGGCGCCCGGTGTGGTCAGGAATGGCAGGCCGCCGATAGTCCAGACCACGTCATATTGCAGGCTGTGGCGGTTGAGCACTGCGCACAGCCTCTGTTGCAAGGACTCGGTGCTGGACTCAGTGCAAAAGCGGAAGTTGAAATCCACTACCACTTGGCCTGGTATCACGTTGCTCGCGCCGGTACCACCGTGGATGTTGCTAACTTGCCAGCTGGTGGGCTGGAAAAAGGCATTGCCTTCGTCCCAGCGCACGCTAACCAATTCGGCCAAGGCGGGCGCCAGCCGGTGGATGGGGTTGTCGGCCAGTTGCGGGTAGGCGATATGTCCTTGCACGCCATGCACCGTGAGCTTGCCGCTCATGGTGCCACGGCGGCCGTTTTTAATCATGTCACCGGTGCGCTCTACCGAGGTGGGCTCCCCCACAATGCAGTAGTCCAGTACTTCGCCACGCGCTTTGAGTAGTTCGCAGACCACCACGGTGCCATCGACTGCCGGTCCTTCTTCGTCGCTGGTAATGAGCAGGGCAATATTCAATGCAGCGTCGGACTGCTGCGCTACAAATTCTTCAATGGCGACCACAAAAGCGGCCAGCGAGGTCTTCATGTCGCTGGCACCACGGCCGTAGAGCTTGCCGTCGCGGTGACTGGGACTAAAGGGCGGGCTGTCCCACTGGGCCAGCGGCCCGGTGGGCACTACATCCGTGTGGCCGGCAAAGACCAGTGTCTTGGCTGCCCTGGCGTTTGCATGCGTGCAAGCGCGTTTGGCCCACAAATTGGTAACGCGCAAATCGGCGGGACCGCTCTCAATGGTTTCGCACACAAAGCCCAGCGGCGCCAGGCGCGCTGCCATCAATGCCTGGCAACCTCCGTCAGCGGGTGTGGGCGAGGGCATGCTGAGCAGTTGCTCGGTCAGCCGCAAGGTAGCATGGGTGTCGTGTGAAGGCATCAAGGTTTCAAAGAGCAGGTGTGGCAGGGTTTGACGACGGGAAGCGGGCTGCGTCGTGGACAGTCCCTTTAGTCACGCAGCAGTTCATTGAGCGAGGTTTTGGCGCGGGTCTGCGCATCTACGCGTTTCACAATGACAGCGCAGTACAAGCTGTATTTGCCGTCGGCGCTGGGCAGATTTCCCGATACCACCACCGAACCGGCCGGAATGCGGCCATAGCTCACTTCGCCTGTGGCACGGTCGTAAATTTTGGTGCTTTGGCCGATGTACACGCCCATAGATATAACGGAGTTTTCTTCCACGATCACGCCTTCGACCACTTCGGAGCGGGCGCCGATAAAGCAGTTATCTTCGATGATGGTGGGGCCCGCTTGCATGGGCTCGAGCACGCCGCCTATACCCACACCACCGCTGAGGTGCACGTTTTTCCCGATCTGGGCACAAGAGCCTACGGTAGCCCAGGTATCGACCATGGTGCCTTCGTCCACATAGGCGCCGATGTTGACATAAGAGGGCATCAGAATCGCGCCTTTGCCGATGTAGCTGCCACGGCGCGCTACCGCGGGCGGCACCACGCGCACTCCAGCGGCCTTCATGCCCGCTTCGTCCATATGCGAGAACTTGGTTTGCACCTTGTCGTAAAAGCCCAACTCACCGGCTTTGATAACGCTATTGTCTTTCAGGCGGAAACTCAGCAGCACGGCTTTTTTAATCCACTGGTGCGTAGTCCACTGGCCCACGCTTTGACGCGTGGCGACACGCAGGCTGCCGTTGTTGAGGTGACTGATCACGTGCTCCACCGCATCGCGCACTTCTTGCGACGCGGAACTGGAAGAGATATTGGCACGGTCTTCCCATGCGGCGTCCAGAATGGTTTGGAGTTGTTGTGTCATAAATGGCTTTCGGTTCAAAACAGTGGGTTATTCGATTTGGGATTCTTGGGTGCCGCGCACAAAGGCCGCAATACGGTGCGCCGCTTCAAGGCATTCAGTAGTTTGCGCAACCAGCGCCATGCGCACATAACCGGTACCCGGGTTGTGGCCCTGCGCGCTGCGCGCCAGGTAGCTGCCAGGCAAAACCGTGACATTGTAGGCAGCGTAGAGCGCGCGGGCGAAGTCCTCGTCGCTGCCGCGCACCTTGGCCCAGAGGTAAAAGCCCGCGTCGGGTAAACGCACGTCCAGCACTTGGGCCAGTACCGGGGTGACCGCATAGAATTTTTCGCGGTACAGAGCCCGGTTTTCCAGCACATGGTGTTCGTCTTGCCAAGCGGCGATGCTGGCGCTTTGTACCACTTGGCTCATGGCGCTACCGTGGTAGGTGCGGTAGCGCAAAAACTGCGCCATCAGCGCTGCGTCCCCCGCGCAAAAACCGCTACGCATGCCAGGTACATTGCTGCGCTTGGACAGGCTGGTAAACGCCACCAGGTTTTTGAAATCGCCGCGACCGAGTTGTGCCGCAGCTTCTAGGCCACCCAAGGGAGGCGTGTCGCGGAAATAAATCTCGCTGTAGCACTCGTCCGACGCGATAACAAAGCCGTAGCGATCGCTGAGATCAAAAAGGTTTTTCCATTCTTGCAGTGGCATCACCGCACCCGCGGGGTTGCCGGGGCTGCATACAAACAACAACTGCGTGCGCGCCCAGACCTCCTGGGGCACTGAGGCCCAGTCTTGGGCGAAATTACGTTCGGGAATCGATGCGACGTAATAAGGCTCAGCCCCCGACAGCAAGGCCGCGCCCTCGTAAATTTGGTAGAAGGGATTGGGGCACAGCACCAAGGGTTTGGCTTGGCCCGGTGCGCTGGCGATGACGGCTTGCGCAAACGCAAAAAGTGCCTCGCGCGAACCGTTGACCGGCAGTATTTGATCGCTGGCGCGCACTTCAATCTGGTAGCGTTTTTGCAACCATTGGGCAATGGCCTCACGCAAAATCGCCTCGCCTGCAGTGGCCGGATAAGCGGCCAAACCGCTGCCTTCGATAGCTCTGCAATAGGCTTGCTTAATGAGATCCGGGGTCGCGTGACGCGGTTCGCCAATGCCTAAACTGATAGGGCTGTATTGCGCATCGGGGATGATGCCGCCAAAAAGTTGTCGCAAGCGTTCAAACGGATAGGCGTGGAGCAGCGGCAAATGCACATTCATAGCAATGTATTATCGTTCAACAAGCCGTTTGCATGCTGTGCAGGATACCGGCGACAAGCCATGCGGCCTATCTGTAGCGGAGAGTTATATATGAGTGAAAACGCGAGCGATGCCGTGCCTTACCAGGTTCTGAACTTGGCCGGCGCGATCGATTTTTTGGGCGATGCGCAAGCGGTTTCTGAGTTGCTACAGCCGCTGGTGCTCAGTCTGAGTAAAGATATTGGCGAGATCGAGCGGCTGCTGGGCGAGGGAGATATTCCAGCGGTGGCCCGCACCTTGCACTCACTTAAAGGTTTTATCCCCGTGTTTTGCCACGCCGAATTTGCCGCCGAACTGGTGGAGATCGAAAAATGCAGCCGCAGCGAGGGCAACTTGGAGTTGCGCCCGAAGATCGAGGCCTTGCTGCATCCCTTGCGCCAGTTGGTACAGGAATCCAAGCGTTTTCTACAGCAAGCGGGCTAAGAGGGCGCTCGGGGGCGCCCGCCCGGCCAAGCGGTCTACTGCATGGGGGTGGCGCGCGGTATCATGGATGTCCCGGTGTGTATCGTTGCGGCCGGCTTATGCCAATTAAATCAATCACTTAGCGGTTTTTAACAGTCCCTGTGCGCCTCAATTCCATCAAGCTGTCGGGCTTTAAGTCTTTCGTCGAGCCCACCAATTTCCTACTCCCGGGTCAACTGGTCGGGGTGGTGGGCCCCAACGGCTGTGGCAAGTCCAACATCATGGATGCGGTGCGCTGGGTTTTGGGCGAGAGTCGCGCCAGCGAATTGCGTGGTGAGTCCATGCAGGATGTCATATTCAACGGCACGACGACACGCAAAGCCGCCAGCCGTGCCAGCGTGGAACTGGTGTTTGACAATTCTGACCACCGCGCTGGCGGCCAATGGGGCCAGTTCACCGAAATTGCCGTGCGCCGGGTACTGACGCGCGATGGCACCTCCAGTTACTTCATCAACAACCAGGCGGTGCGCCGCCGCGATGTGCAGGATGTGTTTCTGGGCACGGGCCTGGGGCCGCGTGCCTACGCCATCATCGGACAGGGGACGATTAGCCGCATTATTGAATCCAAGCCCGAAGAGTTGCGCTTGTTTCTGGAAGAGGCAGCGGGGGTATCCAAATACAAAGAACGCCGCCGCGAGACTGAAAATCGGCTCTCTGACACGCGGTCCAATCTGACGCGGGTAGAAGACATTCTGCGCGAACTCAATAGCAGCCTGGAAAAACTGGAGCGCCAAGCCGAAGTCGCGCAAAAGTACCAGTCCATGCAAACCGATGTAACGCGCAAACAGCATCAGATATGGTTTTTGCGCCGCGCCGAAGCCCAGGCCGAACAGGTCAAGGTGCAGCGCGATGCGCAGGCTGCAGTTAACGCTCTGGAATCGCGCATGGCCGATGTGCGCCGTATCGAGGCCGAACTGGAGCAAGTTCGCCAAGCGCATTACGCTGCTGCCGACGAAGTAAACCAAAGCCAAGGCTTGCTGTACGAGGCCAGTGCCGAGGTGGGTCGCCTGGAGGCCGAAATCCGCTACGTGGTGGAAAGCCGCCAGCGCGTGGAGCAGCGCTTGCTGATGCTGCAAGCCCAAAGCTCCCAATGGGCCGAGCGCCGTGCGCAGGCCTTGCTTGACCAAGACCAGCTACTGGTTTCGCGTGAAACCGGCGCCGAGCAAGCCCAGTTGCTCGATGCACAGACGCAGGAGCAGGCCCAGCATTTGCCCGCATTAGAAGAGGCTTTGCAAAGCGCACAGGCCGCTACCGTAGCGCAGCGTGATGCGGTGGCTCATGTGCAGCAAGCCCTAAGTGTGTTGGCCTCGGAGCAGCGCAATATCCAGGAACAAAGCCGCCAGCTCAGTGCGCGGCGCGAGCGCCTGAGCGCCGATCGTAATGCCCTCACGCAGACCGACGAAGTGCGTTTACAGGACTTGCAAGCCCAATGGGAGCAGGCGCGCGCGGTGGCCGAAGAATCTCTGGAGCGCTTGCACAGCCTGCAGGAAAGTGCGCCCGAACTGGACGAGGCGCGTCGCGCCCAGCAGCAGCAGGTCAATGCCGATGCGGCGCGGTATGCTGATGTATCGGCGCGCCTGGAAGCGCTCAAGGCCTTGCAAGAGCGATTGCGCACCGATGAAAAACTCAAGCCCTGGCTCAGCAAGCACGGTTTGCTGGACTTGCAGGGCTTATGGACCCGCATCCGGGTACAGGCCGGATGGGAAAACGCCGTCGAGGCGGCCTTGCGCGACCGCTTGGGCGCACTGGAAGTATCCAAGCTAGAGATGGTGCAAGCCTTTAGTCAGGACGTGCCGCCAGTCAAGCTGTCCTTCTTCAGCAGCCCGCTCGCCGGGCGCAGCGGCGCCACCAGCACCCTGGCGGCGCTGGCTGACAAGGTGCAAATCCATGACGCCGGCCTGGCTGCTGTAGTGGCCGAGTGGTTGCGCGGCTGTTATGCCGCAAAGGATATGGATCAGGCCTTTGCCCAGCGCACTCAGTTACAAGCGGGTGAGAATCTGTTTGTCCCCCAAGGCCATGCGGTCGGTGCGCACAGCGTCAGTTTTTACGCGGCCGATGCCGAGCAAGCGGGCTTGTTGGCAAGGGCCCAGGAAATTCAGCATCTGGAAAAAGACGCACGTGCCCAAGCCATGATGGCCGAGGCATCGCGTAGCGCGCTCAACCGGGCCGAAAGCGCCTATGCCCAATGCACTGCGCAACTGCTGGATGTCCGGCGCCAGGCGCAGGAAAGCCAGACCCATAGCCATAGCTTGCAAGTGGAAGTCTTGCGCCTTACCCAATTAGCCGAGCAAACCCGCCAGCGCAGCAGCGAAATCGAGGCCGATGCGGCCGAGGTGGACGCCATGTTGGAAGACCTGGCGGCGCGCTCGGAGGAAGCCGAAGCACGCTTTGAAAGTCTGGACCTGCAACTGGGTCAAAGCCAGGAGGCCCACGCAGAGCTGGAAGAGGGCGCTATGGCGGCGCAAGCCCAGTTGGACCAAAGCCGCGAGCAATTGCGCGGCCTGGAGCGCCAGGTGCAAGAGCAGATGTTCAACCAACGCAGCTTGCTGGCGCGGGCGCAGGAAATAGAGCGTTCCTTGCAAACTGCTGATGCGCAGACGGTGGCCGTGGCCGAAGAAGTGGCGCGCGGGCAGGCCGAATTGCAGGAGCTGTCGGACGTCGCAGCCCAAGCTGGTTTGCAAAGTGCGTTAAGCCTGAAAGCTGAGCGCGAGCAGGCCCTTGGCGCCAAGCGCAGTACCTACGAGGATTTGACAGCCACCTTGCGTAGCCACGAGGAGCGCCGTTTGCAATTAGAGCGCGAGCTCGATCCTATGCGCCAGCGCATTACCGAATTGCGGCTCAAAGAGCAGGCCGCACGCCTGGGCTTTGAGCAATACGAAAACCAGTTGTTTGAAGCCCAGGCCGATCTGGACGCCCTGGCCCAAAGCCTGGAAGGCCAAAGCATCCGGCTGGCGGCCCTGCAAGCGGAAATCGACCGCCTGCACCGCGAGATTGCTGCCCTTGGCGCGGTCAATCTAGCCGCTTTGGATGAACTGACGAGCAGTCGTGAGCGCAAAGAATTTTTAGACGTGCAAAGCCTGGATTTGAACGAGGCCATGCGCACGCTGGAAGACGCGATTCGCAAGATTGACGCCGAAACCCGTGAGCTGCTGGGGGAAACCTTCAACGAAGTCAATCGCCACTTCGGCGAGATGTTCCCGGTGCTGTTTGGTGGCGGTAATGCGCGCTTGGTCATTACCGGCGATGAGATTTTGGACTCCGGCGTGCAGGTAATTGCCCAACCGCCGGGCAAGAAAAATCAGACTATCCATTTGCTTTCGGGTGGCGAAAAAGCGCTTACTGCCATTGCGCTGGTGTTTGCCATTTTCCAGCTCAACCCGGCGCCGTTTTGTTTGCTCGATGAGGTGGACGCGCCTCTGGATGACGCCAATACCGAGCGCTACACGAAGTTGGTGCAGCGCATGAGCGCGGGAACGCAGTTTTTGTTCATCAGCCACAACAAAATTGCCATGGAAATGGCCGAGCAGTTGATTGGCGTAACCATGCAGGAGCAAGGCGTGTCGCGCATTGTGGCGGTGGACATGGAAGCCGCTGTGGGCTTGGTGGAGGCGGCATGAGCGATTTTCAAATCGGCCTCTTGGTGCTGGGTGCTTTGGTCTTGCTCGGTGTGCTGGTGCAAAGCTTGTGGTCCGCCCGGGCCAATGCGCCCCGCCAGGCCGACGCGCTGGTCGATGCGGCTGAGCTCCATAGCAAACCCAGCTTTACCGAGCCGGTATTTGACGATCTGGGTTTTAGTAATTTGAATTTTGCCATGGCTGCCCCGCGCCGCCCGGCGATCGACAGCCTGATTGACGCGCTCGCAGCGGTCAATTTGGACCCCATGGTGCCTGCTATTTCCGGTGACGCGGCGGTGGCAGCATTTCCCGGTAGCTGGCGGGTTGGCAGCAAACCGTTTTTGATCGAAGGCTTTAACGCCGACGCGCAGGAGTGGGAAACCCCGGTACCCGGTGCGCGCTATATGGCGTTTCAGACCGCGGTGCAATTGGCCAACCGCGCAGGCGCCCTCAACGATATCGAGTATTCCGAGTTCGTGGTCAAAACCCAGGCGTTTGCCGATGCCATGAATGCAACGCCCGAGTTTCGCGAAATGCGCGATGAGGTGGCGCGGGCCAAGGAGCTAGACAATTTTGCCAGTCAGCACGACGCGCAGCTCGGCCTGAACTTACGGGCCCGCCATGCCGCCTGGAGCCCGGGCTACATCACCCAGGTGGCCGCGCAACACGGTTTTGTTCCCGGCCAGCTCCCTGGACGCATGGTGCTGCCTGCCCCGGTCGATGGGCTGCCGCCCTTGTTGGCGCTCACTTTTGACAGCCAGGCCGCACTGGCCGAAGACCCGGCCCAATCGGCGATCTTTGACATCGTTTTTCATTTGGACGTGCCACAAGTGGACCGTGCTGAACAAGCCTTTGACCGCATGTGCCAGGCAGCGCAGGCGATGGCGCACAGCATGGATGGCATCGTCACCGACGACAACGGACAGGCCTTGCCGGTGCAAGCGCTGCAGTCCATAAGCCATGAGTTACAACAGTTGCATGACCGGCTGGAGCAGCGTGACTTTCCCGCCGGTTCTGCGTTGGCCCGGCGCTTGTTTTCTTGAATGTGCTTTGCATGGCTGCTTGTGCATGCGCAATTCAAGCTAAAACGGCAAGCTCAATAAGTAGGACTGTAGGTGAGTACCCCCGAGTTACCGGATAGCCCAGAGCCCCCAAGCGATGTAGCGCTGCGCATGGCCCAATTGCGAGCGCAGTTGCAGCACCACGGACATTTGTACTACGTGCTAGATGCAGCCGAGTTGCCAGACGCTGAATACGACCGCATGTTCCGCGAGTTGCAGGCCCTTGAGGAGCTCTACCCGCAATGGCGCACCGGGGACTCGCCCACACAAAGGGTTGGCGGCAAACCGCTGGCGCAATTTGCCAGCGTGCGCCATGTGGTGCCTATGCTGAGCATACGCACCGAGACTGATACCGAGTCGTCCGGCGCGCAGGCCTTTGACGCCCGCATCCGCAAAGAGTTGGAGTTAAGCGACGACGCGCCCGCGGTGCATTACGTGACCGAGCTGAAGTTTGACGGCCTGGCCATGAGTTTGCGCTATGAAAATGGCGTGCTGGTGCAGGCCGCTACGCGCGGTGACGGCGAGTACGGTGAGGATGTAACGCATAACGCGCGCACCATTGGCCAAATACCGCTGCGCTTGCAGGGCGCGCCCTTGGTGCTGGAAGTGCGAGGCGAGGTGTACATGCGCCGCGATGATTTTGAGACCCTAAACACCCGCCAGCGCGCGCGAATTGCCCAAGGTGAAAAAGGCGAAAAAACCTTTGTCAATCCGCGCAATGCCGCCGCCGGTGCGGTGCGTCAGCTCGATCCAAGTATTGCGGCGCAGCGGCCTTTGAGTTTTTTTGCCTATGGGGTGGGCGAGCTGCAAGGCGGGCCGGCCTGGGCTACGCATATGGATTTGCTGATGGCGCTCAAGGCCTGGGGTTTCCCGGTGGCGGCTCAGACCGCGACCGCGCTGGGGTCGCAGGGCTTGTTGGACTTTCACCAGTGCATCGGTGCGCTGCGCGATCAACTGCCTTTTGATATTGACGGCGTGGTCTACAAGGTCAACAACCTGGCTTTGCAACAGCGCCTGGGCTTTGTCAGTCGCGAGCCGCGTTGGGCGGTGGCGCACAAATACCCGGCCCAGGAGCAAGTGACCACGGTGCTGGCCATTGATGTGCAAGTAGGGCGCACCGGCAAGCTAACGCCAGTGGCCAAACTGGCGCCGGTGTTTGTGGGCGGCGTCACCGTCACCAATGCCACGCTGCATAACGAAGACGAGGCCAGGCGCAAAGATGTGCGCGTGGGCGACATTGTCATTGTGCGCCGTGCAGGGGATGTGATTCCCGAGGTGGTCAGCGTGTTGCCGTCCAGCTTGGAATCGCCCGGCCGTGGTGAGGTGTTTACCATGCCGCGCCAGTGTCCAGTGTGCGGGTCTGCCGCTTTGCGTGAGGAGGACGAGGCGGACTACCGTTGTACCGGCGGCTTGTTTTGCAGTGCGCAGCGCAAGCAGGCGATTTCACATTTTGTGCAGCGCCGCGCAGTCGAGGTGGAAGGACTGGGTGAAAAACTGGTGGACCAATTGGTGGAAGCAGGCTTGGTGCGCACCTTGCCGGATATTTACCGGCTGGGCTTCACGGCCTTGGCTGCTTTGGACCGTATGGCCGATAAATCGGCCAACAATGTGCTGGAGGCTTTGGAAAAGTCAAAAAACACCACCTTGCCTCGCTTTCTCTATGGACTCGGCATCCGCCATGTGGGCGAGGCCACCGCTAAAGAATTGGCCCGGCATTTTGGTGATGTGCAAGCCCTTATGGATGCGCCGCTAGAGCAACTGCTGGAGGTCAACGATGTCGGGCCTACGGTGGCCACAAGCCTGCGGGCGTTTTTTGACCAGGCGCATAACCGCGAGGTGGTGGAACAATTGCGTGCTTGCGGCGTACATTGGCCGGCCATAGTGGCGGCGTCTGATGGGCCCAAACCCTTGGCCGGGTTGACCTTTGTCATTACTGGGACTTTGCCCACACTGGGTCGCGATGCCGCCAAAGCCTTGATCGAAGATGCAGGCGCTAAGGTGGCCGGTTCGGTGAGCAAAAAAACCAGTTTTGTGCTCGCTGGCAGTGAGGCCGGTAGCAAGCTGGATAAAGCGCAGGAGTTGGGCGTGCCGGTGATTGATGAGGCTGCTTTGTACAACATGCTGGAGGAACGCTGATGGCGGTACGCGAAATCTTGAAAATGGGCGATTCGCGCTTATTGCGCATAGCGCAAATGGTGCAGGCATTGGATACCGATGCATTGCATTTGCTGGTGACGGACCTGCTCGACACCATGCGCGCTGCCAACGGAGCGGGCCTGGCCGCGCCTCAAATCGGGGTGGACTTGCAGGTGGTGATTTTCGGCTCGGACGAGCGCAACCCACGCTACCCGGATCGACCCCTGGTGCCGCGTACGGTGCTGGTCAACCCGACCATCACGCCTATAGGCCAGAACGAGGAATCCGACTGGGAAGGCTGCTTGTCGGTGCCGGGCTTGCGCGGCATGGTGCCGCGCTGGGCACGCATACGTTATACCGGGTGGGACGCTTTTGGCGACCCCATTGACCGCACGGTGGACGGTTTTCATGCCCGGGTAGTTCAGCATGAATGCGACCATTTGTGGGGCAAGCTCTATCCCATGCGAATGCGCGATTTTTCGCAATTTGGATTTACCGAGATACTGTTTCCAGGCATTGCGGCCAGTGAGGACGATTAATGCCTGCGCATGCAGGCACAGCCGACCGCGCCTTAAACAAGGGGACTTTCCTTGACCATTGAACTATTCGCGTTTGATACGCCTAACGGGCGAAAAATCAGCGTTGCACTGGAAGAAATGGGTTTGCCTTATGCCGTGCGGGTGGTCGATATTGGTGCGGGACAACAGTTTGATCCGGCATTTATCCGTATCAGCCCCAACAACAAAATCCCGGCCATCGTGGATACGGATGGGCCGGACGGGCAAGCCATCAGTGTTTTTGAATCTGGCGCCATCTTGCTTTACCTTGCCGAAAAAACCGGGCTTTTTTTGCCGCCTGCCGGCCGCGCCCGCGTGGAGGTCTTGGAGTGGCTGATGTTCCAGATGGGCGGCTTTGGCCCTACACCGGGTCAGGTTCACCACTTTGTTGCCTTGGGCTCGGAGGCCGACCGACGCTACGGCTTGGAGCGCTTCATGGCCGAGACGCGCCGCTTGTATGGCGTCATGGAGCGGCGTTTGCAGGGGCGTCGCTTTTTCGCGGGCGAGTTGTCCATCGCTGACTTTGCCATTTTTGGATGGGTGTGGCGCCATCCGCGCCATCAGGTGGATTTGGCCGATTTTGCGCAGGTGCAGCGCTGGTACTTGGATCTAATGGCGCGCCCGGCGGTGCAGCGGGGTTTTGCCGTGCCACTGCGGGTGCTTTCCTGAATGCGGCGCGGCGTGCTTGTCGTTTGGTTTACCGCCTTGGCATTGACTAGCCTGACGCTTGCGGCGCAAACTGTACGTGAGCGGGAAATGGCGCAGTGCTTACCAGGCGAAATCGTCACTTGGGGGGATGGCCGGGATCGGCCCGCTATTCGTACTCCTCTGGTGTTCGCC
>CAMBFN010000050.1 GCA_945865425.1 Comamonas sp. lk | reverse complement strand
CGCGCCGGCGTGGATATCGTGGCACCCAGCGACATGATGGACGGGCGCATAGGCGCCATCCGCCAGGCGCTGGAAGCGGAAAAACTGGTACACACCCGCATCATGGCCTACAGCGCCAAATACGCCAGCGCGTTTTACGGCCCCTTCCGCGACGCTGTGGGCTCGGCCGCCAATCTGGGCAAAGGCAATAAAAAGGTGTACCAAATGGATCCGGGCAATAGCGACGAGGCGCTGCGCGAAGTGGCCATGGACATTGCCGAGGGCGCCGACATGGTAATGGTCAAGCCCGGCATGCCCTACCTGGACGTGGTGCGCCGTGTCAAAGACGAATTCAAGGTGCCGACTTTTGCCTATCAGGTGTCCGGTGAATACGCCATGCTCATGGCCGCCGCGCAAAACGGCTGGCTTGACCGTGAAGCCGTGATGCTGGAGAGCCTGCTGGCTTTCAAACGCGCCGGCGCAGATGGTGTGCTCACCTACTTTGCGCTGGACGCGGCGCGCGCCCTGCGCAAGGCCTGACCAGAGCCTATGCGGCGGCGCCCATGAACGCTCCGGTCCTGCTGATCACCGGCGGCTCGCGCGGCATTGGCGCGGCCACCGCGCTGGCCGCAGCGCAAGCGGGCTATGCGGTGGCGGTCAATTACCAATCCAACTCCCTGGCTGCCGACGAGGTGGTACGCGGCATCCGCGACAGCGGCGGCCAGGCCATGGCCTTGCAAGCCGATGTCAGCCGTGAAGACGAGGTGATGGCGATGTTTGCACGCATTGACGCCAAGTGGGGGCCCTTGGCGGCTTTGGTCAATAACGCCGGCGTGGTCGATGTCAGCTCCCGCGTAGACGCTATGGGCGTGGCGCGCCTGTCGCGCATGCTCAACACCCACGTACTGGGCAGCTTTGTGTGCGCCCGCGAAGCGGTTTTGCGTATGAGCACACGCCATGGCGGCACCGGCGGCGGCATCGTCAACCTGTCCAGCGCCGCATCTAAGATGGGCAGCCCAGGCCAGTACGTGGACTATGCGGCCTGCAAGGGGGCGATTGACACCTTCACCATTGGCCTGGCCAAAGAAGTGGCTGCCGAGGGTATCCGCGTGAATGCCGTGCGCCCGGGCATCATCGAAACCGACATCCATGCCAGCGGCGGCGAACCCGACCGGGCGCAGCGCCTGGCCCTCCAAGTGCCAATGCAGCGTCCGGGCAGCGCGCAGGAGGTGGCCAACGCCATTGTGTGGCTGCTCAGCCCACAAGCGAGTTACTGCACCGGCGCGCTCTTGGACGTGGGCGGCGGGCGCTAAGCGCACACTTGTATGCTTGGGGCGTCACAGCCCTTGTGCTGATCCCAGTTGCCGAACCTATTTCGCAGGAAGTTTTGTATGGACACCAGCGCCCTGACCAGCCCCGATTTATCTGTCGAACTGCGCGGCCCAGTACTGTGGCTGACCATCACCCGCGAAGCGCGCCGCAACGCCATGAGCCATGGCGTTTTGGCCGGTATGGCGGCGGCCATCAGCGCGGCACAAAGTAATCGCACTGTGCGCGCCATCGTCGTGACCGGTGCCGGTGAAAAAGCCTTTTGCGCTGGGGCCGATCTGCAAAACGCGCAGGCCTTTACCACCGATTACTCCGAACCCTTAGGCCATTTGGCGCAGCTGCTGCGCGTAGCCAAAGCCAGCTATGTGCCGCTGGTCGCTCGGGTCAACGGCGCGTGCATGGCCGGGGGCATGGGCCTCTTGTCCATGTGCGATATGGCGGTGGCCGCTGAGCATGCGGTCTTTGGTTTGCCCGAGGTCAAAGTAGGCGTATTCCCCGCCCAGGTGCTGAGCGTCTTACAACATCTGATTCCGCGCCGCACACTGGTGGAAATGTGCATTACCGGTGAACCCATTAGCAGCCTACAGGCCCTGGAATTTGGGCTGGTCAATTACATCGACCGCGATGTCGATGCCAAACTGCAATGGCTGCTGGAACGCCTGCTGGACAAGTCGCCCGCTGCGGTGCGGCGTGGGTTGTACATGCTCAAGAAAATGGAGACCATGGCGTTTGAAGAATCCATGGCTTTTACCGAGAGCCAAATTGCGCTCTTTACCCTGACCGAAGACGCGCGCGAAGGCCAACTTGCGTTTCAAGAAAAGCGCAAACCCCAATGGAGCGGCAAGTAAGCGCGCACCAGCAGGCCGATACCGCTTCTCCATCCACCGCATGAACGACACCACTTTTGACTACATCATCATCGGCGCAGGAACGGCCGGCTGCCTGCTGGCCAACCGTCTGAGCGCCGACGCGTCCAAACGCGTGTTGCTGATTGAAGCCGGTCGGCGCGACGATTACCACTGGATTCATATCCCGATGGGCTATCTGTATTGCATCAGCAACCCGCGTACCGATTGGCTGTTCAAAACAGAGGCCGAAGCTGGGCTTAATGGCCGCAGCCTGATATATCCGCGCGGCAAAACCCTGGGCGGCTGTAGCAGTATCAACGGCATGATTTATATGCGCGGCCAGGCACGTGATTACGCCCGCTGGTCCGATGTGACCGGTGAGCCGCAATGGAGCTGGGACAACAGCCTGCCTTACTTCCAACTCCACGAAGACCACTACAAAGGCGCCAACGCTTTGCATGGCGCGCGCGGCACCGCACCGGCGCTGATGCAGGACAGCGATACCCCCTACCGCGCGCTGCTGCGCCACCACAACGCCGGCGGCGAGTGGCGCGTGGATAAACAGCGCCTGCGCTGGGAGGTTCTGCAAGCCTTTGCCCAGGCGGCGGTGCAAGCGGGCATCCCGGCGACCGAAGACTTCAACCGCGGTGACAACGAAGGCGTGGGCTTTTTTGAAGTCAACCAAAAAAACGGCTGGCGCTGGAACACGGCCAAGGCCTTTTTGCGGCCCACCTGCTACGCGCGGCCCAACTTTGAACTCTGGACCGGCGCGCAGGCGAGCGAACTGGTGCTGGAAAACCACCCAGGCACCGCAAAGCCTTTGCGCTGCAGCGGCGTCAAGGTTTGGAATGGCCAGGAAATGGTGACGGCCCATGCGCAGCGCGAAGTGATTTTGAGCGCTGGTTCGGTGGCTTCGCCGCAGTTGCTGCAACTCTCGGGTATCGGGCCGGCCCGGCTGCTGCAATCCAAGGGCATTGCGCTGCGACTGGACTTGCCGGGCGTGGGCGCCAATTTGCAAGACCATTTGCAAATCCGCACGGTTTTCAAAGTGAAAAACACGCCCACTCTCAATACCATGGCCTCCAGCCTGTGGGGCAAAGCACGTATCGGCTTGGAATATCTTTTGAAACGCAGCGGGCCCATGAGCATGGCGCCCAGCCAGTTAGGCGCTTTCACCCGCAGCGACCCGCAGCAACCTTACCCGAATATCCAATACCACGTGCAGCCGCTCAGCCTGGACGCTTTTGGCTCGCCGCTGCACACCTTCAATGCCATGACGGCCAGTGTCTGCAACCTCAACCCCACCAGCCGAGGCACGGTGAACATTCGCAGCCCAGACTTTCGCGATGCCCCGGCGATTGCACCCAACTACCTCAGCACCGATACCGACCGCAAAGTGGCCGCCGATTCGCTGCGGGTGACTCGGCGCATCATGGCGCAAAGCGCGATGCACGCCTTCGCCCCCGAGGAATACAAGCCCGGCGTGCAGTACCAGAGCGACGAAGAATTGGCCCAGCTGGCCGGCGACATTGCCAGCACGATATTTCACCCGGTAGGCACCACCAAAATGGGCCGCGGCGATGACCCGCTTGCGGTGGTGGATCCGCGCCTGAATGTGCGCGGCGTGGCCGGGCTGCGTGTGGTCGATGCGGGCGTGATGCCATTTATCACCAGCGGTAACACCAATTCACCCACCCTGATGATTGCCGAAAAAGCCGCCCAGTGGATTAGCGAAGACGCCCAGAACTAAGGGGAAACACGCAAGGGTAAGTCCTGATGTTTGTCTGGCGCCACAGCACTACAGTTCACGCGTGCCTAGATACAGGCCACACTTCGAAAAGCGAAGGGCAGCCCACCAGGCCGCGAGCGATTCCGAGGAGACCATAAGACTCTGGCAATGCCAAGGTTGATAGACCTCTGAAAGAGGCAAAAGCACTGACGCTGTCGGTGCTTTTTTTTGTCCGCTTTTTTTCGATGGCCTGTGCTGTTGCGGCTCACTTGCAAGCCCCTACACTTGACTGGACTTGGCGTCGTAGCTGTCCGGCCCCAGGCATCGCGCTCCTGCAACACCTGTTTTTTTGTACCTCACTCCCCCATGGAATTGCTGCTTGTTTCCGCCGCTTCACTGTTAGCTGGTTTTGTCGACTCTATTGTCGGGGGCGGTGGATTGATTTTGGTGCCTGCTTTGTTTGCAGTGTTTCCGTCTGCGCCGCCGGCAACCTTGTTTGGCACGAATAAAGGCGCGTCCATCTGGGGCACGGGATTGGCCACCTTGCAATACAGCCGCCGGGTCAGCATGGCTTGGCGTGCGCTGCTGCCGGCGGCGCTAGCGGCCTTGTTAGCCGCATTCGCCGGCGCCTGGTTGGTTACCGTGGTCTCACCCGAATTGCTTCGCAAAATTCTGCCTGGCCTTTTGGTATTGTTGCTGGCCTATACGCTAGCGAAAAAAGACTTAGGGCGCGAACATGCGCCGCGCTTTGCAGGCCGCCGCGAAGCGCTGGTGCTTGCAGCCATCGGGGCGCTGGTAGGTTTTTACGATGGTTTTTTCGGGCCAGGGACCGGCAGTTTTTTTGTGTTCTTGCTGGTGCGTGTGGTCGGCTACGATTTTTTGCATGCATCGGCCAGCGCCAAGTTGCTCAATACCGCCAGCAATCTGGCGGCCCTGGTCTTGTTCGCTTGGAAAGGGCATGTCTGGTGGCATCTGGTACTGGCCATGGCGCTGTCCAATATGGTGGGCAGCCTGGCGGGCACCCATCTGGCACTCAAACACGGCACTGGCTTTGTGCGCGTCGTGTTTATGCTGGTGGTGGCGGCTTTAATTGCCAAAACCTCCTGGGATGCGTTTGCCGCCTGATGCAGCGCGGCGCCTAGGGTTTTGCGACCAAGCCTGGCGGCTCAGCGCTTTGCAAAGGCGGTGGCCAGCTGAGCTCGGTCACCGAGCGCGGTTTGCCGATGGGCGCAGTGGCCAGGCCTTTACGCACGGCGGCTAGATCTTCGTCGTTGGGGTATTGCTGCAACAGCCAGTAATCAAACACGCGCCTGGCAATCGGCGCTGCCGCCGTAGATCCGAAGCCCGCGTTTTCCACAATCACGGCCAGCGCGATTTTCGGGTCCTCAGCGGGCGCAAACGCGATGTACAAGGAATGGTCGCGCTGGTGCTCATCCATGCGCGCCGCATTGTATTTTTCGTTCTTAGCTAGGCTGACCGCCTGGGCTGTGCCGGTTTTGCCGCCGCTCAAGTAGCCAGCCCCGGCAAACGCGCGCGCCGAGGTGCCTTCCTGGGTCACGCCGACCATGGCCTGAACAATCACATGGATGTTTTCGGGTGAAAGCTTCAGGTCTTGAGGGGGTGGGGCCGGGCGTTCGATGCGGGCATGCTTGCTGGCATCTTCGGTGGCCAGCACCAGGCGCGGTGTGTATTTGACTCCTTTATTGGCCACAGCGGCCGTGGCCTGCGCCAGCTGCAGCATGGTAAAGCTGTTGTAGCCTTGGCCTATACCCAGAGAAATCGTCTCGCCCGCGTACCATTTTTGATGTTCAGGCTTGCTGTAATAGCGCCGCTTCCACTCTTGACTGGGCAACACACCTCGCACTTCGCCCAGCACATCGATACCGGTGGTCTGGCCAAAACCCAAGGGCTTCATAAAGTCGTGCATGGTGTCCACGCCCAACTCGTTAGCCAGCGAATAAAAATAGGCGTTGCTCGACTCCACAATCGCTCGGCGCATGTCCATGATGCCGCCACGTTCATTTTCCGGGCTGCCAAAGCGGTGGCCGCCAAACATATAGAAGCCCGGGTCGTTGATCAAGGTGCTGGGTTTGCGCGTGCCGGTCTCCAGCGCCGCCAGCGCCATAAAGGGTTTGTAGGTCGAACCTGGCGGATAAGTGCCACGCAAAGCGCGGTTGAGCAAGGGCTTGTCCGGCGATTCATTGAGCATTTGCCAGCTGTCCTGGTCGATGCCTTCGACAAATAGATTCGAATCAAAAGTAGGTTTGCTGACAAAGGCCAACACATCACCGTTTTGCGGGTTGATCGCCACCAGCGCGCCGCGCCGCTCGCCAAACATGCTCTCCACCAGGTGCTGCAATTTGATGTCGATAGTCAAGGTCACGGTATCGCCGGGAGTGGCTTTGCTGCTGGAGAGGCGCCGCGTGGCCCGCCCGCCCGCCGATGTCTCAATATGCTCGACCCCGGTCAGGCCGTGCAACTGGCGCTCAAAGCTTTGCTCTATCCCGAGCTTGCCTATGTATTCGGTGCCACGGTAATTGGCCTGGTCATCGTCGTCTTCGATTTTTTCTTTTTCGCTTTGGTTGATGCGCCCGATATAGCCGATCACATGGCTGGCCAATTCGCCATAGGGATAATTGCGAAACAAGCGGGCCTTGATCTCTACACCGGGAAAGCGAAAACGCTGGGCTGCAAAACGTGCCACCTCGACATCGGTCAAGCGGTTGCGCAAAGGCAGGGACTCAAAGGTCTTGGACTCGTCGAGCAGTTTTTTGAAGCGCCGGCGGTCGCGCGGTGTGACTTCAATGACCTCAGATAAAGCGTCTATGGTTGCTTCGAGCCCATTGGTTTTTGAAGGCGTTATTTCAAGCGTATAAGCCGAATAATTGCTGGCCAGCACAATGCCGTTGCGGTCTTGAATCAAACCCCGGTTGGGCACGATCGGCACGACAGCGGTACGGTTGCTTTCGGCCTGCGCCAGCAAGTCGTCGTGGCGCCAGAGCTGCAAATACATCAAGCGCAGCAGCAACAGTACAAAGCACACCAACACCAGTACCGTGAACACAAAAATGCGCTGCCGAAAGCGGTGCAAGTCGTGGTCGATATTACGCAAATCCATGGTGCGCTTTGGCTAGAGCGGACGGTTGTCGTCCGGGTCCGGCGCGCGGCGCTGCGGCGCCAGCAGCATCGAACTGATTACCGGCCACAGCAGCGCCTCACCCACCGGTGCCATCAGCACCCACCAGCCCGGAAAATTGCCGCCAATCATGGCGTTGAGCAGTAGCTCGACCGTATGCACTAGCGCAAACAAGGGCAGTACTTGCAAGGTTTGCCCAGACAAACTGAACCAGAGCAAGCGGCGGTGCACCATGATCGCAAAATAGCTCAGCACCGTGTAGGCCATGGCGTGCTGCCCGAGCAAGCCGCCCTGGTACACATCGAGCATCAAGCCGAACACAAATGCGGCGGCGATGCCCACCCGCATGGTCTGGTGTACCGTCCAAAACACCAGCACGATGGACAGCACATCAGGCGCCCAGGCAGCGCGGCCCCACAGCAGCATATTGCCCAGCATGTTGACAGCAAAAGCCAACAGCAGGCTCAGCCATAAAAAAGCGGGGTTTACCGGCATGAGCAGGCGTTGGCCCGGGCGCATGATCATCGGCGGCCTCCGCTTCGCACAGACTTGTGCTCGGGCTCGGGAGGCGGTCGTGCCACAACGGCTTGCGCAGCCGGTTGCAGCACCAACACATGGCGGGTGCCCGCAACCATGGCGATAGGCACGCATTCGATACGGGCAAACACCGCTTCGGTACGCCGCTCCACTTTGTCCACGCGGGCCACCGGCAAGCCCGGCGGATAGACGCCATCGACACCGCTGGTGGTGAGCACATCGCCTACCGTCACATCTGCATTGGCGGCCATAAAGCGCAGTTCCAGCGCATCGGCATTGCGGGTGGTTTCACCATAGGCGACACCGCGCGCGCCGGTGCGCACATTGAGCACCGGAATCGCCTGGTCGCGGTCGGTAATCAGCGTCACCTCGCTGGACAGGGGAAAGACGCGCGTCACCTGGCCGATCACGCCAAACTCATCAATCACCGGTGAGGCCAGATGCACACCCTGGCGCTCGCCCTTGTCCAGCACCACTTTGCGGGTATAGGGGTCAGCAGCGTCGTACACCACCTGAGCGGCAAGCGTGCCGGGCCATTGGCGTTCCTGCAAATTCAAAATGCCGCGCAGCCGCTGGTTTTCCAAAACCAGTTGTTCGGTTTGCTGGGCGCGCTGGCGTTGCTCAGTCAACTGCGTGCGCAGTTGTTGCAAAGCGGTCTCGTTGCTGAACATGCCCTCCATGCGCGCATTGGCGTTTTTCAACATCAGCAGCGGCTGCAAAACCAGCCATTGCAGCGGGTAGAGCGCGGTAGCAATGCTGGCGCGCAAGGGCTGCACCATTTGAAAGCGCGCATCAGCCACCATCAGCAAAAGTGCCATAGCACTGAACACTACCAAACGCGACAGGGCCGAGGGGCCTTGCCGGAAAAACGGAGGGGGGTCTCGGCCCAGCGAAGCCAGCGCCATCGCTGCGTCCGGCGCTTATTCGTTGGTAAAAATAGAGCCCAAGCGTTCCATTTGTTCCAATGCAATGCCGCAACCGCGCACCACACAGGTCAAGGGGTCTTCGGCTACCAGCACCGGCAGGCCGGTTTCTTCGGCGAGCAAGCGGTCCAGGTCGCGCAAGAGCGCGCCGCCGCCGGTGAGCATCATGCCCCTATCGGCAATATCGGCGCCCAGCTCGGGCGGGGTTTGTTCCAGCGCGTTTTTCACCGCGGAAACGATGTTGTTGAGCGGGTCGGTCAGCGCTTCCAAAATTTCATTGGAAGAAATGGTGAAGGAGCGGGGCACGCCTTCAGACAGATTGCGGCCACGCACTTCCATTTCCTTGACTTCCGAGCCGGGGAAGGCAGAGCCGATTTGTTTTTTGATGGCTTCTGCCGTGGGCTCACCGATCAGCATGCCGTAATTGCGACGGATGTAGTTGATGATGGCCTCGTCAAACTTGTCACCGCCCACGCGCACACTACCTTTGTAGACCATGCCGCCCAGAGAGATCACGCCCACTTCGGTGGTACCGCCACCAATGTCCACCACCATCGAGCCGCAAGCCTCTGATACCGGCAAGCCCGCGCCGATGGCCGCAGCCATGGGTTCTTCGATCAAGTACACATCGCTGGCGCCGGCGCCCAGGGCCGATTCACGGATAGCGCGGCGCTCGACTTGGGTAGAGCCGCAGGGCACACAAATAATAATGCGCGGGCTGGGCCTAAACACACTGCGCGGATGCACCATCTTAATGAACTGCTTGAGCATCTGCTCGGTCACGGTGAAGTCGGCAATCACACCGTCCTTCATGGGGCGGATGGCTTCGATATTGCCGGGCACCTTGCCCAGCATGGCTTTGGCCTCTTTGCCCACGGCCTGAATGGATTTTTTGCCCTGAGGGCCACCTTCGTGGCGGATCGCAACGACCGAAGGCTCGTCGAGCACGATGCCTTTGTCGCGCACAAAAATCAGGGTGTTGGCGGTACCCAGATCGATGGCCAGGTCGGTTGAAAAATAACGGGTGAAAGCTCCAAACATGGCGTGTCCTTGTCGACATGCAGCGCGGTCGCATGCTGCATCGTCTGTGTTTTGTCGGTAATTGGCTGATTTCAGGCGCAAACGGCAGCTCAAAATGCCGTGCAGGCCAAAGGCGGGATAATAACCCATTGCCCCCGAAATCTCGCCTTAAGCGAGGGATCGCCTCCAGCAAACCACCCTGTAAAGACCGCTTTTTCACATGTCCTTGACCTCCCATGATATTGACCGCTTAGCCCAACTGTCCCGGCTGCAGTTTGACCCGCCCGCTGCCGAACGCCTGCTTGGCCAGCTCAATGGTTTTTTTGAGATCGTCGAACAAATGCGTGCCGTCGACACCACCGGCGTGGTGCCAATGGCGCATCCGGTCGATGCCATGCAAGGTTTAACTGCCGCGATTGCCGATGCCGACGAACTGGGTATGACCTTGCGTTTGCGCGAAGACGTGGTGAGCGAGCCCAACCAGCGCGAGGCCAACCAGCGCAGTGCGCCTGCGGTGGAGCGCGGTTTGTTTTTGGTGCCGAAAGTGATCGAGTAAGCCATGGCTGAATTGCACAACATGACGGTTGCCGAGTTGGCGGCGGGTCTTAAAAAGAAAAATTTCAGTGCGGTGGAAGTGGCCACACGCTTTCTGGCGCGCATGGGCGGCAACCCGCACAACGCGTTTTTAGACATCAACAGCGAAGTCACGCTTGCGCAAGCCCAAGCTTCGGACGACAAAATCGCTGCAGGCACCGCAGGCCCTTTAGAAGGCGTGCCGATTGCGCACAAAGACATCTTTGTCACCAAAGATTTCGCCACCACAGCGGGCTCCAAAATATTGAAAGACTACCGCTCGCCGTTTGACGCCACGGTAGTCACACGTTTGCGCAATGCCGGCATGGTGACTTTGGGCAAACTCAATTGCGATGAATTTGCCATGGGCTCGGCTAATGAAAACTCGGCCTACAGGGCGGTCACCAATCCCTGGGACACCACACGCATTCCCGGTGGATCATCTGGCGGCAGCGCTGCCGCTGTGGCGGCCCGTCTGACCCCTGCAGCAACCGGCACCGACACCGGCGGCTCCATCCGCCAACCGGCAGCTTTTTGCGGCATCACCGGCATCAAGCCCACTTATGGTCGCGCTTCGCGCTACGGCATGGTGGCGTTTGCGTCTAGCCTAGACCAGGCCGGCCCGATGGCACGCAGCGCCGAAGACTGCGCTTTACTGCTATCAGCCATGTGTGGCTCCGACCTGGACCGGGATTCGACTTCGCTGAATGTGGCAAACGAGGATTTTTCGCGCACGCTGACCCAGCCGCTTCAAGGATTGCGCGTGGGCCTTCCGAACGAGTTTTTTGGCGAGGGCTTGGCCAGCGATGTGCGCAGCACCATCGACACCGCCTTGAAGCAACTGCAAGACCAAGGCGCCAAATTGGTGCCCATCGCATTGCCGCGCACCGAGTTATCTATTCCGGTTTACTACATCATCGCGCCGGCCGAAGCGTCGAGCAACCTCAGTCGTTTTGACGGCGTGAAATTCGGCCACCGCGCCAAAGAATTTTCAGACCTGGCGGACATGTATGAAAAAACCCGCAGCGAGGCCTTTGGTGACGAAGTTAAGCGCCGCATCATGATCGGCGCTTATGTGTTGTCGCACGGTTATTACGATGCCTATTACCTGCAGGCGCAAAAAATCCGCCGTATGATTGCTGACGATTTTCAGCAGGCCTTCAGCCAATGCGACGTAATTGCCGGCCCGGTTGCACCGACTACCGCATGGAAACTCGGCGACAAATCAGATGATCCGCTGGCCAATTACTTGGCCGATATCTTTACCCTGCCTGCGTCGCTGGCAGGTTTGCCCGGCATGAGCCTGCCGGTCGGTTTTGGTGAAAACGGCATGCCCGTAGGCATGCAACTCATCGGTAATTATTTGCAGGAAGCGCGCCTCTTGAACGTGGCGCATCAGTACCAATTGCACACCGACCACCACACCCAAGCTCCGGGAGGTGCCGCATGAACACCGCCAAATTAGTCCATGGTTACGAAGTCGTCATCGGCTTTGAAACCCACGCACAGCTTTCCACAAAAAGCAAAATTTTCAGCCGCGCATCTATCGCCTTCGGCGCTGCGCCCAACACGCAAGCCTGTGCCGTGGACCTGGCCTTGCCGGGCACGCTGCCAGTGATGAACAAGGGCGCGGTAGAACGTGCTATCGAACTCGGGCTGGCGCTTGGATCGCACATTGCAGAGCGCAGCATCTTTGCACGTAAAAATTATTTTTACCCTGACCTGCCCAAGGGCTACCAAATCAGCCAGTTTGAAATCCCCGTGGTGCAGGGTGGCGAAGTTTCTTTCTTTTTGGGTGACGAGAAAAAAACGGTGCGCCTGGTGCGCGCGCATTTGGAAGAGGACGCGGGTAAGTCTTTGCATGAAGATTTCATCGGTCAATCGGGCATCGACCTCAACCGCGCTGGCACGCCGCTTTTAGAAATCGTTACTGAGCCCGATATGCGCTCCAGTGAAGAAGCGGTAGCCTATGCCAAAGAGCTGCACAAAATCGTGACCTGGATTGGCATTTGTGACGGCAATATGCAAGAGGGCAGTTTCCGCTGCGACGCCAATGTGTCGGTGCGCAAACCCGGCGCGCCACTGGGTACACGGCGGGAAATCAAAAACCTGAACAGCTTTAAGTTCATGCAACAGGCTATCGACTACGAGGTGCGCTGGCAGATTGAACAGATCGAGGATGGCCACGCCATCCAACAAGCTACCGTGCTGTTCAACCCCGATACCGGCGAGACCCGCGCCATGCGAACCAAAGAGGACGCCGCCGATTACCGCTACTTCCCCGACCCCGATTTGCCGCCATTGGTGATTTCGCGCGAATGGGTGGAGCGCGTGCGAAGCGAAATGGCCGAGTTGCCGCGTGTGATGGCACAGCGCTTTGTGTCTCAATATGGATTACCCGAGTACGATGCAATGACGCTCACTCAAAGCAAAGCCATGGCTGCTTATTTTGAAGAGACGGCCAAGGCTTGCGGACAAGCGAAGTTGGCGAGTAATTGGATCATGGGCGAGCTGTCGCGACGTATGAATGCCGATGACCTAGGCATTGAGCAGTTGCCCGTGAAGGCAACGCAGCTCGGGGCATTGATTCAGCGTATAGCCGACGACACCATCAGCAACAACGCAGCCAAGCAAGTATTTGATGCCTTATGGAGCGAGGGCGAAGATGCACAGGGTACCCCTGGCGCAGCGCGTATCGACGCCATCATCGAAGCCAAAGGCCTCAAGCAGATGAATGACACCAGCGCCCTAGAGGCGATCATCGACGAGGTGTTGGCCGCTAACCCGAAAAACGTCGAAGAGTTCAAAGCCGGTAACGCCAAAGCCTTGAACGGCTTGGTCGGCCCCATCATGAAGGCCAGCAAAGGCAAGGCCAACCCGGCGCAGGTCAATGCGCTGTTGCTGAAGAAACTGGGTTGATCTCGCCTTAGTTAGGATATTCAAACATTGACCCAATCCTCCACCAACAACAAGCCGACTTGCCCAAACGCTTTGTCATTGCTCACCAGCGTAGCTTTTAGATGCAGTGC
Source organism: Comamonas sp. lk (assembly GCA_945865425.1). Classification (GTDB taxonomy): domain Bacteria; phylum Pseudomonadota; class Gammaproteobacteria; order Burkholderiales; family Burkholderiaceae_C; genus Allorhodoferax. The sequence goes on along the minus strand of CAMBFN010000050.1, from coordinate 1,623 downwards.
ATGCGCCGCAATTTGTAAGTCTGGCGCGGCCCTCGGAGTACCCTTTTTATATAGCGCTGCGCGCAGCGTCCCGTAGCTTTGCGCCACTGCGTCATCCCAGGGCATCACATCCACACGGCGCAAGAACTCCTGGACTGCCGCTTGCAGTGCCACTGCCTGCGGGCGCTTTGCAAGTCCAAAAGCCAAATCACCCGCTGTGATTGCGGATATGCAGACGCTGTGCATGGGCACAGCCAATAGATGCGCAGTGGCTTGGGGGTGTCGCTTGATGATGTGGCTCACCGTGTTGGTGTCCAACATGTAGAGGGTTGGCATGGAGATGTCAGTGCCCAAGCGGCTTCGAAATCGCATCCAAAGGATCACGTTCTGGCCATTGCTGGTGCCCGGCGCCTTGTCGCTCTGCGGGGCTCAAAAAACCATCGGCATCCTCAATCGCTTGCGCGGCCAGCAAAAATCCGTCCCAGTCATGCGGTCGCCTGGAGAGTATGACGTCACCGGTAAGCGGGTCTTTGCGGATAAAAACCTCCGTGGTATCAAATCGAAACGCGGCGGGCAGGCGCACGGCCTGGCTGCGGCCATTGGCAAATAGTTTGGCGGCTTGGGACACGGTGTACCCTCCGGTGGGCGATGATAGATACCAAAGTAAATGCCATGCTGGCGGGTGTTGCGAAGCAGTTGAATAGGCAACGGCGTGAAGGCCTGCGCTCAAGGGCTACGCGGCAATCTCTTCCGTATCCACCTCGCTGCGCGCCTGCGTAGGGTAGCGGTTGCCTTGCACGGTCTGGCTGTTGATCAAGGCTTCGCATGCGGCCAGGGTTTCGGGTGTCAACCCCTTATTCACCGCAGCGGCGTTTTCCAGCGCATGTTCCACGCTGGTGGTGCCAGGGATGGGCAATATGTGCGGCGCTTTGTGCAGCAGCCAGGCGATTGCCAACTGGGCTGGCGTACATCCAGCCTCATGCGCAATCTTTGTAAACGGTATCAGCAACTTGCAGTTGTTCGCATAGGTCTCCGGTGCAAAACGCGGCATGTTTTTTCGAAAATCGGTGACGTCAAACGTCGCTATGTCGGGTGGCGCACTAGTCAGAAAACCACGGGCCACCGGGCTGAAGGCAACCAAAGCAACACCCAGTTGCGCACAAGCTTGCAACACCGCAATCTCGGGGTTGCGGGTCCAGAGCGAATATTCCGATTGCATCGCGCTGATAGGAAACTCAGCGTGTGCTTTGCGCAGCGTCGCAGCGGACACTTCGGACAAGCCCACGGCCCGTATTTTTCCGGCTTTAACCAGGTCGCCCAGTGCGCCCACGCTTTCTTCAATAGGCACGGCCTTGTCCCAGCGGTGCAGGTAATACAAGTCAATCACATCGGTGTTCAAGCGCTTGAGCGAGTCTTCACAGTTCTGGCGTAGCGTGGCCGGGCGCCCGTCAATGGCACGCACTTTTTTACCGTCCGGCCCGATGACGGCATGGATGCCGCATTTGCTGGCCAGGGTAAAGCGTTTGCGATGCGGCATCAGGTACTTACCCAGCAACAACTCGGACTGGCCAAAGCCGTATAAGGTGGCGGTATCAAAGTGGGTGATGCCCGCATCGAGCGAAGCCAGCAGCACGCGCTCGGTCT
>CAMBFN010000049.1 GCA_945865425.1 Comamonas sp. lk | reverse complement strand
GCCATCAGTGCTGTATTTGACCAGGAAGGCATCGAGGTAGCCTCCGCCGTTGGTCTGCCCATCGAGCGCACCAGTTGTATACCCACTGACGTAGATCGAGCCATCAAGGCCGGTAGTTAGGGCGCGGGGACGGTCATCGCCGCTCGTGCCCAGCAGCTTGGTCCAGGCTTTGGTGCCATCAGCGCTGTATTTGGTGAGGAAGGCGTCATCATAGCCACCGCTGAAGGTCTGCCCATCGAGTGCACCTTCTGTATGCCCACTGACGTAGATCGAGCCATCAAGGCCGGTGGTGAGAGCAGAGGCTTCGTCCTGGCCGCTCGTGCCCAGCAGCTTGGTCCAGACTTTGGTGCCATCAACATTGTAATCAGCGCTGTACGCTGCCGCCGTCGACACCGTCGCTCTGGCTGTTGCAGTGACGCCGGTTGTGCTGGTTTGTAGGTTGATCGCAGCCGCCACATCTTTAGCGCTAGCCGAGGCGGCGGCACCTATTGGTGCGGAATTAATAGTCAAGTCCCCTGCTGCTAAAGCAGTAGAACCGACTACACCTCCTGCTTTTTGTGTCGCTGAAACAGTGGTAATACTATTTGTTGTCGAAGCTATTGAAATTGCAGATGGAATCGTCAAATCCATCGTTGCACCACTGTCAGCGCCAACCTGAATCTTCTGCCCAGTAAAACTTCCATCTAATAACTTCTTGTCATTCCAAGTAGTTGTGTCAACAACCTTGCTGATTTGTTCTTGCAGGGCGGCAGCTTCCTTTTGCAGGTAGGCACGTTGTGCATCGCTGTTAGTGCCATTGGCTGATTGCACTGCCAATTCCCTCATGCGTTGCAGCATGTCGGTGATGCTGCCCAACCCACCTTCTGCGGTTTGAAGTAGGTTGACGCCATCGTTGATGTTGCGAACCGCTTGATTCAATCCCCGTATTTGGGATGTCATGCTTTGGCTGATTGCCAATCCAGCAGCGTCGTCCCGCGCACTATTGATACGCGAGCCTGTGGCAAGGCGCTGCATAGAGGTGGCAATCTTATTTTGGTTCGCACGCAATGCATCCTGCGCGAATTGCGCGGATGTATTGGTGCCAACAACAAGGGACATGGACAGCCTCAGTTCAGGTTAGAAACTCAGCGCCTGCGAGAGATTAATGCTGCATATAAAAAGAGCACATAGCGGCAAACCATCCCCTCAGACGAAATTTCAACTATGTGACTCACATTCCGTGCCACGACTTTAAAAGGTGGCTTTTTATTGATGTTTTGCAGAGAAAATGTCAGGAAGGATGGGCGTAGTCACAAATATGGATACAACTGCACTGCGACATGGCAAATGCTTGCCGCCCATCGGCACCCTATGTCGGAGAAAGCCACACCTCAACCTTACGTATTTGAAAGGGTGTAGCGGCGCGGCTGTACAAATCAGGGACGTAAAAAAAGCCAGCGTCGCTGGCTTTTTTCATTCATGCCCTATCGCGTTACACGACACTTAAACAATCGTCCCACGCAAGCCCTTGCCTGGTGATGTAATTCGTTTTCCTTGATCAAGCACTTTTAGACCGCCACGTCGCTGCTCTGCTCGCGATGACGCACTTATGCAGACCTTCCCCAAGCGAGCGTCGCGGCTGCAACTATTGGATTGTTCCAGCTGGCAGGGAAGTATCGATCCAAGGATTGTGTTTGTGCATGATGACTGCAAACGCCGCCGAGGCTTCAAACTCCGCCAGCCAGTGCGCCAGATGCGGCCAGGGCTGCGCCGCGAACCACGCCTTGTCAGTGTGCGCGAACTGCCGCACAAAGGGTGCCAGCGCAGCGTCGCAGAGGCCCTGGCGTTCACCGGCTAGTTGCGGCTGGTTCACCAGTACGGCTTCCAATCGCAATAGATACTTGGCTCCTGCGTCGCGCCAGTCCATACCATCGGCCAAGCCGAATCGGTGCGGGTACTTGTAGCGGTCCAAGGCGTACTTAAACGGCCCGTCGTTTTCTTCGATTAAAGCCATGGTCGCTGCCAAACGAAGCGGATCATTGGGCCACCAGTGCAGCGGGTCCTGCGCTTGCAAAGCCCAGCGCATGATGTCCAGGCTTTCGTCGATCACCTGGCCATCGGCCAGTACCAAAACTGGCACCGTGCCTTTAGGTGAGGCCGCCAGCATGCAGACCGGCTTGTTTTTGAGCTCAACTTCGCGGTGTTCCACTGCGATGCCACTGGCATATAAAGCCAGGCGCGCCCGCATGGCATAGGGGCAGCGGCGAAAGGAGTAGAGGACGGGCAGCAGGGCTTTAGCCATGGCCGGTAATTTTTGCGTGCTCGTCATGGCGGATTGGGTCATCTTCGCCGGCGCGCACCGCGGCCTTAGCCTTGGCGCGCTCCCACTGCCTTTGCCGCTCCCGCGCGCTTTTTTTCTGGGTTTCGCTGGTCTGGCTAAAGCAGCGCGGGCAGCTGACACCCAGCTCAAACCCGATGGACTCCAAAGCACCCGGCGGCAGGGGCTGGCGGCAGCAGCGGCACAGCTGGTGGCTGCCGGTTTGCACGCCATGCGCTACCGACACGCGCTCGTCAAACACAAAGCATTCCCCTTGCCAGCGGCTGGCTTCGGGGGCCACGGTTTCCAGGTATTTCAGGATGCCACCTTCTAGGTGGTACACCTCTTGCAAACCCTTTGAACGCAGCAGCGCAGTGGACTTTTCACAGCGGATGCCGCCGGTGCAAAACATGGCCACCTTGCGCGGCTTGTCCGGATCGAGCAGGCCTTGGGCCTGCAGCCAGTCAGGCAATTGCGCGAAGCTTTGGATGCCGGGGTTGATCGCGCGCTCAAAAGTTCCCAACTCCACTTCGTAGTCGTTGCGGGTATCCACCAACAGCACATCTGGGTCTGCGATCAAGGCATTCCAGTCCTGGGCGCTGACATAGCGCCCCGCCTGGCTGGCCGGACGCAGCTCAGGCACGCCCATGGTCACAATTTCTCTCTTGATGCGTACGCGCATGCGCCGAAACGGCGCTTTGTTCGACCAGGATTCTTTGTGCTGCAATCGGGCAAATGGCGCTTGGCTGCGCAGCCAGGCCAGCACCGCGTGTACGCCGGGCGCCGGGCCGGCAATCGTGCTGTTGATACCTTCGGGGGCCAGCAAAACAAGGCCATTTACCTGCTCGGCATCACACAAGGCTTGCAGCGGTGCTTTGAATTGTGCGCAATCGGGCAGATCGACAAACAGGTAAAAGGCCGCTGTCAGGTAGCGCGGTGGCGGTGCGGTAGTGGTCGGCCCGGCCATGCGCTACAGGCTCTTGCTCAGCTGAAAAAGCTTTTTAAGCGATCGGTCCAGCTGTCGCCCGAAGGCGAATGCTTGCTGCCGCCTTTGCGGAAAGACTCGTCGAGTTCGCGCAGCAGTTTGCGCTGGTGCTCGGTGAGTTTGACCGGCGTCTCGACGGTGATGTGGCAGTACAAATCGCCGGGGTAGCTGGAACGTACGCCTTTGACGCCTTTGCCACGCAAGCGAAATTGCTTACCGGTTTGCGTGCCTTCTGGCAGGTCGATGGCCGCTTTGCCTTGCAAAGTGGGCACTTCAATCTCGCCGCCCAAGGAAGCTTCGACAATGCTGATGGGCACGGTGCAGTGCAAGTCGTCGCCGTCGCGCTCGAAAATATCGTGTTTTTTGAGGCGGATCTCAATGTACAAGTCACCCGGCGGTCCGCCATTGGTGCCCGCTTCACCATTGCCAGCGCTGCGAATGCGCATACCTGCGTCGATGCCGGCAGGAATTTTGACTTCCAGGGTTTTTTGCTTTTTCAGCTTGCCCTGGCCGGCGCAGGCGATGCAAGGTTCTGCAATGATTTTTCCGGCGCCACGGCAGGTGGGGCAGGTTTGTTGCACGCTGAAAAAGCCCTGGCGCATTTGCACCACGCCCGCGCCGCCGCAGGTACCGCAGTTCTTGATCTGGCTGCCCGGCTTGGCCCCGGCACCGGCGCAAACGTCGCAATTTTCCTGGGTGGGGATACGGATTTGCGCGTCTTTGCCATTGGCTGCTTCCTCTAGCGTCATCTCCATCGCATAGCTCAGGTCACCACCGCGAAACACCTGGCGTCCACCGCGCCCGCCGCGCTGTTGTTGGCCGAACATCTCACCAAAAATATCCCCAAAGGCCTCGGCGAAGCCGCCCATACCTTCGCCGCCAGGGCCGCGCATATTCGGGTCCACACCGGCGTGGCCGTGCTGGTCGTAAGCGGCACGCTTTTGCGGGTCGGACAGCATCTCGTAGGCCTCTTTGGCCTCTTTGAATTTGACTTCCGCCTCTTTGGCCCCTTCCCCCTGGTTGCGGTCCGGGTGGAACTTCATCGCCAGCTTACGGTAGGACTTTTTAATTTCCTCGTCCGAAGCGGTTTTGGGCAAGCCCAGAATTTCGTAAAAATCTCTTTTGGCCATGGCTATTGCGGGCTCCGTAACAACAGAAAAGCCGCGTTGAACTCTAAAGTAGGTTCAGCGCGGCGGGTTTTAAAGCAGCCTGCAGCTGCTGCAGGCTTATCCCTTTTTGACTTCCTTGACTTCTGCATCCACCACATTGTCGTCGGCGGGCTTGGCACCTTGCTCGGCAGCGGGACCCGCCGCCTCGGCGGCCTGCTTGGCCTGCATGTCGGCATAAACTTTTTCGCCTAGTTTCTGGCTGGCAGCCATCAGGGTCGCACTTTTGGAAGTGATGCCTTCCTTATCTTCGCTCTTGATCACGCTTTCAAGGTCCTTGATCGCCGCTTCGATTTTCTCTTTTTCGCTGGCGTCCAGCTTGTCGCCGTGCTCACCCAAGCTCTTCTTGACGCTGTGCATATTGGCTTCTGCCTCGTTACGCGCCTGGATGACTTCAAGTTTTTTCTTGTCATCGGCCGCGTTGAGTTCGGCGTCTTTCACCATTTGCTGAATCTCCGCTTCGCTTAATCCCGAGTTGGCCTTGATGGTGATTTTGTTTTCCTTGCCCGTACCTTTGTCTTTGGCGCCCACATGCAAGATACCGTTAGCGTCAATGTCAAATGACACCTCGATTTGCGGCGCGCCACGCGGCGAGGGTGGGATGCCTTCCAGGTTGAACTCGCCCAGCGATTTATTGGCCGCAGCCATCTCGCGTTCGCCCTGGAACACTTTGATGGTGACCGCCGGTTGGTTATCGTCTGCGGTGGAGAACGTTTGCGCGAACTTGGTCGGGATGGTGGTGTTCTTGGTGATCATCTTGGTCATCACACCGCCCAGGGTTTCGATGCCCAGCGATAAGGGTGTCACGTCCAGCAGCAAGACGTCTTTGCGGTCGCCTGAGAGCACCTGGCCTTGGATGGCAGCGCCTACGGCCACCGCTTCGTCGGGGTTGACGTCTTTGCGCGGCTCTTTGCCAAACAATTCTTTTACCTTGTCCTGCACCTTGGGCATGCGCGTCATGCCGCCGACCAAAATCACGTCATGGATGTCCGCGACGTTCACACCTGCGTCTTTGATCGCCATGCGGCAAGGCGCAATCGTGCGTTCGATCAGCTCTTCGACCAAAGCTTCGAGCTTGGCTCGGGTCAGCTTGATATTTAGGTGCTTAGGACCACTGGCATCTGCCGTGATGTAGGGCAGGTTGATGTCGGTTTGCGAGCTGCTGGAGAGCTCGATCTTGGCTTTTTCAGCTGATTCTTTGAGGCGTTGCAGGGCCAGCACGTCTTTGGACAAGTCCACGCCTTGGTCTTTCTTGAACTCGGCGATGATGAAATCGATGATGCGTTGGTCAAAGTCCTCGCCACCCAAGAAGGTGTCGCCATTGGTAGAAAGCACTTCGAATTGTTTCTCGCCGTCGACATCGGCAATTTCGATGATGGATACGTCAAACGTGCCGCCGCCCAGGTCATACACCGCAATCTTGCGATCGCCTTTTTCGTTTTTGTCCATGCCAAAGGCCAGGGCCGCGGCAGTGGGTTCATTGATGATGCGCTTGACATCAAGCCCAGCAATGCGACCGGCGTCTTTAGTGGCCTGGCGCTGTGCGTCATTGAAATATGCCGGCACGGTGATCACGGCTTCGGTCACTTCTTCGCCCAGGTAGTCCTCGGCAGTTTTCTTCATTTTGCGCAAAATGTCGGCGCTGACCTGCTGCGGCGCCATGCGGTTACCGCGCACTTCCACCCAAGCGTCGCCGTTGTCGGCAGCGGCGATTTTGTAAGGCATCAGGTCGATGTCTTTTTGTACTTCTTTTTCGGTGAACTTGCGCCCGATCAGGCGCTTGACCGCATACAGCGTGTTCTTCGGGTTAGTCACCGACTGGCGCTTAGCCGAGGCGCCGACCAGCACTTCGCCGTCTTCCTGGTAGGCAATGATGGACGGGGTGGTACGCGCGCCCTCAGCGTTTTCGATGACCTTGGGCGTGTTGCCCTCCATGATGGCGACACAGCTGTTGGTGGTGCCGAGGTCAATTCCGATGATTCTTCCCATGATGAAACTCCTGCTAATGCAATAAAACTGATATTTACAAGTTCGGGGCAGTGCCCCTTTTTTCAAGTCGTGCGGCGCGCTAATTGCTTCAATGGCCGCTACGCGATGAATACCCGGCTGTGAATTGGCGCTGCCTATTTCGGCGCCGCCACCGTCACCAGTGCCGGACGCAGCACGCGCTCGGCAATCAAATAGCCTTTTTGCAGCACCGTCACCACGGTATTGGCTTCCTGCTCGGCAGGTACCACGCTGATGGCTTGGTGGTGGTGTGGGTCAAATCTAGCGCCCGGCTCGGGGTTGATGGCGATGACCTTGTTACGCTCTAGGGCGGCAATCAGCTGGCGTAAGGTGGCTTGCGCGCCTTCGTTGATCTGCTCGGCGGTGGCATCCTGGATGGCCAAACCGGCTTCCAGGCTGTCGGCCACCGGCAGCAGACTTTCGGCAAAGCTTTCCACCGCGAACTTGCGCGCTTTGGTGATTTCGTCTTCAGCGCGGCGGCGTGCGTTCTCGGCATCGGCTTTGGCACGCAGGTATTGGTCTGCCAATTCGGCGCTTTTGGCCTGCAAAACGGCCAATTGCGCTTGCGCGAGGCTCAGCGGATCGGCATCAAATGCTGGCTCGGTGCCCGTGTTTTGCGCGTTGGCCTCGGGCTGGGCTTCGTTGGATGGGATGGGGGAGGCGTTATCGGACATGTGCTTACCAAAAATTCCGTTAAAAAAGCGGCGTGAAAAAGACATGGGGTGCTGATGGCCTATTTCAAGGCCGACCGGCGGTTTTTCTAAGCCGAAGGCGCCAGGCCATGAAGTATCCTTAGACGGACAGCAGTTCGACCTCGAACTTCAGGGTGGCGTTGGGTGGTATTACGCCACCGGCGCCGCGCTTGCCATAGCCCAACTCTGGCGGGATGATCAGGGTGCGGCAACCGCCCACCTGCATACCGACTACGCCTTCGTCCCAGCCCTGGATCACCATGCCCGCGCCCAGCCGGAAGCTAAAGGGGTCGCCGCGATCCTTGCTGGAGTCAAACTGTTCACCTTGCTCGCCGTCCTCGAACAGCCAGCCGGTGTAATGCACGCGCACATGTTGGCCGGCAGCAGCAGTATCGCCGTCGCCTAGCAGGGTGTCTTCATATTGAAGTCCGGAGGGGCTGGTATGCATGAAATTTCCTTGGGGTAAGTGCTTAAAAATCTGCAGCTTTCAAGCTGCGCTTCGAAAAAACGGGTTTACAAACTACTGCGTACCGTGTGCAAAAGGGTTTCAGAAATAGCGGGCATAGGGCCGAACCAGGCGGCAAATGCCGGGCGGGCCTGGTGCAAGAGCATGCCCAGACCTTCGACAATCGGGTTGCCACGGGCCTGCGCCGCAGCGAGCAGTGGTGTGATGCGCGGCACATACACAATGTCCGAGACTACAGCCTGGCCAGGCAGCGCATCTAAGCGGATGTCCAGCGCGTCCTGCCCCTGCATACCCAGGCTGGTGGTATTGACCAGCAATTGTGCGCCTTGCAGCGCGCCATGCCGCTCAGACCAGGGCAAGGCCTGCACCCTTGCGCCGAACTCGTACGCCAAGGCCTGTGCTTTGTCGCCATCGCGATTGCAAAGCCGGATAAGGGGCACGCCCGCATCGATCAGCGCACACAAAACCGCGCGGGATGCGCCACCAGCCCCCAAGACCACCGCTGGGCCCCGGTCGGCCACCCAGGCAGGCTGGGCTTGCCGCAGGCTTTCGATATAGCCAAAGGCATCGGTATTGGTGCCACGCAAACTGCCATCTGCCTGCACCACCACGGTGTTGACTGCGCCAATGCGCCGTGCAATCGGGTCGATCTGGTCGAGGACGGATAGCGCTTGCACCTTGTGCGGAATGGTGAGGTTGCAACCGGCAAAGCCCAGCACCGGCAGGGCACGCAATGCTTGCTCCAGTTGACTCGCTTGCACTGCCAGGGGCACATAAGCGCCGCGCAGACCGTGGTGGGCGATCCAGTGGCCATGGATTAGCGGAGAGCGCGAGTGCGCAACCGGCCAGCCCATGACGCCGGCCAGCACAAAAGGCTGGGCAGGTGCGCTCACCGGCTTATAAAGTGTCGGTGAAGCTGCGCAGTTTGTCGCTGCGGCTGGGGTGCTTGAGCTTGCGCAGCGCCTTGGCCTCAATCTGGCGGATGCGCTCGCGCGTCACGTCAAACTGTTTACCCACTTCTTCTAGCGTGTGGTCGCTGGCCATTTCGATACCAAAGCGCATGCGCAGCACTTTGGCTTCGCGTGGCGTCAGGCTGTCCAAAATGTCTTTCACCACATCGCGCAAACCGGCTTGCATGGCTGCTTCCATAGGCGCGGTGTTGGCACCGTCTTCGATGAAATCGCCCAGGTGGCTGTCGTCATCGTCGCCAATTGGCGTTTCCATGGAAATCGGCTCTTTGGCGATCTTCATGATCTTGCGGATCTTGTCCTCCGGGATCTCCATGCGCTCGGCCAGCACCGATGCATCGGGCTCAAAGCCAAACTCTTGTAAGTGCTGTCGGCTGATGCGGTTCATCTTGTTGATGGTCTCGATCATGTGCACCGGGATGCGGATGGTGCGCGCCTGATCCGCAATCGAGCGGGTGATGGCCTGGCGGATCCACCAGGTCGCATAGGTAGAGAACTTATAGCCACGACGGTATTCAAATTTGTCCACCGCCTTCATCAAACCGATGTTGCCTTCCTGAATCAAGTCCAAGAATTGCAGGCCTCGGTTGGTGTATTTTTTGGCAATCGAAATCACCAGGCGCAAATTAGCCTCGATCATTTCACGCTTGGCCGAGCGGCTCGATGCCTCACCCTGGTTCATGCGCTTATTGATGTCCTTGAGCTGGTCCAGCGGAACCACCACCCGGTCTTGCAAGTCCCTCAAGCGTGTTTGGATTTCTTGCACTGGCGGAATATTGCGCGCCATAACCGCGCTCCAGGGTTTACCGGCAGCGGCTTGTTTTTCAATCCACTTCACATTGAGCAAATTACTCTCGGCTTTGTTGCCGTTCTTATCGCGGCCGCTGAATTCAGCGATGAAATGGTCTTGGCTATAGCCACATTTGTCCACCAGGATGCGGCGCAATTCACGCTCTTTCTTGCGAATTTCATCCACCTGACCACGCACCATGTCGCACAGCTTTTCAATCGCTTTGGCCGTGAAGCGGATCGTCATCAACTCTTCGCTCAGCTGCTTTTGCGCCTTCGTATAGGCGGACGTGCCATAGCCTTCTTTCATCAAATGCTTGCGCATGACCGCATCGAGTTCACGCAGACGGTCAAAGCGAATCAAGGCTTCGCGCTTGAGTTCTTCGAGCTTCTTGGTCAGCGCCTTGGAGCCACCCTTGCCGTCGTCGTCATCGTCGGCATCGAATTCGTCGAAATCCTCTTCGGCCACATAGTCATCGGCTTCATTAGGGTTGGAAAATCCGTCCACGATGGTGGTGATCACCACCTTGTCTTCGCGGATTTCTTCGCCTAGGCGAAGTACTTCTTCGATGGACGCAGGTGAGCCGGAAATAGCCTCCATCATCGCCATCAGACCGCCTTCAATGCGCTTGGCGATTTCAATTTCGCCTTCGCGGGTCAGCAACTCGACAGTACCCATTTCGCGCATATACATACGCACCGGATCGGTGGTGCGGCCAAACTCGCTGTCCACGGTGGACAGAGCAGCTTCGGCTTCCTCTTCGGCCTCAGCCTCGGTGGCCGCTGTGGCCACATTGTTGTTGAGCAAGAGCGTTTCGGTATCCGGGGTTTGCTCGTACACGGCAACACCCATGTCATTGAGCATAGAGATTACGACTTCTAGCGTCTCGGTTTCCACCAATTTGCCGGGCAAGTGGTCTGAAATTTCGCCATGCGTCAGGTAACCGCGCGTACGGCCTAACTTGACCATTTCGATAAAAGCCAGGCGGTGCTTGACCTTTTCTTCTTCGGACAGAATAGTTTGCTCTAAGCCGAATTCTTTCATCAGCGCCCGGGCCTTAGCCTGGCTGATCTTCATGCGCAGCGGTTTGACTTTTTCCGTGCTGTCCGCTGCCACCGGCTCGACTTCTAATTCCGCTTCGATGTCGGACAAATCGGCATCGTCGCCATCGCCCAAGGCGCTATTGCCCTTGGCATTTACTTTGGACTTGGGTGCAGTTTTTGCTACCGGCTTGGTCGGTGCTTTTGCAGGTGCGGCGGTAGCAGTCTTTTTGGCATCCGCTTTGGGCGCAACGGCTTTTGCCTTGGCTGCCAGCTTTGGCGCTTCTTTAACTGGCTTTGCCGCTACGGCGGAGGATTTATTGACTTGAGGTTGGGCGGCTGCTTTGCCGGGTTTTGCTGACGATACAGCGTTGAATTTTTTGGATGTGGTGACAGGCACAGGGGAACTAACTTTAGGCATGGATTTCTTGGGTGCCGCCTTGGACACCGCTGGGGGCATCGCTTTGGCTTTGGCTGTAATGGGTTTTTTAAGTGGCGTAGCGCTTTTCGCTTTGGCCGAGACTATCGGTTTGGAAGCTTTCGAAGTTTTGCTGTTGGCCTTTGCTGGTGATGTATTGCTTACGTTTTTGCTAATTTTTGCACTATTTTTCGCAATCGATTTGACGGGCACGGGTTTTTTGGCGGGTGCTGCTGGTTTTTTCGCTGCCACCACTTTTTTCGGACTGGTTTTGGCGTTGGCTTTTGCTTGGGTCAGGGATGCTTTTGTCTTGCTTGTTAGGGCCACTTTTTTTACTGGCGCAGCAGTCTTGGTCTTGGCGGGGCTTTTTGCGATGACTTTAGCGAGCGGCTTCACTGTGGCTTTAACGGGCTTTGCCATCGCTTGCTTCGCGGCCAAGGGCTTAGCCTTGGTGGCAGGCGCCTTTTTCACCGGGAGCGTTTTTTTTGCTGCTGGCTTTTTGGCAGCGGGCTTAGATGCTTTTGTGTTTTTTGGTGTTGGCATGGTTCAACCTTCAGTGATGAAGAGGATCGGATGGCGGCATCAACATAGCCATGCGCTTACAGGCAAGCGCAGGCGAATAAACGACGGGACGCAAACGTGGGGGCAAGGTGTGCGGGCGAACATTTGGATTGCAGCCCTTGCGGTCGGGTGGCCTAGGTGATCGGTGTCACTGCGTGGCCGGTGCCGGAGGTACTGCTGTCGCTCTTGCCAAGAAAAGGCGGATTATACCAATTTTACCGATTCCAATTCTTCAATTAACGCTTTTTTTCGTGTTTCCAGCGTCCGGTAGCGCTGGCGCACCTCGGGATCGGCTACTTGGGCGGCAATGGCCGTCATCTCTGCGGTCAGGCGGTCAATACCCAAGCGCTTGAGGACATCGCGCAAATCCAGTGCTGCCTCCTCGCTATGTTCCGAGGGCGCGGTAGCCCCGCCCATCAGACGCAGGGCCAGGTCCTCAAAGCTCTGGTCTGCCATTTCGCCGCGCAGTGCGGTCCAGTTCAAAGGCCCGTGCTCATGCAACTGGCTCTCCAGCCACACAAAGAGCTGCGCCAGCGGCGCCGGCTGCTCGCACAGCATCGCCTGGTCTTCGTTGGACAGGCTGGCCCACAAATGGCTTTGCGCCAGCAATATGCGTGCAGCGTGTTCGGCTCGGCTGGCCGGTTGTGCGCGCAAGCCCGCACGCGTTGGCACACGGCCGCGCGCGCCGGAGGGGCTCCAGGCGCGCGCGCCCGGCGCTGCATCGTCCCAGTTGCCGCGTGATTTGGCGCTTTTTTCCGCCTTGCGTGCTGCGCCTCCCGCATAGCCCTGGCCAGGAAGCCACAGCTGGGAGAGTTCGCGCGCGTTCAGTTGCACTAGGTCGGCAATTTCGCCTAGCAGTTGCAGTTTGAGCGCACCTTGCGGAAGGGCACTCCACAAGGGTTTGGCGTTGCTGGACAGATGGGCCCGGCCCTCGGCGCTGTGCAAGTCGCAGCCTTCGCTGGCCGCCTCCACTAAAAATCTGCTGAGCGGCGTGGCCGTGGCCACCGCCTGGGCAAAGGCCTCGCTGCCGTGGGCACGGATAAAGCTGTCCGGGTCATGTTCTTCGGGCAAAAATAAAAATTTAATGCTACGCACATCGCTGGCATAGGACAGGGCGCCGTCCAGGGCTTTGCGCGCCGCGCGCTGGCCTGCGCCGTCGCCGTCAAAGCTAAATACCACTGCATCGGTAAAGCGGAAAAGCTTTTGCACATGGTCTGGCGTGCAGGCTGTGCCCAGGGTGGCTACCGCATTGGGAAATCCCAGTTGCGCCAACGCCACCACATCCATATAGCCCTCGGTCACCAGCACATAGCCCTTTTCTCTCAAATAGGCGCGCGCTTCAAACAAGCCGTACAGCTCGCGCCCTTTGCTGAACACCGGGGTCTCGGGCGAGTTGAGGTATTTGGGTTTTTCATCACCTAGCACGCGCCCGCCAAAGCCGATGCACTCGCCTTTGATATTGCGTATGGGGAACATGACGCGGTCGCGAAAGCGGTCGTAGCGTTTTTCTTCGCTGCCTTCTTCGGCATTGCTAATGACCAGACCGCTTTCCACGAGCAGCGGGTCATCGTACTGCGGAAACACGCTGGCCAGGCTGCGCCAACCCTCGGGCGCATAGCCTAGACCAAAGCGCTGTGCCACTTCACCCGAGAGGCCACGCCCTTTGAGGTAGGCCACCGCGCGCGGCGCGTCTTTGAGTTGGCGCCGGTAGGCGTCCCCGGCTTTTTCCAGTACGCTGGTCAGCGTGTGCTGTTTTTCTTTTTGCTCCTGCGCCCGGGCGCGGTCCTGTGGCGAGGCCTCCTCCTGCGGCACTTGCATGCCAAATTGCTGCGCCAGGTCCTGCACTGCCTCGACAAAACTCATGCCGGCGTGGTCCATCAAAAAGCCAATGGCATTGCCGTTCTTACCGCAGCCAAAGCAATGGAAAAACTGCTTGCTGGGGCTGACCGAGAAGGAAGGGGATTTTTCGCCATGAAAAGGGCACAAGCCCATGAAATTGGCCCCCCCTTTTTTAAGCTGCACATAGCGCCCGACGATGTCCACAATGTCGGCGCGGGCCAACAATTCCTGGATAAATGTCTGGGGGATCGCCATTGCAAGATTGTAGGAGTGGGGCCAGGCTCAGTCGCCCAGCACCAAGCCTTCGCGACGGCCGTCCGCGCCACCAGCCCAGCCGCCGGGCTCGCGCGCTATCACTTGCAGGCCGCTGGTCAGTGGAATTTCCAGCACCTGGTGGCCGCGCGCTTGCAAGGCCGCCGTGGTGGCCGGGGCAAAGCGGCCTTTTTCCAAAAAGGTATAGCCCTCCATGCTGGCGAAATTGGGCAGGTCAATGGCCGCTTGCGGACTCAGGCCCCAGCGCAGTACGCCGTACAGGGTTTTGGCGGTGAAATGGATGATGAAAGCGCCACCGGGGCTGCCGCCGCTCAATTGCAGCGCGCCGCTGTCCGCGTCAAACACCAAAGTCGGCGCCATGGACGAGCGCGGTCGCTTGCCTGCCTGCACCCGGTTGGCCACGGGTTTGCCATCGGTGCCGCTGGGGTTGAAGCTGAAATCGGTGAGTTGGTTATTCAGTAAAAAGCCACCGGCCAGGCCTCTGCCCCGGTTCACCATTAGGCGTGCGCCAAAGGCGTCTTCAATGGTGGTGGTCATCGCCAGCGCCTGGCCCCAGCGGTCAAGCACCGAGATATGCGAGGTGCCGTGCTCGGGTTGTTCTGGCATAGGCGCCCAGCCCAGCGACTTTGGCAATGCGCCGGGCGTGCCCGCCTGTACTTGGGGCATAGCCTGGCCTTGCGGTGCAATGGCCGCTGCGCGTGTTTGCAGGTAAGCGGGCTGCACCAGGCTGAGCCAGTCGCCCGCTGGGGCCGGGGTAAACGCCGGATCTGCCATATAAGCAGCGCGGTCGGCAAAGGCCAGGCGCGCGGCTTCGCTATACAGATGCAGCCAGTCGGCACCGGGCTGGCCGCTGACTAAGGGCAGGCTTGCGGCCGGCGTGAAGTCCAGGGTTTTGAGGATAGAGGCGATGGTCAGCATGCCCGAACTCGGCGGCGGCATGCCGCACAGGCGGTAGGTTTTGGGCGCAATAGCATAGTTAGCACACAGCGGTTGGCGCAGCACCGGGCGGTAAGCGGCCAGGTCGCTTAACTGCAGCAGCCCGGGGTTGCTGGGGTGCTGGCGCACCGCCTGGACCATGGCTTGGGCCACTTCGCCAGTCATCAATGCATCAGGGCCTTCGGTGGCTATGCGCTGCAAAACCCCAGCCAACTCCGGGTTGCGCAGCAGATGCCCGGCCTGCCATGGGCGGCCTTGGGTGTCATAAAAATAGGCTACCGCCACCGGGTCTTTTTGCAAAGCGCTCTCCGCAGCCAGTAATGC
>CAMBFN010000048.1 GCA_945865425.1 Comamonas sp. lk | reverse complement strand
TGCCGCGTATTTCCTTGCCTGCTGCCATCAGTTGCTCCTGTGTGCGTCAGCGGCTATCAAGCAAAAGTCTTCTTGAAAGCGGTCAGGCCGGCGGTCAGTTCTGCCTCGGCATCCTTGTCCATGGCTTTGTTGGCTTCCAAGTTAGCCAGCAGGCTGGCGTGCTTGTCTTTAAGGTAGGAATGCAACTCGCGCTCAAACGCCAATACCTGCTTGATCTCGATATCGTCCATAAAGCCTTTGTTGACTGCAAACAAGGTGGCCGCCATCAAGCTGATGGTCAAGGGGCTGTACTGCGCTTGCTTCAACAACTCGGTGACGCGGGCACCGCGGTCGAGTTGCTTGCGAGTGGATTCGTCCAAGTCGGAAGCAAACTGTGCAAAGGCAGCTAATTCGCGGTACTGCGCCAAGTCGGTACGAATACCGCCGGACAAGTTCTTGACTAATTTCGTTTGTGCTGCACCACCGACGCGAGATACCGAAATACCGGCGTTAATCGCAGGGCGGATACCTGCGTTAAACAGTGAGGTCTCCAAGAAGATCTGGCCGTCGGTAATCGAAATCACGTTGGTCGGCACGAAGGCAGACACGTCACCGGCTTGGGTTTCAATAATTGGCAGCGCGGTCAGTGAACCGGTTTTACCTTTAACTGCACCTTTGGTGAAGGCTTCGACATAGTCGGCATTGACCCGGGCAGCGCGTTCGAGCAAGCGGCTGTGCAAATAAAACACATCGCCGGGGTAGGCTTCACGGCCTGGAGGACGGCGAAGCAACAAGGACACTTGGCGGTAAGCCACGGCTTGCTTGGACAAGTCGTCATACACAATCAAAGCATCTTCACCGCGATCGCGGAAGTACTCACCCATGGTGCAACCCGAGTAGGCCGAAACATACTGCATAGCGGCCGATTCAGAAGCGGATGCGGCCACCACAATCGTGTAGTCCATGGCGCCGGCTTTTTCCAAGGCGCGCACGGCGTTTTTGATAGACGAGGCTTTTTGACCGATCGCCACATACACGCAGGTCATGTTCTGACCTCTTTGATTAATGATGGCGTCGATGGCCACAGCCGTTTTCCCGGTCTGGCGGTCACCAATAATCAATTCGCGCTGGCCACGTCCGATAGGCACCATGGAGTCAATCGACTTGAGGCCGGTTTGCATGGGTTGGCTGACAGATTCACGCGCGATCACACCAGGCGCAACTTTTTCAATCACGTCGGTCATCTTGGCGTTGATCGGGCCTTTGCCGTCAATCGGTTGACCCAGGGCGTTGACCACGCGGCCAATCAGCTCAGGCCCCACGGGAACTTCCAGAATACGACCGGTACATTTGACGGTATCGCCTTCCGAAATCTGCTCGTAGTCTCCCAAAATCACCGCGCCGACCGAGTCGCGCTCAAGATTGAGCGCAAGGCCGAAGGTGTTATTGGGGAATTCCAGCATCTCGCCTTGCATTACGTCGGATAGACCGTGCAAGCGAACGATACCGTCGGTAACCGAAATCACGGTACCTTCGTTACGGACATCGGCCTTGACCGCGAGTCCTTCGATACGGCTCTTGATGAGCTCGGAAATTTCTGCCGGATTGAGTTGCATTACTCTTTCCCTCTTTCTTGTTAAGACTAAATCCCGGACACCGGTTGCTTAAGCAGCCAGCGCCACTTTCATTTGTTCCAAGCGGGCTTTGACTGAGGTATCCAGCACCTCATCACCCACCGCAATACGCACGCCGCCAATCAGGTCTTCTTGGATCTGCACCGTAATGTGCAACTTGCGGCCAAAGCGCTTTTCCAAAGTCTGACGCACGCTGTCGAGCGACTGCGCATCTACCGCAAATGCGCTGTAGAGCACGGCATCGGATGCGCCCGATTGCGAGTTCATGTGCTTGCGAAATTGCGCAGCAATTTCGGGCAATGCGCTCAAGCGGCCGTTGTCTATCAGCTCATGCAGAAAGTTACCAGCCAGCGCCGCCATCGGAGGCTGAGCGCTTACCTTCAGCAAATCCAGCAATTGCACGCTTGTCGCCTTCGGGTTGCTGGCAAAGCGCAGCAACTCTGCGTCAGCGGCCAGCGCAGCGACTTCATCAAGCCATTGCGAAGTTGCCTGCAAATGCGCGGCACTCGCCTTAAACAAGGCGTCCGCATAAGGCCGGGCAATGGTTGCAAGTTCAGCCATAGCAGCCTCTAGAGTTCGGTCTTGAGGCGTTCCAACAAGTCAGCGTGCACTTGCGGGTTCACTTCTTTGCGCAAAATCTGCTCTGCGCCTTTGACGGCCAATGCAGCGACATCGTGGCGCAAAGACTCACGCACCTTGACGGCCTCTTGCAATGCCTCCTGACGGGCGGCAGCAACAATGCGCGCACCCTCTTCGCTTGCACGCGCTTTGGCTTCGTCAATGATGTGCTGCGCACGGCGCGCAGCATCAGCCAGCACTGCCGCCGACTCAGAACGGGTCGCAGCCATTTTGGTTTCGACTTCGCGGTGAACGTTGGAGAGTTCAATTTTCGCGTGCTCGGCCGCAGCCAAACCATGCGAAATCTTTTCTGCGCGCTCGTCCAGCGCCTTGACCAGTGGAGGCCAAATGTATTTCATTGTGAACCCGACCAAAATCAGGAACACAATCATCTGAATAATCAGCGTACCGGTAATACTCACTTCTCGTCCTTTCCCGAATGACTTCGGAGGGCAGTGACCGCAAGGCGGTCTGAGCCGTAACTGAACAGGGGAATTACTTGGGCAGATTGGCGATCTGGCCGAGGAAGGGGTTGGCCGTGGTGAACCACAAAGCAACACCGGTCCCAATAATGAAGGCCGCATCAATCAGACCGACAAGCAAAAACATTTTGGTCTGCAGTTCGCCCATCAATTCAGGCTGACGCGCAGCGGCTTCAAGATACTTGCTGCCCATAATGCCAATGCCGATACAAGCGCCGGCGGCGCCAAGACCGATGATCAAACCTGCGGCAAGCGCAACATAACCGATGAGTTGTTCCATGATAGCTCCTTAAAAAAAACGAAAAACGAAATCAGTGGTGATCATGCGCTTGACCCACATACACGAGGGTCAACATCATGAAAACAAAGGCTTGAAGCGTGATGATCAAAATATGAAAGATCGCCCACACGGTGCCGGCAACGATGTGTCCAATGGACAAAGCAATACCGGTGAAAGACATCGAGATGGCGCCACCCATGAGCGCAACCAGCAAAAAGATCAGCTCGCCGGCATACATATTGCCGAAAAGTCGCATGCCATGCGAGACCGTCTTGGCGACGAATTCGATCATCTGCATAGCAAAGTTGAAGGGATAAAGGAGGAAATGATCACCAAACGGTGCGGTGAACAACTCATGGATCCAGCCACCCAGACCTTTGATCTTCACGCAGTAGTAGATGGAAATGATAAGTACGCTTACCGAAAGGCCCATGGCTACCGACAAATCAGCAGTGGGCACAACCCGCATGTAGGCATGATGCGCATCGCCGCCATTAGCAACGAATAGCACCTCCCAAATCATAGGGATCAGATCCACAGGCAGCAAGTCCATCGCGTTCATCATGAAAATCCAGACGAACACCGTTAAGGCCAAGGGCGCCACAAATTTGCGGCTTTCGGCATTGTGAACAATGCTTTTAGCTTGGGCATCCACCATCTCTACCAGCAACTCGACTGCAGCTTGTAAACGCCCGGGAACACCCGAGGTTGCGCGGCGTGCGGCAAGCCACATAACTAGGCAGCCGATTACGCCAAGTGAAATCGCCCAGAAAAGCGAATCCATATTGAACACGGAAAAGTCAACAATGCCACCCATAGGCTTGTTTTGCAGATGGGTAAGGTGATGACCAATGTACTCACCGGCATTCGGTCCATGTTCAGCTGACATATTTCCCTGGATCCTAGACTTGGTTTGTCACCGATTGCTTGGGCTTGTAAGCCAAAGTTAACCAGTGCACTTTCATCGTTAACACCAAGCCCACCAATAAAGCGGGCCAACTCAAATTCTTTACTACCCAAGGCGCGCCAAACAGCATCGCAAGCGTTAGAGCCACCTTGACCATTTCCCACACTAACAGAGCGGTCACCGCAGACAATACGTTAATCGACGTAGGTTTTCGGGTCATCCCGCGCGCCAAAAAGGCATTGGGGATCACTACCGCAAAAGCACCGTACGCGACCGACCAGCCCCATGTACTCAGGAGCCCCGCGATCGCCGCAAAAACCAAACCGCATAGCGCTTGTAGCGCAACGACTTGGAAAGCTGACAAACCCGGTTGCTGTTCGCGCAAGGCCTGCGCCTGCGCTGCATTGAGGGTAACAAAGTCGTCTTCAGAATCTTCCTGCCAAGGGTCATAATGACCCTCTAAAAATTCTGTCGTTTTTTTTGACACCCCGGTACGCCCGAACATGCATAAGAGCCCTCGAGTATATAACAATTTTATTTAAGTACCTGTTATCCGGCATGCCAAGGCACTGCGATCCAAGCAAGCCCGATAATCTGCCTATGAACAAAAGCCCTACTGTCTCCCAGACCAATCCCGTTGTGGCGCAGGCAGTATCGGGCGACTCCTTGATTGAATACCCCTGTGATTTCCCAGTCAAGGTTATCGGCCAGCGCCACCCAGAGTTTGTGAGCACCATGGTCCGACTGGCACAAGATTTTGACCCTGAATTCGGAGCGCATAAAGTGGAACTGCGGACCAGCAAGACCGAAAAATATCTAGGCATTACCTTGCTCGTGCGCGCCACCAGCCGGGCGCAACTGGACGGCTTGTACTTGGCATTGACCGGACACCCGATGGTCAAGGTTGCCCTTTAATCTTTAGCATCCATGCGGATTGTGATGCTGGGCCAGGTCGACTACCGACCCACGTTTGAGGCCATGCAGGTCTTTACTGCTGCACGCCAAGCGCATACCGCCGATGAACTTTGGATCTGCGAGCACCCGCCAACTTTTACCGAGGGCATTTCCAGTCGCAGCGAGCACCTGCTGGCCACTGCAGATATACCAATTGTCCGGACAGACCGGGGCGGCCAAATTACCTACCACGGTCCCGGTCAGGTAGTCGCCTATCCACTAGTGGACTTAAGGCGCTCGGGCTATTTCGTCAAAGAATATGTTTTCCGCATTGAAGAGGCGCTGATCCGCAGCCTCGGTGCTTGGGGGGTTACCGGCCACCGCGTACGCGGAGCGCCCGGCATATATGTTCGGCCAGAGGATCCGGGTGCCCATAGCCGCCTGCCACCCTCGTCGGCTGGCGCGACACCGGATTTCAGCGGACTGGGCAAGATCGCGGCGCTGGGCATCAAGGTGAGCCGCCATTGCACTTACCACGGCGTAGCGCTGAACGTGGGCATGGACCTGGCGCCATTTGATTTGATTAATCCTTGTGGCTACGCAGGCCTTCGCACCGTCGATCTTTCTACAATCGGCGTGTCCATCGCTTGGGAAGAAGCCGCGGCACAACTCGCTGCACGTTTGCAAAGCGCCCTGTCTCCCTGAAAGCCCCCATGCACCAATCCAGCCCACCCACCCCCACCTACGACCCCTTGGTCAAGCAAAAAGCGGGTGCAAAACTGGCGCGCATTCCCATCAAAGTACAGGCGGCCGAAGTCTTAAAAAAGCCCGATTGGATCAGGGTGAAAGCTGCCTCTAGTGGCACCCGTTTTTATGAAATCAAGGACATTTTGCGGGCCAACAAACTGGTTACCGTCTGTGAGGAGGCATCCTGCCCCAATATCGGTGAGTGCTTTGGCAAGGGCACGGCCACCTTCATGATCATGGGCGACAAATGCACTCGCCGCTGTCCGTTTTGCGATGTAGGCCACGGGCGCCCCGACCCTTTGGACGTGCATGAGCCGGACAATCTGGCGCGCACTATTGCAGCGCTGCGGCTAAGCTATGTGGTGATCACCAGCGTGGACCGCGATGATTTGCGCGATGGCGGCGCCGGCCACTTTGTGCAGTGCATTGAAAAAATCCGCGAACTTTCACCGGCTACCCGCATTGAGGTGCTGGTCCCCGATTTTCGAGGTCGAGATGATCGCGCCCTCAAAATACTGCAAAGCGCGCCCCCAGATGTGATGAATCACAATATTGAAACGGTGCCGCGCTTGTACAAAGAAGCTCGGCCCGGCTCGGACTATTTTTTTTCGCTTAATTTGCTAAAGAAATTTAAGGTGCAGTTTCCCGATATTCCTACCAAAAGCGGTCTGATGGTGGGATTGGGAGAAACCGACGAAGAGATTTTGGCCGTCATGCAGGACATGCGGACACACAACATCGACATGCTGACCATCGGCCAGTACCTGGCGCCGTCGAGCAGCCACCTACCGGTGCGCCGTTACGTGCATCCCGATACCTTTAAGCAATTTGAGACGCAGGCCTACGCCATGGGATTCAAACACGCGGCAATTGGTGCCATGGTGCGCTCCAGCTACCACGCGGACCGTCAGGCGGAACACGTGGGCAATTCGCCGCGAGCCTGATCTCCCAGCTTATCGGGCGCAAAGTCTCAAGGAGGCGATGCAATACCTCGGTTCAATCATTGCCTGCGAAGCAACCTAGATTTGCTTGGAGGGTAAAGCAAAGAAGTCACAAAAAAGCCCGTCGATAAACGGGCTTTTTTCTTTCAAGCGCGCGCGCTGCCAAGGTGGCCAACCACGGGCTATGCCGCCGCTAACCAGTACCCTGCGTTAAACGGACTGCTCATCCGCAAAGCCATGGGCGACACGTCAATTAAAAAATCACCGGGCAGCTTTTCTGCAATCCCTGTTAAATCGGTTCCGGCAGCGCTTTGTGCCTCGGTACCGCTGTTTGCCTGATTCGCCCGTTCTGCTTGGCTGGTTTGTGCAGAACGGGCTACAGAAAAGAATAGAAGCACCTAAACGGTATCTTTCGATCAGCCCAGTAATCGGCGGTATCGCGGAAGATATCGAGTAGCTGTTCGCGGGCCTCTTTGTCAAACTTGACATTGGCCGGAATATGCTCGAGCACAACTAAAAAACCAGGCTGAGGGCCTGATTTGTGCAGCGGATCGGTCATGTTGTCATACAAGGCGTCGAAATTCTTGCCAGCATTGGCTGACAGCATGAACTGGGCGCCGATCATGTCCAAAACATCTTGCTTGGTCTGGGCGCTTCCCAGATTGGCGTACAGAAAATGCTGGCCCAGATCTTGGGCAGCATCCTGCAAGTCCGGCACGCGAAAAGCGCGTATCGATTGAACGATATTCGTTCTGACAGTACGAAGTGGCGTGTCCATCCCCGATTCACTTTCTCAAAAAAACAAAACTCAAGGCACGATCTTGCGAAAACTCGCATAGTGATCGGCCGTGTAGTAACAAGCTTCAGGTACTGTTGCTGGTCCACCACACACGATTCTTCGAGGTCCGCGATTGCGTTCCCCAGGAGTCCGGACGGTGTATTCCCGGTAAAAACCACGTTTTTGTAGCGGAAGCAAACGCTCCCGGTTACCAAATACCACACCATCCTTACCAAAAGGGAATGGTCCACCTTTTCGAATATTGCGGTAAGTCTCCAAGCCCTGTGCCGGCAGCTCCTGCTCAGAGATGCTGGCGCCCGGGGCTGCGAAATCCTGTTGTGCAGGTGAAGCAAACGCTATCAGCAGACTGCTGTAAAGCAGCACGGACCTGGCAAGGCGGGACATTAGATTCCACCATCCGGGAAAAGTTCGGCTTCCCCAAACAGGCTTCGACAACGAATTGGTCACCGAAAACACCTTAAAACCCAGTCAACAATCGAAAAAACACCAAAAACCTTCAACTTGATTGTCTCCCATCTGGTGGGAAAAGGCAATAACCCAAACAGCCTAACGGCCAAAAATATTAGGGTTTGCACTTAAGGGCTTTTGCTAGGTACTGAAAACTAAGCTCAGTAGGCTATTCTGGCTGAAAAAGTCATCGAGACTTTACTTAGATGACTATTAAGCCGGAGTCTCTGGCCCCGAGCCCTCTATCGCCAGGTTGGTTGATGGCTTGGTTTGCGGGCCGCGTACCGCCGCGTGGCCACGAATGCTGATGAAAAATGCGTTTTCACCCCGCGCGGCGGCGGCATCCATCAAAGCGATGAGGGTGGCAAAGTGGACTTCGGTAGATTCCAGCTCGGTGCTGCCGAAGCGGCAGGCAAAGTCCCAATAGTCGCTTCCTTGCGGCAGGGGCGCGCGGCGCTGGCGTGCCACGTATTTGCGTACCGTGTGCTTGCTGGCGTCCAGCCAGCGCTCGCGTTGACGCCCAGGGAGATCCAATTGAAAACTTTGCTTCACGGGCGCACTCTTTTACAAAAATAGGCCGCGCCCGGCGGGCACGGCGTGGACTTCAGCGATTGGCGTTGGCGTCAGCCACCGTCAGCGCCGTCATATTTACGATACGCCGCACGGTCGTGCTGGCGGTCAGCACATGCACCGGCTTGGCTGCGCCGAGCAGAACCGGTCCGATAGCAATATTGCCGCCGGCAGCGGTTTTAAGCAGGTTGTAGGCGATGTTGGCTGCATCGATGTTGGGCAACACCAGCAAATTGGCATCGCCCAAGAGGGTGGTGTTGGGCATAAGCGCCAGCCGCGCATTGCCGTCCAGCGCCACATCGCCATGCATTTCGCCATCCACTTCTAGCCATGGCGCGTCGCGGCGCAGAATTTCCAGGGTATGGCGCATCTTGACGGCGCTGGGCTCATTGCTGCTGCCGAAATTGGAATGGCTGAGCAGGGCGGCCTTGGGTTTGAAGCCAAAGCGCATCATTTCTTCGGCCGCCATGATGGTGATGTGCGCCAACTCGGCGGCGTTGGGGTCGTAGTTGACATGCGTGTCCACCAAAAAGAGTTGACGTCCGGGCAGCATGAGCCCGTTCATACACGCATAAATGGGCACATCGCCGCTGCCCCCCTGGCGCTTGCCAATGACCTGATCGATGTAGCCCAGGTGCAGTGCGGTGGTACCCCAAGTACCGCAAATCAAGCCGTCCACATAGCCTTTGTGCAGCAGCATGGAGCCTATCAGCGTCAGGCGCCGGCGCATTTCAATTTTGGCCACTTGCACCGTCACGCCTTTGCGCTCGGTCATGCGGTGGTAGGTCTGCCAGAAGTCGCGGTAACGCTCGTCGCTTTCCACGTTGACCACGGCATAGTCCTGGCCTTGGCGCAGGCGCAGGCCGAATTTTTCGACGCGCTCGGCGATGATGACAGGCCGGCCTATGAGCGTGGGCATGGCAATGCCTTCATCGACAATGATTTGTACCGCACGCAGCACCCGCTCGTCTTCACCTTCGGCAAAGGCGACGCGCTTTTTCAAACCATTTTTCGCCGCTGCAAAAATCGGCTTCATGGTGGTGCCCGATGCATACACAAAGCTTTGTAACTGCTCGCGGTAAGCCTGCAAGTCTTCTACCGGGCGCAATGCCACGCCGCTGTCTGCCGCAGCTTTGGCTACCGCCGGCGCAATTTTGATCATCAGGCGCGGATCAAAAGGTTTGGGAATCAGGTACTCGGGGCCGAAAGCCAGTTGCTCACCGGCATACGCAGCGGCCACGACCTCGCTTTGCTCCGCCTGCGCCAATTCGGCAATGGCGTAAACCGCTGCGATTTCCATCTCTACGGTGATGGTGGATGCGCCGGCATCGAGTGCGCCCCTAAAGATGTAGGGAAAACACAAAACATTGTTGACCTGGTTGGGGTAATCGCTACGCCCAGTGGCCATGATGGCGTCATCGCGCACGGCTTTGACTTCTTCGGGCAGGATTTCAGGTGTGGGATTGGCCAGCGCAAAAATCAAGGGGCGTGGCGCCATGCTTTGCACCATATCGGGCTTGAGCACGCCACCTGCGGATAGACCCAGAAACACATCGGCCCCCACCATCACTTCACGCAGGGTGCGGGCGTCGGTTTTTTGGGAAAACTCGATCTTGTCCGCATCCATCAGCTCAGTGCGGCCTTCGTAGACCACGCCAGCCAAATCGGTGACGTAAATGTTTTTACGTGGCACACCCAGTTTGACCAGCAAGCTCAGGCACGCCAGCGCGGCGGCACCCGCACCGGAGGTGACGAGTTTTATATCTTTGAGTTCTTTGCCCACTACTTTGAGGCCATTGAGCAATGCCGCGCCTACCACGATAGCGGTGCCATGTTGGTCATCGTGGAACACTGGTATCTTCATGCGCTGGCGTAACTGGCGCTCCACGTAAAAACAATCCGGCGCTTTGATATCCTCCAGGTTGATACCGCCAAAGGTGGGCTCTAAAGAGGCAATGATGTCCACGAGCTTGTCCAGGTCGTGCTTTTCATTGATCTCGATGTCAAACACATCGATACCGGCGAACTTTTTGAACAAAACCGCCTTGCCCTCCATCACCGGCTTGGCCGCCAGGGGGCCGATATCGCCCAATCCGAGTACCGCCGTACCGTTGGTAATGACCGCCACTAGGTTGCCGCGGCTGGTGTACTTGAAGGCGTTATTCGGGTCTTTGACGATTTCCTCACAGGGCGCAGCAACACCAGGCGAATAGGCTAGCGCCAGATCGTGCTGATTGATCAGCTGCGTGGTCGGCGCGATGGAAATTTTGCCAGGGTTGGGGTATTGGTGGTACTCGAGTGCGGCGCGGCGCAATTCGGCCCGCTTATCAGCTGCCTGCACATCGGCAGCATTTGGGGGGGATGTGGGTACGTCGTCGGCCATCGTGCTTCCTTGTGCGCCAACCGGCCTGCTTGCAGCTGGGGCGATCTGCTTGTGAGGGGGCCGATTGTAGTCAGGGGGTCTAGCTGACCCAAATCCCGACGGCCTATCCGGACTTGGGTTGAGCGCCTGCCCTTCAATACCCCACGCCGCGCGCTATAGCAGCGTGGTTTTTGTCAACTCCATTCGCCGTGAACTTTGTTTGCCCGTGAGCACAAAGCCGCGTTGCTGCCCGGCAGCATCGACAAAACGCCAGACACCACCCGCTGCGGCCTCTAAGCCCGCGTCTTGCGTCCACTGTCCGCTCAGGGCCGGATGAGGCGTCGCCACCACGATGGGAAGTGCCGGCGTTTTCACCGCCACCGGCATCAAGGGAAATACCAGTTGCGTAGGCTGCCCGGCGAGCGTCGCGGCCAGGGCTTTGGCCGCGTTCATGATGGGCATCACATAGGGCAGCACACGCGCACCGGCACTGGCATATTGCGCGCAGTCACCTAAGGCATAGACATGGGCAGCACTGGTTTGCAGATGCGCGTCCACCACGATGCCGCGCTCGCAGGCCATGCCCGCCGCGCCGGCCAGCGCAGTATTTGCGCGCAAGCCCACGGCGCTCAATACCGCATCCACCTGCAAGTTGCTGCCATCCGCCAAAGTCGCCTGCAAGCGCCCCGAGGAGGCATCTGAATCCAGGCTCTGCACCGTGGTGCCTAGATGCCAGGTCACGCCTTTCCCTTGCAAAGCTTCTTGTAACTGTTCGCCCGCGGCGGCGGGCAGCAGCAAGGCCAAGGGCCGGGGCGATGGGTCGACCACGTGCACGCCATAGCCGCCGATTAGCAAGTCGTTGGCGAATTCGCAGCCAATCAAGCCAGCGCCTATGACCAAGACAGTTTTGGGTGCCGCCCCAAGCACCTGGTGGAAACGGGCCAAGTCTTGCAAATGGTTGACAGATTGGACCTGCGCCGCCGCACTACCCGCCATGGGCAGCCGTATCGGGTCAGCGCCGGTGGCCAGTACCAGGTCGCCGTACAGCAAGCTGCGCGCCTGGCCCGTCGCATCCTCATAGCTGAGTGTGCGCGCCGCCGTGTCTAGGCTGAGCACCTGGGTATGCGGCAGCAATTGCACTTGTAGCGTCTCGGCCATTTTGGCCGCCGGCGTGGTGACCAACTGATCTGCCGAGCGCTCTTGGGCCAGGGCGTTGGACAGCGTGGGCTTGGCATAAAAATCCGCGCTGTCGCTGCTGAGCATCACGATACGACGCTGGGCATCGAGCTTGCGCAGCTCGCGCACCACGGTCCAGGCAGCCAGGCCTGCGCCGACGATGGCCAAAGGCAAAGCCTGCGGCACGTCAGTGCTGGTGGCGGAGCCTTGCATAGAAATATCGCTCACACCGGGACCAGTTCAAAGTCGGCCTTGGCGACACCGCAATCGGGACAGGCCCAGCTGCCGGGCACATCAGCCCACACGGTGCCCGGCGCGATGCCGTCTTCAGGCCGGCCGGCTGCTTCATCATATACAAATCCGCACACGATACATACATAGGTTTTCATAGGGTTTTCTCTTGAATCAACATTCATCAGGTCTGCGTTGGAGGCAGACTGCGCAATCAGGCGGCTAATGTAGCCAAAACCAATTGGTAGTGCCGGGCATGGCGTTCTTGCGCCTTGGTCAGGGTGGCAAAACGTTATTGCACCGTCTCCAAATTACGCCGGCGCGCTTGGGCGGCCGGCACCGCCTGCGCAAAAGCGGCTTCAAGCTTGGCAATCATTTGATCAGGTCTATCGCTATTGGGGCAGATACGTCCGCTGGTGGCCCGCTCCAAGGTCGGCACAACAGGGCAAGGTTTAGAGCTTAAGTTCCAGCCTGGCTTGCAGGTTGAGGTAGCTGGGCGCTGAGTTTTGGGAGGTGTCAAGGCTTGGCAGACCATTGGTTTGCGTTGAACGCAGGCTGCCGCCACTCAGGTAGTCACGCGCCAGCAGGTTGCTGGCAGACAGCCGCAATTGGGCGCTCGGGCTCAATACCCAAAGGGCTGAGGCATCGAGCACCCATTTGTCGCCTTGCCAAATCTCACGATCATCAGCTAGGCGGGTGGTATAGCCGGGCGTCCAGTTGACATTGCCGCTCAGACGCAATGGCAGGCCGCTTAGGCGGTAGTCTGCCCCCAGGTTCAGCGTGCCATCCGGTTGCTGCTCCAGCCGGTTGTTGGGGCCGTTGAGCGAAGTCAAGCGCGACTGCAACAGGCTCATATTGGCACGCAGGTCCACTGCAGGTGCTTCAAGATAGATTTCACGCAAGCGGAATTTGGCTTCCAATTCCAAGCCGCTGGTGATCGCACTGCCTACGTTTTGCATACGCGAAACCCAGCGCGGCACATCTGCCCAGGATACGTTTTCCAGCGCGGTTTGCGAGCGCATCAAGTTGTCAATCTGACGCACAAACACATTGGCACTGAGCAAACCACCGCCGGGTAAATAGTGTTCGTAAGCGGTGTCTATGCCCATGGCCAATTCGGCTTGCAAATCCGGGTTGCCTGCACTGTCGGGGTGCAGGGCGCTGTTGGCGCCGCGGTCGGGAAAAAAGCGGTTGATGGTGGGGCGTGCAATCAGGCGCCCCAGATCGGGCGAGCGGTAACTGCGCGTCAGGCTGACGCGGATTTGGTCTTTGGAGGCCAGGTCGGGCCGCCACACAGCATGCAACAAGGGCGTAAGCACCGCACTCTGGTTACTGACCGTGGCTTGGCCCTGGCCGGCGGAACCGCTGGTATTGATGCCTTCCCAGCGAAGGCCGGCATGGGCGGCCCACTGCGGATTGATATCCCATTCATCCTGCGTGTACAAGGCCACGCGCAGGCTGCTTGCGGACACATCACCGTCAAAATCGCTGAGCGGATTTTGGCCGTCACGCAAGCTGCTGGCGCTTTGTTCGCGCTGGTTCATCTCCAGCTCCAGGCCGCTGACCAGGCTGTGTTTCTCGGCAATCAGCAAAGAGTATTTGGCGCTGCTATTCCAGGTGGTATCCGTTTGCACCGACTCCTGCGACAAGGGCAGCCTGCTATTGGCGCCACCGCTTTGCAAAGTGTTGGCATCGTTGTTCCACGTGCTGTGGCCCAGGTTGTTATTGAGCAAAAGACGCGCGCCATCGTCCATGCGCCTGCTCCAACTCGTGCCCAGTCGCAACATGGAAAAGCGGTTGTCGCTGGCCGTATCGCTCAATGCATAGGGCAAAACCCCGCCGCTTTGGGTGAGTGTGCTGCTGGACTGGCCCTGGTTGTGGCTCATGATCAACATAGGCGTAAGCACCAGGCTGTCGCTGCCCGTGCCGCCCCATTGCCATCTCCCGTTGGCATGCAACATGTCGCGCTGGCTTTGCGCGCGCGCCACTTCCTGCATGGTTTGCAAAACCGTGGACGCCTGCGGCCGAGCCAGGCTCTCGGTCACCGTAGTTTTGCTTTCGTCGTTAGCCCGCTCCATGCGCGCGGCAGACAAAGTCAAACTGTAGGACATGCCATCTACCGTATCGCTGCGCGACCAGGAAGCGCCGGGAGCCACTTTACCGTTCTCCAGGCTGGCGCCCCCATTGAGGTTGTTGAGGTATTTGACATAGCCGCCACGGGTGATGATGTTGATGGTGCCGGCAATCGCTCGCGCACCAGTCTCGGCGGTGGGCGCGCGCATGATTTCGATGCGTTCCACCTGCTCGGGCGAGATATCCTCCAGGGAAAAGCCGCGCGGCGCGCGCTCGCCGTCAATCATGATTTGTGTGTAGCCACTGCCCAGACCCCGCATGGCCGGTGGCCCGCCACGCCCGGGTCTGCCGCTGCTGGTAATGCCGGGTAAGCGCTTGAGTAATTCGCCCATGGAGCTATCGCCATAACGCTCTATCTCTTCGCGGCCTATGATGATTTTTGCGGCGGTGGACAAGCGCCGAGTATCGCTTTCCAAGTTGGCGCGAATTTCAACTGGCTTGAGCACGTTTTGCGGCTGCGGTGCTTTCCCTGGGGGGCGCGCGGGCGCCGGACTGCTTTGCAATTGCCTGGGGTCTTGCGCGGCTGCGGCGGGCGTTGTCGAGGTAGAGGTCGCGGTCGGATTTTGCGGTAGCTCTTGCGCACCCAAGTGCGCTGCCAGCAAGACCAGCAAGCCACAACAAAAACGGGTTTGCCTGCACGCCATGGTCTAGGCGCGCATTAAAGCTTCGATGGCATCGGGCTCGACGGGCACGCCACGGCTGATCAACTCGCAACCCTGCTCGGT
>CAMBFN010000047.1 GCA_945865425.1 Comamonas sp. lk | reverse complement strand
GACATCCGGATGGTGCAATACGTTTTTCGCGCTCTTGGGGCCGCTGCAGTCGCCGGTATCAATGCAATGGCCATCCACATAGACGCCATCGGTATTGGTCATGCCGACACACCAGCCTTGCTGGGCCAGTAAGTGCGAAATCAGGCGTACTGTTGTAGTTTTGCCGTTGGTGCCGGTGACAGCCACCACGGGTATGCGGCCATCCTGCCCGTTTTTGAACAGGCTGGACATGATGGCTTCACCCACTGGCCGGCCTTTACCAAAGGAAGGGCTCAGGTGCATGCGTAAGCCTGGCGCGGCATTCACTTCTACTACGCCGCCACCTTGTTCCTCAATGGGCCGCAAGATGCTGTCGCACACCAGATCCACGCCGCAAATGTGCAAACCCACCATGTGTGCTGCAGTAACCGCACGGGCCGCCACATCGGGGTGTACGTCGTCGGTGACATCGGTAGCTGAGCCGCCCGTGGACAAATTTGCGTTATTTCGCAAATTGACGCGCTGGCCTTTTTGCGGGATTGTGTCGGCTTCAAAGCTTTGTGCGCGCAAGCAACTGCGGGCAATATCGTCAAATCGGATTTTGGTGAGCGAGGTGGCATGCCCGTCGCCGCGGCGCGGATCGGCATTGACCATATCCACCAGCTGCGCCACGGTATGCACGCCGTCGCCCACGACTTTGGGCGGGTCGCGCCGCGCTGCGGCCACCAATTTGTCACCCACCACCAGCAGGCGAAAGTCATTGCCTGGCATATAGCGCTCTACCAGCACGGTGTCACGAAACTCGGTAGCTACCGCATAGGCTGCGCGCAGGTGCGACTCGTTCAGGATGTTGACCGTCACGCCCTTGCCCTGGTTGCCGTCCAGGGGCTTGACGACCACGGGCAAGCCGACTTCTTGCGCGGCTTTCCAGGCGTCGTCCGCATCGCGTACGGCGCGGCCGCGCGGCACCGGCACGCCCGCGGCATGCAGCAAGCGCTTGCTGAGTTCTTTGTCTTGTGCGATAGCTTCGGCGATCGCGCTGGTGGCATCGATTTCGGCCGCTTGGATACGTCTTTGTTTGCTGCCCCACCCAAAGCGCACCATGCTGCCGTCGGTCATGCGGCTGTAGGGAATATTGCGTGCCAGCGCAGCGTTCACCACCGAGCCAGTGCTCGGACCCAGGCGCACGTCTTCGTCGAGTTCGCGCAACTGGTGCAGTACGCTGGCAAGGTCAAAAGGCGTGTCGTCCAGGGCCGAATGGCACAGGCTTTGCGCCAACTCCAGCGCTAAGCGCCCGACGGCTTCTTCGCTGTACTCCACCACCACTTGAAACACACCGGTTTCCATGGTTGGCTTGGTGCAGCTAAAGGTCACCGGGCAACCGGCCTGGGCCTGTAAGCCCAAAGTTGCTAGTTCGAGAACCCGGGCCAAGGGCACTGTGTCCTCGTGGCCCGTGGGCTGAAAGGAGCTGATTTCAGGAAAGCGCGCGCGCAGCCGGGTCTCAAAGCCCTGCATGTCCGCGATATCCCATTGCGTAGGAGCGAGGGTGACGACAGCTTGGATAGCCGTATGGTGGCTCCAGAGGTTGGGACCGCGCAGGGCGCGAATGCGGGTGACTTCCATGGGCGTGGTTCGTAGTGCAGCTCAGCGTAGGGGGATGGGGGCGTTAGTAAGGCGTTTTTTGCGGATTGGACTCGAAGGTGCGCAATCCCGCAGCAATGAGTTCCGGCGTGATGTCCAGGGCCCAGGCAGCGGCCACTGCGGCCATTACCATCTCGGGTTGCTCCGCTTTGGCAGGCTTTAAGCTATCGAGCCGCAGCAAAGGCCTTTCTTGCGCGCCATGGGCCAGCACGATATGGCCCTCGCGCAGCCATACCACCTGATGGCCTTGCGCGCGGTGTGCCAGCAGCGTGGGGTGTTCGGGCGAGGGCGCGTAGAAGATGACGCGACCATCGCAGAGTTCGGCCAGTTCGAGCGCCTGTGCGTCCATCGCATTGATAACAGCCGTGCCGCTGGGCAATACCACATCCACTTGGGTGCGCGCGACCTTGAAAGTTTGCTCGGCATCCAGAATGTCGAAATCGCGCAGACTCTCGTGCCAGCTGACATCGGTGACCACGCCCACATGGCATTTATCGTAGGCCAGTCCTTGGCCCAGTATCGTGGTGCAAGGGTTTTCAAACACTGCAGCCTGCACCGAACGGTTCATCAAAATGCGCTGGCCCGCGTCCCAGTTGCTGCTGTCTGCTGCGTCTAGCCTGCGGCTGTCCAGGTACAAACCTTCGCTGCAGGCCAGGCCCACATGCTTGCCACTGATGTGCACCAGCCAGGCCACCAGGCGTGCCATGCGGCCGGTGTTTTGGGTGCCGGTGATGCCGACAATCGGGATACGCCCGTCTTGCTTGCTGTCAAACAAGTGGCCGATGATGGCCGTGCCGACCGCTTGGCCCGGGCCATTGGCCGGTTTGATATGGGCTAGCAGGCCGGGGCTGGCGTTGACTTCGATTACCGCGCCGCGCTGGCAGTTCAATGGCTGGCTGCAGTCTTGCAAGACCATATCCACGCCTGCGATATCCAGCCCCACCACTCTGGCCGCCAATGCAGCAGCAGCGGCCACACTGGGATGCACCTGGTCGGTGACATCCAGGGCGACATTGCCGTTGCGTTGGATCAGAACGCGTTGATCCGCTGGGGGAATCGATTGGGGGTTGAGGCCCACGCGCTCAAGCTCCAAAATCACTTCAGCATTTTCACTGGGCACCACAACGTTCAGCGGAGACCCCTCGCCACGCCCGCGCCGTGGATCGTTATTGATTTGCTGGTCAGCCAATTGGTCAATGGTGGACAGGCCATCGCCTCGAACATGCAGCAATTCCCCGCGCGCCGCAGCCACTACACGTTTACCGACGACCAGCAAGCGGTGTTCGTCTCCCGCTATGAATTTTTCTACGATTACGCTACCGCCGCCTTTGCGATGCGCCAATTGGTAGGCAGCGCGTACCTCTGCTTGCGTGGATAGATCTAGGGAAACGCCTCGTCCATGGTTACCGTCGTAGGGCTTGAGCACCACCGGAAATCCCAGACTTTGCGCCGCTTGCCATGCGGCATCGGCGCTTTGCACGAGTTCGCCCTCGGGCACTGGAACGCCGCAGGCCTTTAGCAAAGACTTGGTCAAGTCTTTGTCACTGGCAATCTCTTCAGCAATCGCGCTGGTCTGATCGGTCTCGGCCGTCCAGATACGCCGCTGCGCGATGCCGTAACCTAGCTGCACCAAATTTCCATCGGTCAGGCGCGTATGCGGTATGCCGCGCGCAGTGGCGGCATCGACAATGTGTGCAGTGCTCGGCCCTAAGCAGAGCGAGTCCACCATGTCGTGCAGTTCTTGCACTGCCTGGGCTACATCAAAGCGTGTGTAATGGATGGCCGCCTCTACCAAATCGCGCCCCAGATGCAAAGCGCGTCGACCCACATCTTCCTGCCGGGTGCGAAAGGCCACTTTGTACACACCGGTTTGCGAGGTTTGGCGCGCTTTACCAAAGCCAGTGCGCATGCCGGCCATGTTTTGCAACTCCAGGCAGACATGTTCCAAAATATGGGCCGCCCAGGTGCCCTCTTGGAGGCGCTGCAAAAAGCCGCCACGCACCCCGGGGCTGCATTCATGCTCTATCAGTCCTGGTAGGTAAGCGGTCAGGCGCTCGTAGAAGCCGACTAAAGTGTTAGACGGAAAATCTTCCAGGGCCCCAATGTCCACCCATGCCTCGATGACTGCCCGGTAGGTCCAGATATTGGGTCCGCGCAGGTGATTCACCCGCAAAATATCGATTTTTTTCTGGCGCGTCATGCGTGGGAGCGGAAGTTCAAGTCCACCGGGCTGGTTCGTCGTGCGTTGTGTATTCTCGCCGAAAGCGCTGCGCTCCCATGGGATGCTAGCCCAGGCTCAGGCATAGTAGGGGGTTTGGACGCGGTGCGCCACCGGCCTAGGGGCCGTGTAACCGGCAGTTTTTTACTTTTCAATTTGGCATTTCCATGAATCACAAGCAAGCGCCCGGCCCCTTGGGCGCAGTGAATATTCCCCCAGCTTGGCACGATGCGCTCGCGGCGCAGCTCTCACATGATGAAAACGTTTGTGCGCTGCTGGAGGTTGACCTGGACGCCCACATGCGCTTTGTGCCCAGTGTGCTGGTGGCCACCGATAAGCGCTTGCTCAGCGTGCAGACTGCAGGCGCGCAAAGCTGGGATTACCGGCCGGGCCTGCGCCTGGAGCACCACGACCACGCCGGCGTGGGGCACCTGCAATTGCAGGACGAACAAAGCCGGTTGGCGCATTGGCGCTTCACTTTGGGCCATAACCTGCACGCTTTGCGTTTGGTGGACCAATTTAGCGCCCGCCACAACAGCGCTTTAAGCGGCGTCCCGGTGCCCGTCCCGGACCAGGCCCTGTGCCCCAGTTGCAAGGCGTTGCTGGACCCGGAGGCCGAAGAATGTTCGGTCTGTACCAAGGTGGTGCATACCCCGCCTTCGACCTGGACGCTGCTGCGCTTATGGCGCTTTGCCAGGCCCTACCGCGGCCAATTGCTGTGGGGCTTTGTCCTGATGTTGCTGGGCACCGCCGCCAGCCAGGTCCCGCCTTACCTGACTATTCCGCTTGTCGATGAGGTGCTCATTCCGCTGCAAAACGGGCAGCACGTGGAGCGCTCCCAAATTGCCTGGTACCTGGCCGGCCTGCTGGCCTCGGGCCTGGTGGCCTGGGTGCTGAGCTGGGCCAAGACCTATATCCTGGCGCTGGCCTCTGAGCGTATCGCCGCTGATTTACGCACCACCACCTACGACCATTTGCTGCAACTCTCGCTGGAGTATTTCGGTGGCAAGCGCACCGGTGATTTGCTTTCGCGCGTAGGCACCGAGAGTGACCGAATAGCGGTGTATTTATCGCTGCACCTGACAGACTTTGCCAGCGATGTGGTGATGATCACTATGACGGCGGTGATCTTGTTTTCTATGAACCCCTGGCTGGCGCTCATTACTTTGGTGCCGCTCCCATTTATCGGCTGGATGATTCACTATGTACGCTATCGCCTGCGCACCGGTTTTGAAAAAATTGACCGCGTCTGGGGGGAAGTCACCAATGTGCTGGCCGATACGATTCCGGGTATCCGCGTGGTCAAAGCCTTTGCCCAAGAGCAGCGCGAGGCCGCACGTTTTCGGGATGCCAACCGATACAACCTGGTGGTCAATGACCGCATCAACAAAATCTGGTCCTTGTTTTCGCCCTCGGTATCTTTGCTGACCGAACTGGGCTTGCTAGTGGTCTGGGGCTTTGGCATTTACCAGGTGGCGCACGGGCAAATCACCGTGGGTATGCTGCTGGCAGCTATCGCCTACATAGGCCGTTTTTACGGGCGCCTTGACTCCATGAGCCGGATTGTGTCAGTGACCCAAAAATCGGCCTCGGCAGCTAAGCGCATTTTTGATATTCTGGACCATGTCTCCAGCGTGCCTGAGCCTCAAAACCCGGTGCGCGTGGGCCGTGTGCAGGGACGTATCGATCTGCGCGAAGTGGGGTTTCGCTACGGTAACCGCGCGGTCAACCGTGGCATTAGCTTGTCCATTGCGCCGGGCGAAATGATCGGCTTGGTGGGGCACAGCGGTTCAGGAAAAAGCACTTTGGTAAATTTGATTTGCCGTTTTTACGATGTGTCCGAGGGCGCGATTTTGGTAGATGGCGTGGATATACGCTCCTATGCCATCAGCGACTTTCGTCGCAATATTGGGCTGGTCTTGCAAGAGCCATTTTTGTTCTTCGGAACGATCGCCGACAACATTGCTTATGGCAAACCCGATGCCAGTCGCGCCGAGATCATGGCCGCCGCGCGCGCCGCGCATGCCCATGAATTTATTTTGCGCCTTCCCCATGGCTATGACTCTATGGTGGGCGAGCGCGGCCAAGGCCTCTCCGGCGGTGAGCGCCAGCGTATCTCGATCGCGCGGGCGCTACTGATTGACCCGCGCATTTTGATACTCGACGAGGCTACGTCCTCGGTCGACTCAGAAACTGAAAAAGAAATTCAAAAAGCGCTTGAGAATTTGGTGCAAGGCCGCACCACGATTGCCATCGCACACCGCCTGTCCACGCTGCACCGTGCCGACCGATTGGTGGTGCTGGACCGGGGCCAGGTGGTGGAAGAAGGTACGCACGATGCGCTGATGCAGCAAGAGGGCGCGTATTTCAATTTGTACCAGGCCCAGGCGCGCAATGCCGATGCGCAATTAGCGGTGCTCGGGGGTGCGGTATGAGCGCGCCCCTCAAGCAAACTTCTTTTGTGCTGGAGCGCACGGAATTTGGCAAACTGATCCTAACCAATGCGCAGGGTGAGCGCTTTGCCGGGGTGTTGCCGGTACGCGCGTTTCCCATACTGGCGCCAGGCGAAGGCATTTCTTTGCTCAGCACCGAAGGCCACGAAGTGGCTTGGGTGGACCGCCTGGGGGATTTGCCCGCCGCCTACCAAAGTCTGATCGAGGATGAGTTGGCACGCCGCGAATTCATGCCGCAGTTGCACCGCATCCTGGAGGTGAGCAGCTTTTCAACGCCTTGCACCTGGACAGTGGAAACCGACCGGGGCCGGACCGAATTTGTGTTGCGCGGCGACGAGGACATACGCCGCATCGGCACCGGCCGCAGCCTCTTGGTGGCCGACGCCCATGGCATCCACTATTTGGTGCCCGATCAAAAGGCGCTCGATACGCATAGCAAGCGCATACTTGACCGTTTTTTGTAAGACTTTGCTTGCCTGCTCAGGGATCAAAACGCTCAAAGTTTGCGTCCCAAGGCCTTGAAAAACAATTCGGCTTGCAATTGCTCGCCCCGCGTTTGCGCAGCTACATTGGCCGCTAGGGCTTCGTCCACCGGTTCCAGTGGCAGGCCGCTTTGGCGGGCCAGCACCTCGACCAAGCATGCGCGTTCCAGGTAGTACAAATCGTCGTAGGCGTAGTCCATCCGCTGCGCGCACACTACCACGCCGTGGTTACCCAAAAAAACAATGTCCGCACCCTGCATGGCGTGGGCGATACGCTCGCCTTCGCCTACGTCTAGCGCCAAGCCTTGGTACTGCGCGTCAACCGCCACCCGACCATGAAAGCGCATCGCGTTTTGCGACAGGCGTGTGTCCAGCGCCCGGGCACTTGTTAGGGTAAGCGCCGTGGCATAGGGCATATGGGTGTGCAGCACGCAGGCTTTACGGGCGATACGATGCATCGCCGCGTGAATAAACATGGCGGTGGGCTCGACGGCATGCCGCCCGGCCAGCACCTGCCCCTGGGCATCAATCATCACAATGTCATCGGTCTGCACTTCGCTCCACATCAGGCCGCGCGGGTTGAGCAAAAAGCGGCCGCTGCTATCGGGCAGTTCGATACTGAAGTGGTTGCACACGCCCTCGGCCAGGCCATGGTGGGCGGCGGCGCGCAGCGCCAGGGCTAGGTCGGCGCGTAGGGCGCTTACAGTCGGGGAAGCAAAGTCCTGGGCATGCATTGGTGCGTCTCCAATCGGGTCTGGTGCTGCATCCTAGCGCCTCATGTGCTCACAGCAGCTACTCCTGCACAAGCCGTCGTCACCGGTGCAGTCGGTGGCGCTTTGGCTATCGCCTACGACGGGCGATCTCTGCTAACCTTCTCTGCTCTTCAATCCCTCACACCCGATAACGCGTATTGCGCACCAGCACACCATGTCCCACCACCAAGAGTTTTATATCAACGGCGCCTGGGTTGAGCCCACGGTGGCCCGCAGCCTCGATGTCATCAACCCGGCCACCGAGCAGGCCTACACCCAGATCTCCATGGGCAGTGCCGCTGATGTGGACAAAGCCGTGGCCGCCGCGCGTGCCGCCTTCCCCGCCTTCACGCAGACCGATAAGGCCACGCGCCTGACCTTGCTGCGCCGCATATTGGCTTTGTACAACGAACGCGCCGAAGAGATTGCCCAGGCCGTATCGGACGAAATGGGTGCACCGCTGGCCTGGGCGCGCGATGCCCAGACTTGGGCCGGGCGGGTGCATTTAGAGGCCACCATAGCCTCGCTAGAAAGCTACGAGTTTGAACACCAGCGTGGCGCCACCCGCATCATGAAAGAGGGCATTGGCGTGGTCGCACTGATCACCCCCTGGAACTGGCCGCTCAACCAAATCATCTGCAAAGTGGCGCCGGCCTTGGCAGCGGGATGCACCATGGTGCTCAAGCCCAGCGAAATAGCGCCCATCAGCGCCATTGTGTTTTCCGAAATCATGCACGGCGCCGGCGTGCCCGCCGGTGTGTACAACATGGTCAATGGCGACGGCCCCTCGGTCGGACAAGTCATGGCGGCCCACAAAGAAGTGGACATGGTGTCCTTCACCGGCTCCACCCGCGCCGGCGTGATGGTGGCCAAAACGGCAGCTGATACCGTCAAGCGCGTGGCCCAAGAGCTGGGCGGCAAGTCCCCCAATATTATTTTGGAAGACGCCGACCTTGAAACCGCCGTGCGCAAAGGCGTGGAAAGCTGTATGAGCAATACCGGCCAGTCCTGCGATGCGCCCACGCGCATGCTGGTGCCGCGCGCTCTGCACGCCAAGTCGCTGGAGATTGCTGCTGCGGTCACGGCTGAACAAGTGGTGGGCGACCCGCGCGCCGAAGGCACGACCATGGGCCCATTGGTCAGCGAAATGCAATACACCAAAGTGCAGCGCATGATCGAGATCGGCATCGCCGAAGGCGCGGTGCTGGTGGCAGGTGGTGCTGGCAAGCCCGAAGGCCTTACGCACGGCTATTACGCGCGGCCCACCGTGTTCGGCAACGTCAATCGCCATATGACGATTGCCCGTGAAGAAATCTTCGGACCGGTGCTGGCCATCATGCCTTATGACAGCGAGGCCGAGGCGATAGAGATTGCCAACGACAGCGAGTTTGGTCTGGCCGCTTTTGTGCAATCGGAAAACCTGGAGCATGCGCGCCGCGTGGCGCGTCAATTGCGCGCCGGCCAGGTCAACATCAACTACCCGGACTGGGATATTTACGCGCCTTTTGGCGGCTACAAACAGTCAGGCAACGGACGCGAATACGCCGACTGGGGCATACACGACTTTTTGGAAGTCAAGGCGATGATCGGATACGGCAGCTAGGCAAATAGCGCCGTGGGCTTAGGTTTCGAGGTTGTCAATCAGCCGCGTGCGGCCCAGGCGCGCAGCGGCTAACACCACCAAGGCCTGACCGGCTTGCGGTGCGCCTAAATCGGCTTGTCCGCGCAGCGCTAGATAGTCTGTTTTCCAGCCT
The DNA here is from genome assembly GCA_945865425.1 of Comamonas sp. lk. GTDB lineage: Bacteria > Pseudomonadota > Gammaproteobacteria > Burkholderiales > Burkholderiaceae_C > Allorhodoferax. The sequence continues at coordinate 5,659 of CAMBFN010000047.1, read as the reverse complement.
TGTGCGGTCAGCGTGTTGAGGGCTTGTACTTGCAGCGCCTCGAAGTCGGTACGACCGGCGCGCACCGCTTGGGCCATTTGTTCCAGGACCGCATGCAATTGCGGCGCCTGCGTCCGCTCCGCTGCGCTCAGGTAGCCATTGCGCGAGGACATGGCCAGTCCATCCGGCGCGCGGCGTGTGTCCACACCCACAATGTCCACCGGCAAATTGAACTGGCGCACCATATGGCGTATCACCATTAGCTGCTGGTAATCTTTTTTACCGAATACCGCAGTACGCGCCTGGGTGCAAGCTAACAGCTTGAGCACCACAGTACAGACCCCAGCAAAAAAGCCGGGGCGAAACTGGCCTTCGAGCACATCGGCCAATTCGGCCGGTGGCGTCACCTTAAAGCCTTGGGGCTCGGGGTAGAGTGTGGCCTCAGTGGGCGCGAACAAAAGGTCGCAACCCGCGGCTTCTAGTTGCGCGCAATCGGCTTCAAAAGTACGCGGGTAGGTATCGAAATCTTCGTTCGGCCCGAACTGCAATCGATTGACAAAAATCGTGGTCAGTTGCACATCGCCCAAAGGCTTGGCTATGCGCACAAGGTCCAGATGTCCTTCGTGCAAATTGCCCATGGTGGGCACTACCGAAGGGTGCCGGTAGGCCTGCAAGGCCTCTGCCAGCGCGGGCAGGCTGTTGACGATGCGCATCTATTCCCTTGTCTTACCAGGCGTGTAGCGCGTTGACCGGGAAGCTGCCGTCTTTGACCGCCGCCACGTAGGCCTCCATCGCACTGCGGATGGAGCCGCCATCGGCCATGAAATTGCGCACAAACTTAGGCATCTTGCCCAGGCTCACGCCCAGCATATCGTGCAGCACCAGCACCTGGCCGGCCGTGTCTTTGCCTGCGCCTATGCCTATGGTGGCGCAGTGTTGCAGCGCCTGCGTGAGATCGGCGGACACATCAGCGGGCACCATCTCCAGCACCAACATGGACGCGCCTGCGTCTTCCAGCGCATGGGCTTGCTGTTTGAGTACATCGGCAGCAGCGCCGGTGCGGCCCTGCACCCGGTAGCCGCCCAGAGCGTGCACCGTTTGCGGCGTCAGGCCCAGGTGCGCACAGACCGGAATGCCGCGCTCGACCAAAAAACGCACCACCTCGGTGGTCCAGCCGCCGCCCTCTAATTTAATCATATGGGCCCCGGCCTGCATCAGAACTGAGGCGCTACGAAACGCCTGTTCTTTGGACTCTTGGTAGGAGCCAAAGGGCAAATCCGCAATCAGCCAGGCCGTGCCCTGCGCACGCCGTAAACCGCGCGACACGCTGGCCGTGTGGTAGCGCATGTCCTCCAGGCTGACGCCCACCGTACTGTGCAAACCCTGGCAGACCATGCCTAGCGAGTCGCCTATCAAAATGCATTCCACCCCGGCGGCATCGGCCACGGCAGCGAAGGTGGCATCGTAGGCCGTCAGCATGGTGATTTTTTCGCCCCGGCTGCGCATTTCCAAAATGCGCGGCAGGCTGATCGGCTTGCGGCTGGCCATCGGTGAGGCCGGTGGCAGTGTGCCATAGGGTGTGCCACCGAGCTGGCTGGCGCTGGCTTCGGATTCGGCGGGCGTATTGGTGACCATACGGTATCTCCAGTGAGGCAGAGGTGGGCGGTGACGGATTTAGCTCTGGGTAAAGGCCAGACGCACATAAATCGGCGCATAGGCTTCAGCCTGGGTGATTTCAATCAACGTTTCTTTGGCTAGTTCGAGCATAGCGATAAAGGTCACCACCAGCACCGACAGACCTAGTTGCGGGTCGAACAAATCTTCAAAGCCCACAAAGCGCTTGCCTTGCAATTTTTTAAGCACCATGCTCATGTGTTCGCGCACCGAGAGTTCGGCGCGGCTGATTTTGTGGTGCTGCACCAGTTTGGCCCGCTGCACCATGGAGCGCCAGGCTTCCTGCAAATCCACCACCTCCACATCGGGAAAGCGCACGGCAATGCTTTGGTCCACATAGACCGCAGCTTTCAGGAAATCACGCCCGAATTGGGGCACTGTGTTGAGATTGGCAGCGGCGCGTTTGATTTGCTCGTATTCCAGCAGGCGGCGCACCAGCTCGGCACGCGGGTCTTCGGGCTCTTCGCCCTCAGCACTTTTCTTGGGTGGCAAAAGCATACGCGACTTGATCTCGATCAGCATGGCCGCCATCAGCAGGTACTCGGCTGCCAGTTCCAGGTTGCGCTTGCGGATCTGGTCCACATAGACCAGGTACTGCCGCGTCACGCTGAGCATGGGAATGTCCAAAATATTGAAATTTTGCTTACGGATCAGGTAGAGCAAAAAGTCCAACGGCCCCTCAAAGGCTTCTAGGAACACCTCTAGCGCGTCCGGCGGGATGTATAAATCCAGCGGCATGGCGAACAGGGGCTCGCCGTACAGGCGGGCCACGGCTACATGGTCAACCAACGCGGGCGAGCCGTCCACCAATGCATCGATTTCCATAGGCAGGGAATTAGCGCTGCGGTTCATAGCGGGATAACGGGATGATCACCCGGTTTGGTACTGGCAGGGTCAAACTGGGAAATGACGGGCTTACTGGTCCGACTTGGTTTGATAAACGTAAGGCTTTTGCGCCACCTTGGCCTCGCGGTAGCCCGCTTGCGCGCTGCGGTCCAGGCTCAGGTCCCAGAGCAGTGCGCGCCCCGCCCTTTGCTGCGCTTCCAGTGCCGGCCGGTTGGCTTTGAACTGGTCAATAAATAAGCTAGCTTCAGAGTGGTAATCGGGGCGGCGAAATAGTGACATAGCAAATCCTTGTGGCGGCCGATTCTAGGGGCAGGGCGCAGTGTAGGCCCAAAGCCCCAGGCCCTAGCAGCATTGCCGGTATGCTACGCGCCCCATCACGCAATTTGCCTATGACGCAGTTTGACTTCTCTGTAGATGCTATTGCCCGCCTAGCGCAGCTAGACGCCGCCCGCGCCCTGGCCGAAGACGTGGGCAGCGGCGATTTGACCGCCGCCCTTGTGGATCCAGCGCGCCACGCCCGCGCCCGCGTGCTTTTGCGTGAAAGCGCTGTTCTGTGCGGCCAACCGTGGGCGCAGGCCGCCCTTTATGCCTTGGCGCCGCAAGCACAGATGCACTGGCAAGTGGCCGAAGGCGCCCGGGGCCAGGCCAATCAAGTGGTGCTGACATTGGAAGGCCCAGTGCAAGCCCTGCTCACGGCGGAGCGCACCATGCTTAATTTTTTGCAATTACTCAGTGCCGTGGCCACGCACACCGCGCAGTTTGTCGCTGCGGTGCAGGCAGTGCCGGGCAATCGGGCGCAGATTGTGGACACGCGCAAAACCTTGCCGGGCCTGCGCCTGGCGCAAAAATACGCGGTGCGCTGTGGCGGCGGCACCAACCACCGCATCGGCCTGTACGACGCAGTGCTCATCAAAGAAAACCATATTGCCGCTGCCGGCGGGGTCAGCGCTGCATTGCTGCGCGCCCAAGCTGCTGCGGCGCAGGCCGCATTCATTGAAATCGAGGTAGAGACTTTGCAGCAACTGCACGAAGCCTTGCAGGCAGGTGCGCGCATGGTGCTGTTGGACAATATGTCGCATGCGCAATTGCGCGAAGCGGTGGATATCAACGCCGGGCGCGCGATATTGGAAGTATCGGGCGGCGTGAACCTGGATACGGTACAAGCCATTGCCGCTACCGGCGTAGACCGTATTTCCATAGGCGCCCTGACCAAAGACATACGCGCGGTAGATTTTTCTATGCGCATGGAGGATGTGTAATGCAAACCCTTGAATCGCCCCTACAGCGCATAGACGTTGAATACGAGCAACCCGCTTGCAGTACCCGCCACGCCTGGGCGCGGGTGCCGGTAGAGCCCGGCCCGGCCGAGCGCGCCGCCTTGAAAGAAAAAATCACCCGTTTGCTCAAAGAGAAAAACGCGGTCATGGTGTCGCACTACTACGTGCACCCGGACTTGCAAGACCTGGCCGAAGCCACCGGTGGCCTGGTCAGCGACTCGCTGGAAATGGCGCGCTTTGGCCGCGACCACAGCGCGCAAACCCTGGTGGTTTCGGGTGTGCGCTTTATGGGCGAAACCTCCAAAATCCTGAGCCCGCACAAGCGCGTGCTGATGCCGGATTTGGACGCGACTTGCTCCTTAGACCTGGGCTGCCCGATTGAAGAATTTAGCGCCTTTTGCGATGCCCACCCGGAACGCACCGTCGTGGTCTATGCCAATACCAGCGCGGCAGTCAAAGCCCGGGCCGACTGGGTGGTGACCTCCAGTTGCGCGCTAGACATTGTGCGCGCGCTCAAAGACGCGGGGCAAAAAATACTCTGGGCGCCCGACAAGCATTTAGGCGGCTACATCCAACGGGAAACCGGCGCGGATATGGTCTTGTGGCAAGGCTCGTGCATCGTGCATGACGAGTTCAAGGCCTTTGAATTGCAAGCGCTCATGGCCGAGCACCCTCGGGCCGGTGTGTTGGTCCACCCCGAGTCCCCAGCGGATGTGGTGGCGCTGGCGCATGCGGTGGGCTCCACCTCGGCCATTCTCAAAGCCGCGCAGACCATGGACACCGACACCTTTATCGTCGCCACCGACAAAGGCATGCTGCACAAGCTGAGCACGCTCAATCCCGGCAAGACTTTTATCGAAGCGCCCACTGCGGGCAATAGCGCCACGTGCAAAAGTTGCGCCCACTGCCCCTGGATGGCTATGAACGGCCTGGCCGACCTAGCCCGCGTTTTGGAGAGTGGGGTGGGCGAAGTGCAGGTGGACAAGGCGCTAGGCCAGCGCGCCTGCTTGCCCATAGACCGCATGCTGGCCTTTACAGCAGCCCTGAAAAACGGCCAGCCGACGGCTGGCCTGGTGCCACACCTGGGGGCGGTTTAAGTCGATTATTCCCTCTTTGCGGAGCGCAGGTAAACGGGGGTGCGCGGTACCAGGCAAGCGCAGCCAAAATGTCCGATACATGGACCGTGACAGCAGCGATCGAGTCAGATGGCATATTGTTGTGGGGCCTACGTTCGAGGTGAGCTGCCGACTGCAACTTCCTTCAGTTAGTGAGCTCGTCTGGAGGTTAGGCCGCTGCCAGTTGGAGCTTTCCAACCCGTTGCAAGTCAACGCTTTGGCGCGCTAGCCAAAGGTCGTAGGCATCTTGCATTGCGAGCCAGCTCTCTGGCGAACGACCCACCGATTTAGCCAGGCGCAGCGCCATTTCCGGCGTCACACGACTAGACCCCTTTAGAACTCTGCTGAGCGTAGAAGCCGATACATCTAATTTAACGGCGAGTTCTCTACCGCTAATTCCGTTCGGCTCAAGATAAACGCCGGTGATGAACTCGCCTGGGTGCGGCGGATTGTGCATGGTCATCAGTGATAGTCCTCATAATCTAAAACGTATGCGTTCCCGTCTTTGAACTCAAATGTAATCCGCCAATTTGCGTTCACCGTAATCGACCAACGCCCTTGAAGCTCGCCTTTCAGTGGGTGTAATCGGAAGCCCGGAATGTCCATATCCTCAATTGTTTGAGCGGTGTCCACAGAATCGGGTCGGCTCGAATAAGGGGTTGGCCGTCTGTCTCAAGAGGCCACTCGTTCTTGCAAGGCTTCTTGAGCAAGCGTGTTGATGCTCTTGCCTTGAGCCTGTGCTTCGATTGCCAGTCGTTCGTGCAACTC
>CAMBFN010000046.1 GCA_945865425.1 Comamonas sp. lk | reverse complement strand
CCTGGGCACCGGCGGCCTCGTGGGCGGCCTTCAGGGCGGAGTCAAATAATGCAATCACGCAAGGGTTTCCTTGGGGCGCCAAGCGCCCAGCCTAGCAGCAAAAAAATCGGCGATGCCGCCGAGGACGAAGCCCTGCAGTATTTGCAGGAACAAGGCCTGCGTCTGCTGACGCGCAATTATCGGACACCGGGGCGCGGCGGCGGCGAGATCGATCTGGTCATGCGCTGCTCCGACGGAACGCTGGTGTTTGTTGAAGTGCGTAAGCGCCTGAACGCACGCCACGGTGGCGCGGCGGCCAGCGTGGGATGGGTGAAACAAAAACGCATAGTGCGCGCGGCGCAGCACTACCTGTTGGCTCTGCCCCGCCTGCCGCCCTGCCGCTTTGATGTGGTCGAAATGGATAACGAGGGCGTGCACTGGTTGCCGGGCGCGTTTGATGCAGGCTGAAGTAAAAGCATGTGGCTTAAGCCGGTGTTCACCCAGCTTGTCGCGCTTGCCGTTGCCGCCAAGAGTGGCCTAGCCTTAGGCCATGCAATGACGCCAGCGCTGCCATTTCAAGGTTCACAGAGATTTCCAAGGCAAGAGGGCATGGCTTGGCAACTGGGGCTTTATGCTTGGCGGTTATCATCACTAGATGCTCGAACAACGCATTGAACAACACTTTATCGACAGTGCCGACCTGAAGTATCAAGCCGCGCAGGTGCTCAGCAAGCCGATAGCACAAGCGATTGGCGCCATACTGGCCAGTGTGACCAGCGGCGGCAAAGTGCTGGCTTGCGGCAATGGCGGATCAGCGGCAGATGCACAGCATTTTTCGGCAGAGTTTGTCGGCCGCTTTGAGCGTGAGCGGCCCGAGTTAGGCGCAATTGCTTTGACGACCGATAGCTCCATCATTACTGCGATCGCCAACGACTACGATTTCAGCTCGATTTTTTCGCGCCAGGTACGGGCCTTGGGCCAGGCCGGCGATGTTTTGTTAGCCATCTCCACCAGCGGAAATTCAGCCAATGTGCTGGCAGCCATCGAAGCGGCGCACCAGCGCGATATGGTGGTAGTGGCGCTTACTGGCCGTGGCGGCGGAAAAATCGGCCAGGTTTTACGCGATACCGATGTGCACGTCTGTGTGCCGCACGAGCGCACCGCGCGCGTGCAGGAAGTCCATATTTTGACGCTCCATTGCATTTGCGATGGCGTAGATGCCCAGTTGATGGGTGAACAGGAAAGTGCGTTATGAAATCTCTGCTTCGTTTTTTTGCGCTGGGGGCTGTTCTGCTGGCCACGCTGCTGTCGGTGAGCGCCTGCTTCCCGCTGGTTGCCAGTGGCGTGGTGATGACTGGCTTTGTGGCGGTGGATCGCCGTACCTCGGGCGCGATGCTGGAAGACCAGGCTATTGAGGTCAAAACTTCCGCCCGTATCCGCGACGCATTTGGCGAGCGCGTGCATGTCAACGTTACCAGTTACAACCGCAAGGTACTGCTAACCGGTGAAGTGCCGGACGCGCAAGACAAAGAGCGTGTGGCTGAGATCGCCAAGAATATTGACAACACCAGCAGTGTTTGGAATGAAGTCGGGGTCACCGCCATCACCACCTTGACGGAGCGGACCAATGACCTGATCGCAGCCGGGCGCATCAAAGCCGATCTCATTGACGCTAAAGATTTGTTTAGCAATGCCTACAAAGTGGTGGTGGAGCGGGGCAACGTCTATGTCATGGGGCGCATCACAGCGCGCGAGTCCAAGCGTGTCTCTAGCGTTATCAGCGGTGTGACGGGCGTTAAAAAGGTGGTCTTGGTGCACGAAACCATTACCGAGGACGAACTGGCTAATTTGAATGCCAAGCCTGCCAATTAACGAGGCCGACCGAGCACCCAGCCGTGCACTGGCAACTAACGCGCCGTGTCAGGGCGCATTGGCTAAGTCGGTGCTATCGCAAGCGTTTGATCAGGCTAGATGTATCCCAGCGCCGGCCACCCATTTGCTGCACGTCGGCGTAAAACTGGTCCACCAGCGCGGTAACAGGCAGTCTTGCGCCATTGCGTTTGGCCTCGTCCAGAACCAAGCCTAAGTCTTTGCGCATCCAATCCACCGCAAAGCCGAAATCAAATTTATCGGCCACCATGGTTTTGCCACGGTTGTCCATTTGCCAGCTTTGGGCTGCGCCTTTGCCGATCACGTCCAGAACCTGTTCCATGTCCAGACCGGCTTTTTGTCCGAAGGCAACGGCTTCGCTCAGGCCTTGTACCAGGCCGGCAATAGCGATCTGATTGACCATCTTGGCCAACTGCCCTGCGCCGCTCTCTCCTAGCAGGGTAAAGGCGCGGGAAAAGGCCATGGCAGTGGCTTGGGCCGCATCAAAGGCCGCCGCCTCCCCGCCGCACATGACCGTCAGCATGCCGTTTTGCGCGCCGGCCTGGCCGCCCGAAACCGGTGCGTCGACAAAATGCAATCCTAAAGTCTGGGCCTGGGCATGCAATTGGCGCGCCACTTGGGCCGAGGCCGTGGTGTGGTCCACCAGGACGGTGCCGGCGTGCATGCCGGCCAAGGCCCCATCGCTGCCCAGCACCACGCTGCGCAGGTCCTCGTCATTACCCACGCAGCAAAACACAATGTCGGCGCCTTGGGCCGCCTGGCGTGGGGTCGGCGCACTGGCATGGGCGCCCAAGGTGCTGGCGTGACCGGCAAACTCCTGCACCCAGCTTTGCGACTTGGCTGGTGTGCGGTTGTAGACAGTGACCTGGTGACCGGCCAGTGCCAGGTGGCCTGCCATGGGGTAGCCCATCACGCCCAGCCCTAAAAATGCGACTCGTTTCGCGGATGCTGAGGCATAGGTTTTGGGGTTTACGGAGGCGCTCTGGCTCATACATCTTCCTTATTGGACGGGTTATTCAAGCCCGCACTTTAGACGATCTCCAGGCGCTAGTCATTGTCTGCACCAGCGTGATGCAATGCCTCCGCATCGCTAATCGTGGTCTTTGAATGCCTCAGGCGCTCTGGCCTTGCTGTTAGCCTCACCCCAGCTGATGCGCTTGGACTTGACCAAAGCCATAAGGCTCTGGTCCAGGGTTTGCATGCCTAGGCCATGGCCCATTTGAATGGCGGAATACATTTGCGCCACTTTGCCTTCGCGGATCAAGTTGCGGATACTGTTGGTGCCCAGCATGATTTCATGGGCCGCCACGCGCCCGTCATGGCTCGGGTTTTTGCACAAAGTTTGCGCGATCACGGCTTGTAGCGATTCGGACAACATGGCGCGCACCATTTCTTTTTCGTCGCCAGGGAACACATCAATAATCCGGTCTATGGTCTTGGCGGCGCTGGCGGTGTGCAAAGTGCCAAACACCAGGTGCCCGGTTTCGGCGGCAGTCAGTGCCAAGCGTATGGTTTCTAGGTCGCGCAACTCGCCTACCAAAATCGCGTCTGGGTCCTCGCGCAAGGCTGAGCGAAGCGCTGGCGAAAAGCCAAGGGTATGGGCTCCGATCTCGCGCTGATTGATCAGGCACTTGCGCGAAACATGGACAAATTCAATCGGGTCTTCAATCGTCAGGATATGCCCGTGCGTGTTTTCGTTGCGATGCTTGACCATGGCTGCCAGCGTGGTCGATTTGCCCGAACCGGTAGGGCCGGTGACCAGTACCAAACCACGCGGCTTGAGCGCGATGTCGGCAAAAATAGCCGGCGCATTGAGCTGCTCTAGGCTCAAGATCGTGCTCGGGATCGTCCTAAACACCGCGCCCGCGCCGCGCATATGATTGAAGGCATTCACCCGGAACCGCGACAGGCCTTCAACTTCGAAGGAAAAATCAAGCTCCAGTAATTTTTCAAAGCGCTCGCGCTGGGCTTCGCTCATGATGTCGCAAATCATCGCCAATACCTCTTTGTGCTCCAGATCGGGCAGGTTGATGCGCCGAATATCGCCATGAACCCTTAACATGGGCGGCAGTCCGGCCGAGAGATGCAGGTCTGAGGCCTTGTTTTTGACGCTAAAAGTCAGTAGCTGCGATATATCCATGGAGTTGGGTTCCCTTGCGCATTGATTGCTTGGCAAGCAATAGAATAATTTTTAAATGCTTACATTAAATTATGTTGGAAATTGAAACCAATTTGCAAACTATCTGGCTGCGCATGGCTAAGGCTTGCAAAGCCGCCGGGCGCGATCCCGCTTCGGTGCATCTTTTGGCCGTCTCCAAAACTTTTGCGGCCCAGGCGGTCGCCCAGGCCCATGCAGTGGGGCAGCGCGATTTCGGCGAAAACTACATCCAAGAAGGCGTCGAAAAAATCCAGGCCTTGGCGCATTTACCCCTGGTGTGGCACTGCATTGGCCCGATTCAAAGTAATAAAACCCGTCTGGTGGCCGAACACTTCGACTGGGTGCATTCGGTGGACCGGCTCAAAATAGCGCAAAGGCTGAGCGAACAAAGGCCGGCGGTGCGTGGGCCGCTGCAAGTTTGTATCCAGGTCAACGTCGATGGCGGGCCGACCAAGGCTGGCGTGCCGCCCGAGCAGGCCGCAGCACTAGCGAGCCAGATCGCCAGCCTGCCCCACTTGCGCCTGCGCGGGATCATGAGCATTCCTGAGCCGGCGCCGGACTTTGCCAGCGCCTTGGTGGTACATCAGCGTAGTCTGGCCGTATATGAGGCCCTTAAAGCCCAAGGCTTTGACTTGGATACCTTGTCCTTGGGCATGAGTGCGGATTTGGAAGCGGCCATTCAGGCGGGAAGCACCATGGTGCGGGTGGGGTCGGCGATTTTCGGCGCACGCACGCCCCAGGCATAAAAAAGCCCTTGCTAAAAAGCAAGGGCTTACATCCCTGGGTTTGGATCTACCGGTGCATCCGCACCGGCGTCAACCTTAGAACTTGGTACCTATCGTAATTCCGTAAGACGCCGGATCCAGCGTAACGTCCAGCGTTTGGCCGGTCGAAAAAGTATTACGGGTTTGCAGCATTGTCTTGCTGTAAAACACATCAACGAATAATTTGTCATTGATGGCGTAGGTCAGCCCGATTTGCGGCGTCACGGTGAACTTCGAATCGACCTTGATCGTCGTCGCCGGTCCTCCGGGGTTCGTCATGGCCGTCAGCGCGGCTCCGCCTTTTTCATTAAAGAAATACGCGTACGTGCCACCTAGTCCAACATAGGGACGGAACTGGCTATCGGCTTCCATAAACCGGTATTGGAAAAACACAGTCAAAGGCAGGGCCTGCACTTGCCCGATCTGCCCAGCCCCGGCCAATGCGCCCGCACCATAAAGCTTGTGGGTGAAAGGCAATGCCAGCGGCACATCGACGGAAAAATTGTCGGTGTACATATAGGTAACGCCGCCGCTGACCTGGCTGGCCGAGCTGACATCCGTCTTGGTGCCTTCAAAGCTGGGCGCTGTCATAACACCGCTGCTAACTTGCGGCGCGATCGTGGTTGCGCCGACTCGGCCGAGCCAGGTTCCGGCCGATTGGGCACTAGCCATAGAAGCAGCGAGTGCGAGTGCTGAGAACGTGAGAAATGCGATTGATTTTTTCATGGTTAATTCTCCGGACATGCGCACGATTAAAGCCAACCGGCCAAGACCAACTCTTTGTTCACAAATTGCGCAAGCAATTTATGGCCATAGGGTGTGGGGTGTACGCCGTCTGCAAACAAATAGCGGGAGGTGTCTCCAGCAATCACGTTGCTCGGGTTGCAAAAGAGCGAGCTTCCGGAGGGATTGGTCACGTTATCGACCTTGCACACTTTGTCTGTTACGTTGGTGAGCCCGAATTGTGCCGGCGTAGCAAACTGCTTTTGGTTCTCTGCGAAGGCATCAACAAATAGCACACCGGATACACCGGCCAGCTCGGCTTTCAAGCGCGCGTTAAACGACTGTGTCATGGCAAGAATCAGCGGTTGCTGCTGCGGCCCTGCGCTCACCCCGTAAGGCGTTTTGCTGGCATCGGGGATGTTCAGCACCGCAATTTTTTTCGCTCCGTTGGCAAGCATGGATTTGACGGCATCTGCCAATTCTTTGCCGGCAGTGGACATATTCGCCAAAGCGATGCCAGCGCCTGTGCCGCCAGCATAGGCGGCACCAGCTGCAGCGCCGGCCGCATTTGCGTCCGCGGTGGCCAATCCAGCCAACGCTGCAGCATTATCCGCTGCAGCGGCATTTGCGATGGCATTCGTATAACCGTTAGTGCCGGCATGGGTGAGCGCTGCCACGACCGCTGCACCAATCATCTGCGGTAATGTTCCGCTGCTAGCGCCAACTACTGCAGTGGTGATTGCAGTTTGCGCTGCGGTGCGCGTGGCGTCCGCAGGTGCGCCGGCAGCCAGACGGCTGATGATGGCCGGCATAAACGCGGCGTTGCCGGCCGCAGTACCAGCTGCTGTTGCCGCCGCCGTCAGAATGTCGGCCTGGGCAAACATGTCATTGGCGCCTCCTTGCACGGTAATGAGTTCGGTGCCTTTAAATTTGCCAGCGTTAGCCGGCAGGGCGAGAAAATTTTGAATTTGCGCGATCACCGGCTCGGTTAACGCACCGGCGCCACCTGCGCGGCCGACGCCGTTGGCGTCAGTGACCCGGGACCCGCCTTGTGCGTAATTGGTACAGCCTGGCACCGCCACCACAGAGCCTGCAAAGCCCATGCGCGCCGCGCAGGAGGGTGTGCCCACGATCGCCGCCGCCACCAATTGCGGCCACACATAGCTGGGCGCGGTGCTTGCGCCAATGGCGCCACTGATACCGTTGACAGTAAACATACCTCCACCGGCCTGCGCAATCGGACCTACCTTGTAAGCCCCCGGATCGCTCAGGCTATCGCCAAAAGACACAACGCTGGAATACGTCACCTTGGCGGCTTCCTCCGATCCACCACCGCAGGCTGCAAGCAGCAATGCCGTGATGGAACCGAGCGCCAACTGTTTTACAAATCGCATACTGAATGTCTCCTTGGTTGTTGAGAGTGCTGTAATTTGATTAAATTACAAAATCGCCATGGAATTTAACCTAAGTGTCACAAGTATGTAATTCGGGTAAACCCGTTTTTCACAGAGTGGCAAGTCAAGGAGTCATCGAGCTCTCCCAACTGCCTGGATCATGGCTAGTTCAGCGCAGTGCACGCAGCCAAGCGCCTGGCGTTTTCTAGGAGCCCGCCCTTATTCCCGGTAGCGCAGCTTCATGACCAAAATCGCCAGCGCCAGTGATAGCGTGATGCCATTGGCGATGATGACCGGCCAGGCCGATAGCAGCCAGCCGTAGACTGTCCAGTGCGCGATGCCGAGGGTCAGCACCGTATACATGCCCAGCGAGATGCCGCTGACATCCTTGGTGCGCAAGGTGTGCCAGACCTGGGGCAAGAAGGCGACCGTAGTCAGGGTGGCGCCTACGGTGCCTATGGTGTCAGTGAGGTTCATAAATGATTTATTGGTCCTGGGCGGCCCAGTCCACCAGCGCGTCGAGTACGGGTCGCGCGGCTGGCGCATTGGCATGGTTGATCAGAGCGACCAGCACGTAGCGTTTGCCGCTGGCCGCATCGACATAGCCGGCAATGGCGTTTACGCCCAGAATGCTTCCGGTCTTGAGGTGGGCGCTGCCCGCGGCGCGGGCTTTGGAGCGTGTGAGGGTGCCGTCGATGCCGCTAATAGGCAGGGATGCAATCAATTCGGGCATCAGTGGCGAGCGGTAAGCGTGTTGCAGTAAAAGGCCCAGTGCTCTGGCGCTCACGCGCTCGCTGCGCGAGAGGCCGGCGCCGTTGTCCACCAGCGGCGCGTCTTCTGTGCTTATGCTCGCCTCCCACCATTTTTGCAATACGGCACGCGACTGTTCGGCCCGGGCTGTGCCACTGCCGCCCTCGCGCCCCAGCGTTAAAAAGACTTGCTGAGCCATGACGTTATTGCTGTACTTATTGATCTCGCGTACCACCTCAGCCAGGGGTGGCGAGCGCCACTCCAGCAGTGGTCTGGCCTCCAGCAGTTTGGCCGGTACCGTGCCCCAGCGTGCGCTACCGTCCAGGCCCGCGCCCATGCTGCGCCACAGGCCTTGTACCGCGCGCGGCGCATAGCTGGCTGGGTCGGCATAGGCAATCGGCCATATTTTTTCGCCGCAAGAGGCAGGCAGTGCGTCGCCAAAGCGGATGCGCAGAGGATCAGAAAAATCCGCCTTGAGCCCGGCGCGGTAGTCGGTGCAGGCGCCGCCCGCGAGCGGCACGCTGTTCTGGGTTTGCACGTCCCAAAGAGGTGGGTCGTATTGCACCCGCGCCGTGCGCCCCGCAGGCTCAGGCGTGAAGGTCATGACGATGGATTTGTAATTGATAAGGAGTGCCTCGGGCCGCACGTTGTAGGGGCGCAGCGGCTCGCCGTCAAAGGCAGCCGGGTCTTGGTCGGGCACATAAAACGCACTGTTGTCCAGCACGATGTCGCCGCTGATGCGCGCAATGCCCAGGCTTTGCACCCTGCGCAAGAGCAGCCACAAGCGCTCCATCACCAGTTGCGGATCGCCCTGGCCTTGGATGTACAAATTACCGCTCAAGGTCCCATCGCGCACCGCGCCGTCGATATACACCGGTGTGCTCCAGCTAAAGGCCGGACCCAGCAAGTCCATCGCCGCATAGGTGGTAAATAACTTCATGACGGAGGCCGCTTGCATGGGCGCTTCGATACGATGTTGCAAGCGCGGCGTTGCCTTGGTATCCTGCGCGTCCACCACCAACAAGGCGGTTGCACCTGCAGGAATGCGGGCACGCTGCAAAGCTTCTTCTACCGCCGCCGGTAACTGGGCCTGCGCGGTGGCGCTGACCAGCAGGAATAGTGCCGCAAAGCCATGCCGCGAGTAGAAATAAAAACCCATGGTTGATTATCGGTGGCAGATGATCTTTGGGGGGTGAAGGGGCAGGGGCAAGCGGGGACAAACCAAGCCCGATAATCGACGCGATGACTTCTCCTGCTCCTGCCGCATCGCCTTTGGGCCTGTCTCCCGCCGCACAAGGCCGTATCGCTGCGGTGGTGACCGTATCCATCTGGACGGCTTTCATCGTGATCGCGCGCGCCACTGCCGACCCCGCGCGTGGCGGCACACTTTTGCCTTTGGATGTGGTCTATGCGCGCCTGTGGGGCGCGGCGCTGGTCTTGCTACCTTGGGGCTGGTGGATCACGCGCACGGCCCGCAAGCAGTTGGACCCGCTTGCGCCGGGACGCGGCTCGCTCGGCGGCGTCTCGCCCTTGCCCTGGGCCATTACCTGGCGCATCGGTTTGTTTGGCGGTTTGCTCTACGCCACGCTGGCTTATAGCGGCTTCGCTTTCGCACCCGCGGCCCATGCTTCGGTGCTACTGCCCGGTAGCCTGCCCTTGTGGACTACTTTGCTCGCCTTGCTGCTATTGGGAGAGCGCATTCGCTGGGGCCGGGCACTGGGCTTGGGTTTGATCGTTTGCGGCGATGCGCTGGTGGGCGGCGCCAGCCTCTTGCATGCGTTTGACGGCAGCGGCGTTTGGCGCGGTGATGTGTTGTTTGTGCTGGCGGCCATGTGTTGGTCGATGTACAGCGTGCTGGTACGCCGCTTTGCCTTGGACGCGGTGCAGGCCACCATTGGCATTACTGCTTTCGCTTTTGTGATGTACGTGCCGGCCTATACCCTGGCTTGTCTGATGGGGTGGTTACCCGGCCAGGTATTGCACGCGCCCTGGCGCGAAATTGTGTTTCAGATGGGCTTTCAGGGTGTCGGCTCGGTCGTGGTGTCGGGCATTGGCTTTACCAAAATGATTCAGTACTACGGTCCGGTGCGTTCCACCATGGTGACAGCGGTGGTGCCCGGCCTGTCTGCTTTGTGCGCAGCCTTGTTCTTTGGCGAACCCTTGCCTTGGAACGTGCTGGCCGGTCTGGCCCTGGTCAGCTGCGGCATTGTTTTTGGCGTGCGCAAAGTGGCACAGGCCCCGGCAACGCGGCTGCCGGACTTGGCCCTTGATAAACCCTGAACCGTTTGCGAACTATGGATCTTCTGGCCTTTGACACCAGTACTGACGCCCTCAGCGTGGCCGTACAGCGCAGCACCCCGGCGGGCCCGCGCTACTGGCAACACCAAGGTGCGGGCGGCGCCGCTGCCTCGGGCAGTCTGATCGCCGCTCTGATGGACTTGCTGCGCCAGGCCGATCTGCGCTTGCAAGACCTGGACGCGATTTGCTTTGGCAGCGGCCCCGGTTCGTTTACCGGCTTGCGCACCGCCTGCTCGGTTGCGCAGGGGCTGGCCTATGGCGCGGGCGTGCCGGTCTTGCCCGTGTCCTCTTTACTGGCTTTGGCGCAAAGTGCCCGTGCAGCCCATGCGCCGCAGTCCACCCAGGGTTGCGTGAGCGCTTTGCTTGATGCCCGCATGGACGAGGTCTATGCCGCTACCTATGCATTTGCCGGCGATGCATGGACCACTTTGCAAGCGCCTTGCCTGGTGCCGCCCGAGCAAGTGGCGCTCTGGTCGCAAGCTGCTGCAAGTTCGTCGCCCGACATGGGCGACACGCAGCCAGGGCAGGGTACGAAGGTCGCGCAGGCTTGGCGCGCATGGGCTGGCAATGTGTTTACGAACTATGGCGAACGCCTGGTCGCACCGGTGGGCCTGTTTTGTTGCGAAGCGCTGCCGCAGGCTATGGCCCTATTGCAAGTGGCTCCGGCCTTGATAGCGGCGGGTGCTTGCGTACCGCCCGATCAGGCTTTGCCTTTGTATGTGCGCGACAAAGTTGCCAAGACCACGGGCGAGCGCGCTTTGGAGAAAGCCCACAAAGCCGGCCTGGCCCAAATTGAGGCCCCACCCCTGCTTACACACGCCACCGCAAGTCATGCGCAGGCACCCGGGCCCTAAAGCGCTGGAGCGCGCTGAGGTGCGCATAGCGGCTATGGACTTGCCTAGCCTGGCGCGGGTGATGGAGGTGGAGCAGCGCGCCTATGCGCACCCCTGGTCGCGCGCCAATTTCAGCGATGTATTGCACAGCGGCTACCACGCGCGCCTGTTGCTCGGCAGCGATACGTTGCTGGGCTACTTCGTGGTCATGCCGGGCGTGCAGGAGGCCCATCTGCTCAACATCACCGTGGACCCTAGCTACCAGCGCCAGGGCTGGGGCCGCTTGATGCTGGACGCCGCGCGTTTGTGGGCGGTAAGCGAAGCGGCGCATATCTTGTGGCTGGAGGTGCGCGTGGGCAATGCCCGCGCCATTAAGGTCTATCAAAGCCATGGCTTTGCAGTGGTCGGTCAGCGCAAGGCCTATTACGCCGCTGGGCGCGGTCAGCGCGAGGATGCGCTGGTGATGCGCCTGCAACTCGGATAATGGCCCTATGCCTCTTTCTTTAGACACCCGCCAACGTGCCATGCTCTTGGAGATGGGCGTGCGCGTCTGGTTGCCGGGTACCGATTTCGCGGTGGCTGATTCCAGCACCTTGTCGGGCGCGTCGCCTGTCCAACAGACAACCCATCCAGGTGCTTTGCGCTCGGCCCTGAAGGCCCAAGCGCCGCAGGCGGGCTTGGCAGCGCCTAGGCCTGTTCCCCAGGGTACTGGCGCGGCGGTGGCTCTTGCTGTTACAAACGCCGGGCTTGTAGGCAATGCGCCCGTAATGCAGCGCGGCGACGGTGCCAACGACCTCAGCCAATTTACCACCATGGACTGGGACGCCTTGGCGCGTACCGCCGCCGATTGCCAGGCCTGCGGTTTGTGCGCCGGGCGCAGCCATAGCATGCTCAATGCCCAGGCCGGGCGGCGCGCGCGCTGGATGGTGGTGGGCGATCCGCCGGATGAAGACGAAGACGCCGCAGGCCAGCCCTTTACCGGCGAAGCTGGGCTGCTGCTGGCCAATATGCTCAAAGCCGTCGGCGCCACGCGGGGCGAGTTGGCACCGGGCTTGGAAGCAGCCTATGTCACCAAGGTCAGCAAATGCCGTGCGCCCCAAGGTCGGATGCCGCAGGCTGCAGAGTTGGCCCAGTGCGCCGCGTATTTGCAACGCGAAATTGCCCTGGTCCAACCGGCCGTGATTTTGGCAATGGGCCGTTTTGCTAACCAGGTATTGCTGCAAGACCATCCGCAAGAGGCGGCACTGCCGCTGGGCCGCCAGCGCGGCAAGGTCTATCGTTATCAAGGCATACCGGTGCTGGTGACTTACACCCCGCAGGCTTTGCTACGTCAACCGGCGGACAAAGCCAAAGCCTGGGCAGATTTGTGCCTAGCAATGGACTTGTTGCAGACGCTGGCTTGAGCCTCGTATCCGACTGCTTTTTTGTCGATCAATGCGTGGCCTCGGTGCGTTGCTGCGCTACGCGCTCCAGTAACTCTTGCAGCACCTGTGGCTTGTAGGGTTTGGCAATGTAATCGTCCATACCCGCCGCCAGACAGGCTGCCCGGTCGGCCTCCATCGCACCGGCCGTAATTGCAATGATCGGAGTGTGGCGGCCTGGTGCCTCTTGTTGACGTATGTAGCGCGTGGCATCGAGCCCGCTCATCACTGGCATGTGGATGTCCATGAGCACCAAATCCCATGGGTGGGCGGCAAATAAGTCCAAGGCCTCACGCCCATCGCGTGCCGTCTCCACGCGGTGGCCCAAATTGTTCAATATCGATTTGGCCAGAAGCTGGTTAATTGCGTTGTCCTCCACCAGCAGTACCCGCAAGCTGGCCTGCTGCACTGCGCTGGCCCCATCCGACACCATGTGCAGGGGCGCTGGCGGGGGATTAGGACTGTGGATACCGCGCTGCAAGGGCAGATTGAAATAAAAAGTACTACCTTGTCCGGGCGCACTCTCGAGCCACATTCGCCCTCCCATACCTTCCACTTGGCGCTTGCAAATCGCCAATCCCAGGCCGGTGCCTCCATACACACGCGTGGTAGACGCGTCGGCTTGGGAAAAGGCATTGAATACTGCCGCATGTTTTTCCGACGCTATGCCGATACCGCTGTCCTGCACCGCGACGCAGACTTCGCACGTGCCTGCATCCACATGCCGCGATTGCACTTGGACCGAAACAAAACCTTGTTCGGTAAATTTCACCGCGTTGTGGCACAGGTTATTGAGCACCTGACTGATGCGGTCCGGATCGCCCAGGCAGTCCAAGGGCACCTGATCGGCCAGCTTGCAAGACACCTTGAGACCTTTTTGCCCTGCTTCAAAGGCCACGCTCTGCAGTGTTTGGTGGACCAAAGCCCGCCAATCAATCGGTATGCTTTCGAGTTCCATCTGACCTGATTCGATCTTCGAAAAATTCAAAATCTGATTGGTGATGACAAGTAGCGAATGCGCCGAGCGCTTCACGTTTTCAATATAGCTGCGTTGCGCAGCTTCAAGGGGTGTATCGAGTGCCAATTCGGTAAACCCAATGATGCCGTTCATCGGCGTGCGGATCTCGTGGCTCATGCTGGACAGGAACTCGCTTTTGGCCTTATTTGACGCATCAGCTAATGCACTTTGTTCACGCAAATCCTCGGTGAGTGCCTGCATTTCCCCAAGTTCTCGCTCCTGGCTGCGTTGGCGCATCAAGAGCGCCACCGCCGACAACACTAACAAGGCTAGCAAAGCGCTGGTCAGCCCGATCACCATATCGCTTTGACGCAACATGGTTTGCGATTGGTTTTCCAAAAGGCGTGCGACTTCCGAATTAGCCGTCATACTGAGCGTCTGCGCCGCCGGACCCATAGTGCTGAGCGTGGACAGCAAAGCCTTCATTTCGTCATGGGGCGGCTGGCCTCCGAGCCACAAAGTTTCGGCGGGTATGAGTACCGACTTTAGCTGCCCGATGATCAACGCAAACTCAGGCCGGTTGTCGAGCACTGAGATATTTGGACTTTCATACAGCAGATTGAAGCGGCTGATCAGGATGTCGTAGCGCAGAGCCAATTCCCCCAGCTTTTCGGGATTGGGTTGCTCCACGGCGATTTCTAGCGCGCGGTGAAATCGCAAAAATTCACGCTCAAATTGAAAAACCAGCGCCGTCATGGAGTCGTAGCGCCACTCGATGGTTTGGCGGATGGACTTGCGTTGCTGTAAGTCGTAAAACAGCGAGGCAGCTAACACCAGGGCCATGCTGCTCACCAGCATGGCCAGCCAGACAAAGTAGCGTTTTCCCGGCACCGGCATCTTGGCTTACTTAAGCGTGAGCGACTTCAGTTGCCAGGGCGAGCGCTCGTAGTACGTCGCCGAACGCAGCTCCGGCTTGGCGTCAAACGGGTAAACAATGAACAGCGGCCCCTTGGTTTTGACCGCGATGGCTTGGCCATTCATTTTGTGTGCAATCACCATGTCGTATTTCATGGCGTCTTCTACCGGGATGCTGGTTTGATAATCATTGAGCGCCATCGCAGTAATCACGCTGCCCTGGGCTTTCACAGCGGCCAGCACGTCGCGCAAAAGCGGACCGGTGAATTGAATCGGTTTTTTCCCCCAAGGCGTAAGGGTGGTGAAGCTGTGCTGGGGCAGTTTTTCAAGCATGACCATATCAAACTGCGCGCCTTGCGGGCTATTGGTCTGGCCGATTTTCCCGGTAATGGTGAGCACCACTTTCCCGGTGGGTGTGCCTAGTGCACCCGCGAAAACAGATCCTAAAGACAGGGCGATTCCTGCAGCCAGTAGAAAGTGACGTTTGCGCATATTACGTTTCCCTCAAATTCATACCTGAAAATACATTAATAAAAGAAAATTATATCAAAAACAAAATAATTATCAAATATCAATTTTTATTGATCGAAATTTCTCAGTCTTCGCATACTGCCAAATCCACCAAGCCACTGGCGTGCGAGGTCCGCCTGCCGCTTGTCGGACCATTCATCGATGCAGGGCGCAAGGCCACTGCACAGACGCATTAGCTGCGCCGCTGCAATACCCGTTGTAAATAGGTGCCAGTAAAGCTGCCAGGCGTAGCGGCGATGTCCTCTGGCGTGCCGGCTGCTACCAAGGTGCCGCCGCCGGAGCCGCCTTCGGGGCCCATGTCGATCACCCAGTCCGCGGTCTTGATGACATCCAGGTTGTGCTCAATCACCACAATCGTGTTGCCTGCATCGCGCAACTGGTGCAGCACCTTGAGCAGCAGGGCGATGTCGGCAAAGTGCAAGCCGGTGGTGGGCTCGTCCAGGATGTAGAGCGTGCGCCCAGTATCGCGCTTGGACAGTTCCAGCGCCAGCTTCACCCGCTGCGCCTCGCCGCCCGACAGCGTGGTGGCGCTCTGCCCCAGCCGCACGTAGCCGAGGCCGACGTCGAGCAAGGTCTGCAGCTTGCGCGCCAGCGTGGGCACGGCCTGAAAAAAGTCTAGCGCAGCTTCCACCGTCAGCTCCAGGATGTGCGCAATGTTTTTGCCCTTGTACAGCACTTCCAGCGTCTCGCGGTTGTAGCGTTGGCCGGCGCA
>CAMBFN010000045.1 GCA_945865425.1 Comamonas sp. lk | reverse complement strand
ATTCAACCTCAAGTCTGGAAAAGGTGTTGTGGTGTTGTCTAACGTTTCGCAGGGGGTGGACGATATTGGCTTACATCTTCTTAGTCAGAAATTCCCCATTAAAGACGACCCGCGCAGTGCAAATTTGACCGCCATCGTTATATCCATCGTATTTTGTGCGTCACTCCTATTGCATCCTTTGGCGATGCCGGGCGTAAGCCTGGGCCAACTGCCTGCCACAGGAATGCGCGGCAAATTCTTGCGCTGGCACCAGTCGGCCATCTTGCGCAGTAGGTCGGAATTGTTTTGGACCTTGCTGGAAATGCTGGTTATCTCTATTTTCGCGTACCACTTTGTAGCCTGGGAGTGGATCGGCACTCAGGGTCGTCTCGCCTTTTTTGCAATCATTGGCCTCCTGGTACTAACTATGGTCTGGCAAAGCCGAGCGCTGCCTTGGCGAGCCACTGAGCGTGCCGGGAATCGCTGGTTGAGGATCATTGGCCGCAGTTTTTCGTTAGTGATGCTAGCAATTGCTGCCTGGAGCCTAATAACTTGAAGACGCGCGCAGGGCGCCGAGGGCTGAGTTCTGTAGTGCACAGGACCCAGCCCATTTATTTTGTTCTTGGTACTTTAATGTTTGAAATTTGATGAATACGGCTAAAAAGCATAAAACGGCCCGGTAGCGGTGCTCGCGCCTACACCCGTAGCGGCCATGCCGTCAATGCCAATGACCACGGTTTTGCCATAAAAAAATGGCATACCCAAGTCTAAAAGGCCCTGGGCGTTGAGGGTCCCACCCAAGGTTGGCAGCGCAGTATTGCTGTTTTGAAATAAAGCTGCGGCATTGGTAATGGTGAAACTCTTATTCGCCTGCCCAGCCCCTGCGCTGCCAAGCACCACACTAAAAAACACGTCCGCAAGCGGGCAATAAAAGCCACTGTCATTGGGGTATCCGCAATAAGGCAAATTGGAGTCGAAAAAAATGCCATTGGAGCCGGTATCCAGAAAAGTACTTGAAAAACTGCCACCTGCCAATGCGCTGTTGCTACTCAGGGTACCCAAGAGATAGCCCTGACTGGTGGTAGCCAACACCTGCAATGTGGGGAATTGGTTATTGCTTCGCGTTCCCAGCCCGAAAACCATTTTCCCGGAGGCGGTGGCGGCACCCGAGCTAGGCACGCTGTTCATTTGAATGGCAAGGCCATTGTTATCCGTGGGAAAACGCGCCACCACCGGTTGTAGTTGCTTGTCGGTCGCCAAGGTGGTGCCCACGACGCTGGTACAAGCGGCGTTGGTGCAGCTGAAATATTTACCGTTTTGCGCGCTGCGCCGCCCTTGCACTGCGCAGGCGCTGCCACAGTCCTGTTTGCTCAGGCCCAGGCCCAATATCCCCTTGGCACCCAGGTCGCTGGGGGTAATGATGGGATCGCCTGAGCCAGAGCATTGGCTTTGAAATCGGTCGTAATCTGAGTGACCGATTAACTGGACCGTGGTATTGGCAGCCGTTAATCCGCCAAGCCTCACGTCCGCCAGCGCCAGCGGGCCCCAGGCAAAAGAGCCATCCAAAAAATTGGCGCACCCCAGCAGTGCGTTTCCACTGGTAGTTTTGGCGGCGCTCAATTGCAATTGGCTGGGCACCTCACTGGCCAACAGCCGCAATCCCACCGAGCCCGTGTCCACCAGCACATGGTCTATGGTTGTGCACAACGTTGCGCTACCCGTCTTGCAAATCGTCACGCTGGTGAACAGCCGGTTCACCCCGTTGCCGTCGGGGCCGCCATCGACCAGAAGGTCGACAACGTTCACACCGCTGCCCAAGGACATTTCCTGTTGTTCAACGGATGCTCCTCCACCACAAGCCACCAGTGCCGATGCCAGGGCGACAAGCAAAACAAAACGCTTCATGCAGCCCGCACTATTTCAATAGCGCCTGCACATCAATACCAGGCGGAAGCAGCGCCGTCAGATACGCGTAGCCCTGAAACGCACCCATGACACCAGTGGACACCAGCACCAAGCCGCCCGATTGCACCGTGACGGGTCCGCCGCGCTTGCCCGTTTGCCTGGCCGCTTGCACCGAGGCCTTAAATACCGGCAAGTAAGGCCCCAGGAGCATGCCCATGTCCGGCACGTCCGGACCACTCCAGCGCAGGGCGAAAACCTGGCCGCTAGCATCCACAAACTCTTGCAGCACGGTTGCGTTATTGAACTCCAGCGCAAACACCCGATAGCCGCCCTGCACCATTGCTAATGGCTGATAGCGCGCAACCCTTGCATCCACCGCAGCCGAAGCACCAGCGGCAAACGGTGCCCCGCCCAGCGCCGCGCTGGCAACCATTGGCATGGCGCAAGCCAAAGCCAGCACGTGTAATCGCCACTCTTTAAGCTGCATAGTTCACGAAGTTTTCAAAACGAGAACCAGAGGCTACCACGGCCTGCGGCATGCTGGGCAAAGGGCGGGCAGGCCCGAGGCATGCAGCCAGGTCTAGGTGTCACCTTGGCGAGATTGCGCGCCCCTTGCCTGTCGTATGCTATCGGGGAGTCCTCCACCCCTAACCGCATTTACCCGCCCATATGACCGCCCCTGCCCGCTACCTCCCGCCCGTCCTCCAAAAATTGCGCTTCCCGGTGATCGCCTCGCCGCTGTTCATTATCAGCAACCCCAAACTGGTCATCGCCCAGTGCAAAGCCGGCGTGGTGGGTTCCATGCCTGCCCTCAACGCGCGCCCTGCCGCCCAGCTAGACGAGTGGCTGGCCGAAATAAGCGAGGCGCTGGCCGCCCATGACAAGGCCCACCCTGAGTCGCCCTCAGCGCCTTATGCCATCAACCAGATCGTGCACAAAAGCAATGACCGCTTAGACCACGATATGCAGGTCTGCGAAAAATACAAAGTGCCTATCGTGATTACCAGCTTGGGTGCACGCGAAGACGTTAACCGCGCAGTGCAGGCCTGGGGCGGCGTGGTGCTGCATGATGTGATTAACAATGTGTTCGCCCACAAGGCGATTGAAAAAGGCGCCGATGGCCTGATACCCGTCGCCGCTGGTGCCGGTGGCCACGCCAGCGTAAAAAGCCCTTTTGCCATGGTGGCCGAGATTCGCCAATGGTTTGGCGGCCCCGTCGCATTGTCCGGGGCTATCTCCTCAGGCGGTGCTATTTTGGCGGCCCAGGCCATGGGTGCGGACCTGGCCTATATCGGCTCTGCCTTTATTGCGACCGACGAAGCACGCGCCGTCGATGGCTACAAACAGATGATTACCGAGTCCAATTCAGACGATATCGTCTATAGCAACTTCTACACCGGCATCCACGGCAATTACCTCAAAGGCAGTATCCGCAATGCCGGTATGGACCCCGACCATTTGCCTGAGAGCGACCCCAGCAAAATGAACTTTGCCAGCGGCGAAGGCGCCAACGCGGCCAAAGCCTGGAAAGACATCTGGGGCTGCGGTCAAGGCATAGGCGCGATCCGCGAAGTGATGCCCGCTGCAGAAATGGTGGCGCGCTTTAAGCGCGAATACCAAGAGGCCAAAGAGGCCTTGCTGGCGGCCTGAGCGCCGCCTTTCCTGCCCGTAAAAGCCAAAGCAAAGTTGTCACTGAACCCAGCCCAAGGAAGCCCATGAGCCAAGAACTTTTGGAACGCATTGAAGGCGGCATCGCCACCCTGACTATGAACCGGCCCGAGGCGCGCAACGCCATGACGCGCGTCATGTTGATTGAACTCGAACGCAGCCTGGCCCGCCTGGCCGCCGATCGCAGCGTGCGCCTGGTGGTGCTAACCGGCGCAGGCGACGCGTTTTGCGCTGGGGGCGATGTCAAAGGCTTTGCCAAAAGTGTGGGCGAAGTTGAGACCGTGAGCTTCGAAGAGCGCACCCAGGGCCTGCGCATGATCATGGAATCGGCCCGCTGGCTGCATGAGATGCCCAAACCCACATTGGCCGTGATTCCCGGCCCGGCGGCCGGTGCCGGCCTGTCACTCGCGCTAGCTTGCGATATGCGTATTGCCTCCAGCAATGCTAAATTCACTACCGCGTTTTCCAAAATTGGGCTTTCGGGTGACTTTGGCGGCAGCTACTTTCTCAACTACTTGGTGGGCGCGGCTAAAGCACGCGAGATGTATTTCACCGCCCAAGTAGTGCAAACCGAAGAAGCCCTGCGTATCGGCCTGGTCAACCGCGTCGTCGGCCCCGAGCAACTTGCGCAAGCCGCGCAGACATGGGCTGCTGAACTGGCCGCGCTACCCACTGTCGCGGTGGGCTATATGAAGCAAAACCTGAATACCGCTCTGCGCGGATCACTGGGTGATGTGTTGGATGCCGAGGCGCCCAACATGATCCGCACTTTTGAAACCCAGGACCACAAAGGCGCTGCTTTGGCTTTTGTTGAAAAACGTCCACCGCAATTTAAGGGATGCTAAATGAGCGACAACACTGAATATCTCCCCCCCAAGGTTTGGACTTGGGATAAAGCCAGCGGCGGCAAGTTCGCCCATATCAATCGGCCTATCGCCGGTGCCACACACGACAAGGCGCTGCCGGTCGGCAAGCATCCCTTGCAACTGTATTCACTGGGTACGCCTAACGGAATCAAAGTCACCGTCATGCTCGAGGAGTTGCTCGCGCTCGGTCATAGCGGCGCCGAATACGATGCCTGGCTGATCAACATCCAAGAGGGCCAGCAGTTCGGTAGCGACTTTGTGGCCATCAACCCCAACTCCAAAATTCCGGCCCTGCTCGACCGCAGCGGACCGGAGCCGGTGCGGGTGTTTGAGTCGGGCGCAATTTTGTGGTACCTGTCGCAAAAATTCGGCGCCTTCGTGCCTAAGGACTTTGCGACCCAAACCCAATGCATGTCCTGGCTGTTTTGGCAAATGGGCAGCGGGCCGATGTTAGGGGGTGGCTTCGGCCATTTTTATGCTTATGCACCCAGCAAAATGGAATACCCCATCAACCGCTTTGCAATGGAAGTTAAGCGCCAAATGGATGTACTGGATAAACACCTGGCCGAGCACCCCTATTTAGCCGGCGAGCAATACAGCATCGCCGATATGGCCGTTTGGCCCTGGTATGGCGCCCTGGCCAAAGGGCAACTCTATGAGGCCGGCGAGTTTTTACAAGTACAGGAATATACCCACGTTATTCGCTGGGCCGACCAAATCGCCCAGCGTCCGGCGGTACAGCGCGGGCGTATAGTCAATCGCACCTGGGGCGATGCAGACAAGCAGTTAGCCGAGCGGCATGATGCCAGCGACTTTGCCGTAAAACCCTAAGCCTGCTAGCTTGCGGTAAATCTTTAGCTTTCTTTGGGACTTTCGATGCATGCCTTTTCACGCCAATTTATCGGTTTGTCCCTAACGCTATCTGTGCTCTTGCCCAGCGCCTTTGCCCAGCCCAGCACTGAAGACACATTCAAACCTCTGCTCAGCGCGAGCAACCGCTCGCCGGGCAATATGGCGCGCGACCCTTACCGGCACCCGGCTCAAACGCTGGCGTTTTTTGGTATCCGTCGAGATAGTACCGTGGTGGAAATCCTGCCTGGCAGTGGCGGCTATTACATGGAGATTCTTGCGCCTTGGCTCAAGGACAAAGGCTTGTATATCGCCGCCAACCGCGATGGCTCGCAACCACAATACCAAGCCGACCATGAAAAGTTACTGCAGCGTTTGATCAAAGAGCCAGACCTGTACGGCAAGGTGATGGTCACGCCCTTTCGGGCGGATCGCCATGCCATCGCACCTGCAGGCAGCGCCGATGCGGTGATCAGCTTTCGCAACCTGCACAACTGGATGGAGCAAGGCGAGTTGCAGGAATCACTCAAGGCTTTTTACCAGGCTTTAAAGCCTGGTGGCATTTTGGGCATCGTGGACCACCGGGGCCGCACCGACCAGACACAAGCCGAGCAAATAGCGTCAGGCTATGTGCGCCAGGACGTGGCCATCGCGCTGATAGAGCAAGCGGGCTTTAAGCTGCAAGGTATCTCCGAAGTCAACGCCAACCCCAAAGACAGCAAAGACCATCCCGAAGGCGTATGGACGCTGCCGCCGAGCTACCGCCTAAAGGACAAAGACCGTGAGAAATACGCCGCCATCGGTGAGAGCGACCGCTTTACCCTGCGCTTTGTGAAGCCTTAGCGCTGCCTCTTGGTTTTACCAGCGGTTGCGCAATTCGCGCAGTTTCAAAAACACCGTCATAGCATCCGGGTTAGGCGGCAACTCGGCATAAGCCAGGCGCAAGCGTGCAATCACGCCAGCGCTGCCAAGGCGAAAGAAAGTGTTGACCTCCCGCTCCTCGGCCAGTTGGCTGACATAGGCCTGATCTGGGTTTTGGCCCTGCACTTTGTCCAAGAGCGCTTGCGCTGCAGCATTGCCAGGTTCGCGGTCCAACGTGAAACGCAAATTGTTTTCAATGTAATCATGGCCCGGATACACCAGGGTGTTGTCGGGCAGACCGTGCAGTTGTTGTGCAAAGGATTGGTACAGCGTAGCAGGGTCACCGCCGTTATGGCAGTTGCCCACGCCAGCGTTAAACATGGTGTCGCCAGAAAACAGAGCGGGCTGATCGGTGTGCGAGCGCAGGCAGATGTGGCACATGGTGTGGCCCGGTGTATCCAGCGCCTCTAGTTCGACCGTCTTACCCACTTTGATGATGTCGCCAGCGGATAGCCCGCGCGTCATGCCGGGGATGCTGTCTTTGGCTTTATGGTGGGCCAGCACAGCGGCACCGGTTTGATCCACGATGGCCTGATTGCCATCGATGTGGTCGTGGTGCTCGTGCGTATTGAGAATTTGGGTGATTTCCCAACCCGCCTCCTTGGCAGCAGCCAAGCACTTTTGGCTGTCCAAGGGGTCGATGGCCAGGGCCTCGCCAGTTTCGGGGCAAGCCACCAGGTAGTTGAAATTGCGGTAATCGTTACCGGTCCAAATTTGTTTTACCAGCATAGGATTTATTCCTCAAGTTTCAACGTTTGCAAGACTGAGCGCAAGTCTGCGCCGCTGAAGTCGGGCCGGGGCTCCAGCGCTTCAAAGGGCAAGCCCTGCCGGTTGACCCAATGCGTGTGCAAGCCAAACCAATTAGCGCCTAAAGCGTCCCAGGCATTGCTGGAGACAAACAAAATTTGCTCCAGTGGCAATGCTATCGATTCTTGTACCAGCGCATAAGCCTGTGGCGCGGTTTTGAAGAGGCGTATGCCTTCCACTGAAATGACATGGTCCAACAAACCGGCCATGCCGGCACTATGTACCGCAGAGTCCAGCATCTGCGGGCTGCCGTTGGAAAGGATGCCCGTGGTCAGGCCGTGGCGCTTGATGCTGCGCAAGACCTCCAAGTTTTCCGGAAAGGGACTGAGTTTGGCGTATTGGCCCATCAAGGCCTCGTCCTGCCCTTGGGTCCGGTCTAGCTTAAGCCGGTCCATGCAGTAGTGGAGCGACAGCCGGGTAAGTTCCCAGAACGAGCGGTAAAACCGGCTGCCCCTGATGGAGTCTGGATCCGACTGGGTGATGAGGCGCGTATATTCAATCTGCTTGTCCCGCCAGGCCAGCGCCAGTGGGGAGCCATTGCCGGGGAACAATTGCTCGGCCACATGCTGTACCGAATACACATCAAACAAAGTGCCGTAGGCATCGAAAACTACCGCTTTGAAAGACATCACTATTTCCCCTGCCGGTCCGCACTATGCAGCCCCTCAAGCGGCATGGTAACTGGAGGCAGGTCAATACCGCACCACCTAAAAAAACGCTGCACTGCTAGCCCCTCGTTTTAAAATTTTTAGAAACCTCTTGACAGGTTTTACGGGAATCATCCTTGGCCGGTAGCTTGGAACAAACCTGCTCAAGCTGCGCCGCAAGTTTACGGATCACATCCGCATGCTGGCCTTTATCGCTCCAACCCTGTAGTTGTTTACTCATGCGATCTAGCACGCGACTATTGCGCTCATAAAAAATCTCAGGGCTTGGGCTTAGCTCACCGATGATGCCCGCTGCAGCTTTTTCAATGCGCGCACTATCTTGCGGAGCCATCTCAATGAGCTTGCTTACATAGCCGCTACCCCACTGCATGCGCGTAGCCGGGCCGGACGACTCCCTCCATGCGCGCTCGGACCAGTTAAGTGCATCCAGCTTGTCGCCCCGCTTCTTGGCGTTGGAGGCTAAAACCAGCATGTGGTAGTACGGAGAGATGGCTTTGGGCAGTTCGGCCTTGAGTAAGTTATCAGACTCGTCCAACAGGCCCACCTGAGCGAGCAAATGCGCTGCATTCGGAATAAGCGCCTGGCGTTCATAACCCTGCGTGCTTTCCCTATCGATCATGGCAACTTCACTGCGAACCTGCGCAATGATCGCAGACGCAAAAGCAACGCTGAGCTCTTCGGACACATCGATACGCGCCAGGTTTACCTTAGCCTGCAACGAACCCAGACGGTCGGAGCGAGAGAGTGTCGCATCCTTACCAAGCCTATCGAAGGCGGACGACATGGCACTGACCAAGGACACACGTTCAGGACTTGCCTTGGCGCTTAGTCCCGCAATAAGCTCATTACCGAAGTTTTGAAAAATATCGAAATTCATCCGAGTTAAGCCTGGATCAGATAACACCTTGCGGGCGCGGACAATTGCCTGCTCGCGCGCCGATGCGGGAGTTTTTTCCATTTGGGCACTGATAACCGACTTGAACAAGAGCCGCGTACAAGCCTCACTTTCTACAGGAAGGCAATTGCTGGCAAGCTTTTCCAATGTGCGGGTTCGCTCTTTGTCCGAAACCAACTGGGCCTGATCCTGATCCCAGGCATAAAACGCCAATTGCCGCCAGGCGGAGAACTGAAGTCCTGCTGATTGGGCACCTAATGCGATGGCCAAGGATTCCTTGACTGTGCTGCTAGAGGCCAGCGCCAGATCCATAACCTCGATGTAACGTGCTGCGTCAACTTCACCGGGAATGCGCGTTAACTCGCGGGCATCCGGTTTAAAAAGAATCATTGTCGGGTAGCCCCGCACCTTGAACTGCGCCCCTAATTTTTGGGCACCCGGACTGTCCCCGTCTATATAAACCGCGACAAATTGCTTGCTGCGCTCGACAAAATCGGGGCGGCTAAATACGTCCGCTTTGATTTGATTGCAGGGCGGACACCACACCGCACCCCAATAAAGAAAAACCGGTTTATTACTTTGTCGGGCCTGTGCAAAGATAGGCTCGACGTTGGCGCCCTCAGGCTTGACCCAGTCGATCGCCGGGCCTTTTCCCATCGGAGTTTCAGCGGCCAGTAGATGCGTATTCAAGCCAAATATCAAAAGGATGATGGGGAAAAGTGCATGCATGATGTAGAGGTTCCAATAGTCGGCCGATTTGGGAGCTTTTTCCATCGACCTTAGGCCCAGGGAGCAAACAACGCGCGATAGTGCTCGGCGTTAAGGGGAATTAAGACGCCACACATTGCTAAATATACTTTGGATTCATTGGCCAGGCCATTTAAAGCATGCTGGCTCTCCCCTCAAAACTTCTCCATATAGGGCCGCAAATCCAGCTCGTGCGTCCAGGCGTCGCGGGGTTGTTGGTGCAGCATCCAGTAAGCATCCGCGATGTGATCAGGGTTGAGGATGCCGTCTTGCGCTTTGAGGGCATAGCGGTCGGGGAACAGGGTGCGGATGAACTCGGTGTCGATGGCGCCGTCGATGATGGTATGGGCGACGTGTATGCCCAGCGGCCACAGTTCGCGCGCCATGCTTTGGGCCAGGGCACGCAGCGCCATCTTGCCGCCTGAAAAACCGGCAAAGTGGGCACTGCCGCGCAGCGAGGCGGTGGCGCCGGTAAAGATGATGCTACCCTTGTGCGCTACGCCCTGCCCGCTTGCTGCATCGACCCCGGGGGCAGGCCGCGCCACCATGCGCTTGGCTACTTCGCGCCCGGTCAGAAAGCCCGCCAAGCAGGCCATTTCCCACATCTTGGTATAGCGGCGCGCGGTCTCGGTCAGGATGCTGCTCGGCGAGTTGGCGCCTATGTTGAACACCAGCACCTCGATCGGTCCGATCTGCGTTTCGATGTGCTCCACCAGCGCAATCACTTCGTCCTCTTTGCGCGCATCGGAACCAAAACCGTGGGCGATGCCGCCTGTAGCGCGGATATCCGCCAGCAGCGGCTGCAATTTGTCCAGGCTGCGCCGGGTGGCGCAGACGGTATAGCCCTCGCGGGCAAAGCGGCGGGCCACGGCGCCGCCGGTGGCATCGCCCGCGCCGATGACGAGGCAAACTTTAGCTTGGGCCATGGTGCAGCCTTCAGGCCCGGGGCGGCAGGCCGCGCACCAGGGTTAAAAATTCAAGCGAAGTACCGGCGCGACGGTGTGCAGACAGGGCCTGGTATTCGGGGTCAGCAAACCAGGCCTGGGCTTTGTCCTCGGACGGAAACTTAAAAATTATCATGCGCCCGGCGCGCGGCGCCGTGCCTTCCAGATGCACCGGCGCATCATCAAAAGTGATGAACTCGCCGCCATAGCGCTTGAGGATGGAAAAAAAGCCTTTTTCATACTGGCGGTAGGCGCCCACGTCGGTCACGGCGAGGTTGACGACGGCATACACAGCGATATCACTCATGGATAGTTCCTTCGAAAAAACTGGGTAGAAACCCAGTAATAGCTGCATCAGTCCGTCATCGCAAGGACCGCAGCGACGCAGCAGTCCATACAGGCATGAAGCCATGGATTGCCACGGACTACGGCCTCGCAATGACTGATTTGAGCTTATGCAGAGCATTCCTAAGACATTTGTCCCTGGGCAAGGCGTTGTAGCAGTGGGCTTACGGCCCCATTGTCTTGCGCGCGACAGCAAGGGCGTGACCTTGCAGCAGTCAAGCCCATGGCCCGGTGGTATGCGGGCTACAGGCCCCATGGATCTTATAAGATGCATTCAAACAGCGCCTGCGGCCCATGGCCCAGCGCCCACACACAACGAGGAGTTCAGACATGCCCGTGATAGAGAGCCAGGTCGATACCCTTGGCGAGGCCTTCGTGCGCAACCGGCAAGACATGCTCAAAGCCCTGGCAGGCGTGCGTACTGTGGAGGACAAAGTACGCGCCACCGAGGCCGAAAAGCAGCCCAAGTTCCACAAACGCGGCCAGCTCATGCCGCGCGAGCGGGTGAATCTGCTGTTGGACCGGGGCACACCTTTTCTAGAAATATCCACCTTGGCCGGCTATAAGCAACACGACGACAAAGACGGCTCGCTGGCCGGCGGCAACAGTATTTGCGGCATCGGCTATGTGTGCGGCGTGCGCACCATGGTGACGGCGTCCAACAGCGCCATCAAAGGCGGCACCATCACGCCTTGGGGCTTGCGCAAAAGCCTACGCATGCAGGACATTGCCATGAAGCAAAAGTTGCCCGTCGTCAGCCTGCTGGAATCGGGCGGCGCCAATTTGCTCTACCAGGCCGAAATCTTTATCGACGGCGGCACCACTTTTGCAAACCAAGCTATGTTGTCGGCAGCCGGTATTCCGCAGATCACCGTAGTGCATGGGTCCAGCACAGCGGGTGGCGCCTATGTGCCGGGCTTGTCAGACTACAGCATCATGGTGCGCAAAAACGCCAAGGTGTTTTTGGCCGGACCGCCCTTGCTCAAAGCGGCAACCGGCGAGGTGGCGGGCGACGAGGAACTGGGCGGGGCCGAAATGCACGCCCAAGTCACCGGCACAGCCGAGTTTTTGGCCGAGAGCGATGCCGACGGCATAAGACTGGCGCGCGAGGTGATGGCCAGCCTGGACTGGAATAAGCAGCGCCCGCAGTTTGCCGATGCGCCGGTGCAGGCACCGCTGTATAGCCCCGACGAACTCTGCGGCGTGGTGCCGGTGGACTACCGCCAGCCTTACGACTGCCGCGAAGTGATAGCGCGCCTCGTGGATGGCAGCGAGTTTTTGGACTTCAAAAGTGAATACGACAACCAGACTATTTGCGGGCGGGCGCGCATCCACGGCATGCAGGTGGGCATCTTGGGCAATAACGGCCCCATTACCGCCAAGGGTGCGACCAAGGCCGGGCAGTTCATCCAACTGTGCGACCAGGTCGACATTCCGCTGGTGTTTTTGATGAACACCACCGGCTATATGGTGGGCACCGAAAGCGAGCAAGGCGGCATCGTCAAGCACGGCAGCAAGATGATCCAGGCAGTGGCTAACGTACGCGTGCCGCGCATTACCGTGGTGATTGGCGCATCGTTTGGCGCCGGCAATTACGGTATGTCCGGGCGCGGTTTTCGGCCCGACTTTATTTTTGCCTGGCCCAATGCACGTACGGCCGTCATGGGCGGTGAGCAGGCCGCCAAGGTGCTGTCCATCGTCAACCGCGAAAAAATCCGCAAGGAAGGCCGCGAGCCTACCGCCGACGAAGAAAGTAAATTTGCTTTTATGGAAGGCGCGGTCATCCACCAGTTTGACCGCGACTCGCAAGCCTTGTCGGGTACCTCGCGCCTGTACGACGACGGCCTGATAGATCCGCGCGACACCCGCCGCGTGCTGGCCATGACCCTGTCCATCTGCCGTGAAGGCCGCACCCGTCCGCTCAAGCCCAATAGCTTTGGCGTGGCGCGTTTTTAATTGAGGTGGCCACCCATGTTGTTTGACAAAGTATTGATTGCCAACCGCGGCGAGATCGCAGTGCGCATCATCCGTGGCTGCCGCCGCATGGGTTACCGCACGGTGGCGGTGTATTCCGAAGCCGACCGCGATGCGCCGCATGTGGCCTTGGCCGATGAGGCGATGTGCATCGGACCAGCGCCGGCACAAGACTCGTATTTATCCATCGAAAGATTAATCGCCGCCGCCAAAAGCAGTGGCGCCGGAGCCATCCATCCGGGCTACGGCTTTTTGTCTGAGCGCGCTGCTTTTGCGCAAGCGGTGCAAGACGCCGGCCTCGTGTTTATCGGCCCGGATCCGTATGCGATTGAGGCCATGGGCAATAAAAGCGCCTCCAAGATCCGCATGCTGGCAGCCGGTGTGCCCTGCGTGCCGGGCTATCAGGGCGATGAGCAGCGTGACGAAACTCTAGTGGCAGAGTCACTCAAAGTAGGCCTGCCGGTCATGGTCAAGGCGGCAGCAGGCGGTGGCGGGCGCGGTATGCGTCTGGTGCACGATGCGGCGGGTCTGTTAGCCAACATTCAGTCTGCGCGCAGCGAAGCGAACAATGCTTTTGGCGACGGGCAATTACTCATCGAAAAAGCCGTGCTGCATGCGCGCCATGTGGAGATTCAGGTCTTTGGTGACCGGCATGGCCATGTGGTGCATATCGGCGAGCGCGATTGCTCGGTGCAAAGGCGCAACCAAAAAGTAGTGGAAGAAGCACCCAGCCCGGCGGTGGACGAAGACCTGCGCGCACGCATGGGCGCGGCCGCTGTGGCCGCTGCGCGGGCGGTAAATTACGTAGGTGCGGGCACGGTGGAATTTATGCTCGCACGGGATGGCAGTTTTTACTTTCTGGAGATGAACACACGCTTGCAGGTGGAACATCCGGTGACCGAAATCGTGTATGACCTGGACTTGGTGGAATGGCAGTTGCGCGTGGCCCAGGGCGAGACATTACCGCTGGCGCAAGAGGCCATCAACGCAAGGCGCAAGGGCTGGGCGATCGAGGTGCGTTTATGTACCGAAGATCCCGCCAATAACTTTCTGCCCGAAACCGGCCCGCTACTGGCTTGGCATGCGCCGCAAGGCCAAGGCATGCGCACCGACCACGGCCTGCGCCAGGGCGGCGTGGTGTCGCCGTATTACGACTCCATGCAGGCCAAGCTGATTGCTAGCGGCGACACGCGCGAGCAGGCCTGCCGCACCTTGTTACACATGCTGGACCACACCGTGCTACTGGGCGTGACCAGCAACCGCGACTACCTGCGCCAGATCATTGCGCACCCGGTGTTTGCGGCGGGCGATTTCTCGACTGGCTTTATTGCCGAGCACCTCAGCACCGAACAGTTTGCCGCCAGCCGCGCGCCCACCGCGCTACATAGCGCCCTGGCTGCCGTGCTCCTTTACCGCAGCCAGGCATTAGCTTTGCAGGCCGATGCCGGGCTGGATGCCGAGCTGCTGGAGTGGCAAAGTTCGGCCCCGGCGCAGGTGCCGCTGCTGCTGCAATGCGGCAAGCACAAGTTGCGCGTGGTGGTGGCAGCGTTGGGCCGCGGCACTTACCGCGTGCAGCTAGACGGACAAACGCAGGACCTGGAGATTGGCTCTATGCGAGCGCCCACGCTGCGCTTTAGGCACCATGGCCTTGACGCTAGCGCGGACTATGCGTTGGCAGACCATAGCGTGCATCTCTCGTACGCCGGACTGACCCTGTGTTTCGCCGACACTACCTTAGCCCCTGCCAGCAAAGACGCGGCGGGCAGCGACGGACGCATGCTGGCGCCTATGGACGGCAAGATTTTGAAAGTGCTGGTGCAGCCCGGCGACACGATAAGCAAGGGCCAAACGCTCGCAGTGCTGGAGGCCATGAAAATGGAATTTGCCATCAGCAGCGGCGTCGATAGCAGCGTTACCGCCGTGGCCTGCCAAGTCGGACAACAAGTCAAAGCCCGCCAATTGCTCATCAGCCTAGCACCCACGCACAACAAAGAAGGAACACCGGCATGAAGCTCTACCACTGCGTCGATGCGCGCTCGCTGCGCCCCTTGTGGGCCCTGGAAGAAATGGGCTTGCCCTATGCATTGGAGGTGCTGCCCTTTCCGCCGCGCGTATTCAAAAAAGACTACCTGGGCGTCAACCCGCTGGGCACGATTCCTTATTTGGTCGATGGAGACACGCACATGACCGAGTCCAGTGGTATTTGCCATTACTTGGTAGAGCGCTACGGCAAGCACGAATTTGGTCTCAAGGCCGATCACCCAGAATTCGGCAGCTACATCAACTGGTTGTTTCACAGCGACGCCACCCTCACCTTTCCGCAAACGGTGGCGCTGCGCTACGGCATCATGGAGCCGCCGCCGCGCAAGCTGCCGCAAGCGGTAGACGACTACAAAAAGTGGTATTTGGCCCGTCTGCGCATGCTGACCGCCCATCTGCAAGACCGAGAATTTCTGTGCGACGGGCGCTTCACCATCGCCGATATTTGCATTGGTTATGCGCTGTTTTTGGGCACCACGCCGGGCTTGGATATGGGCACGCAATACGCGCCGCATGTGCAGGACTACCTGGCCCGTCTGCTGGCGCGCCCGGCTCTGGTACGTGCCAGAGCCTTGGGAACCTAAAGCAAGTCCTAAAAGCCCTGCATGGAATTGACCTTTTGAACTGACCCTAGGATGCCCGCATGAACCCCATGAACCCGGCTGATACCGAATTAATGATGGAACAAGTGCGCCGCTTTGCACAGACCGAAGTGGCGCCGCATCTGGAGGCCTGGGAAGCGGCAGGCGAGTTTCCGCGCGGCATGTACAAACGCTGGGCCGATCTGGGGTGGATGGCCATGGGCTATCCGGAAGAACTAGGCGGCATTGC
>CAMBFN010000044.1 GCA_945865425.1 Comamonas sp. lk | reverse complement strand
AGCGCTTACTACCGAGCCCAGGTGCGCTTGGATGCGGTGCGCGCCAAATTGCAACCCAACCCCAAACTGGTCGACGTAGCCTTGAAGCCCGGCATGACCGCCACGGTTGATATCCGCACCGGCAACCGTTCAGTGCTGCAGTATTTGGCGAAACCGGTTTACAAGGCCTTTGCTGGGGCGATGAATGAGCGCTAAGCCGTTGGGGTGTATGCGCCAGCGTGGCCGTCTCTAAAGTTGAAATCAGGGGCATGCTCATTTGACACCCGCAAATGACTGATTAGACAGGCTGCTTCCCTTGTAATTCTTTAAATCAAAAAAGACACCACTGCCATCCTTGGCGAGTCGCCGCCTTGTGGTGGTACGTTGGTAAGGCTAGCGGGAGGCAGATAGGGTAACGACTATTGTGGTGCCGGCATCTGCAGGCGCATAAAGTCAGCCGGAGATGGAATGGCGATGCCTTTTTACGGGTGCAGCACCTTCAGGTCCTTGTCGCCGGTGACAATCGCTATGACATCCGCATCCAAGGCCAGGGAAAGAAACTTGTTGTCCTTCGGGTTAAATACGAGCTGGTACTCGCTGAGCGCATAAAGCAATAGGCTGCGAATGGCCTCCCCTTTGAATAAGACCCCACTAATGATGACCTTGGTGTCAAGAATGAGGCGCGGCTTAGGCTCGGCTCTCATGCACGATGGTCATTACTTTTTCTTGTGTCAAATCTTGAGGGTCAAGGCTAGCATCAAGTTCCGCTAGGGAAGATCTGCACAAGTCCGTCATCGCGAGGAGCGGCCTTTAGCCGCGAGGCGCTTGCGCCGTGGCGGGATGCGGCGATCCATAAGTGTTTGATCGACAAGCAAAAATAGATTGCTTCGCGACGCTCGCAATGACCGGTTTGGACTTATGCAGAGGTTCGTTCGAAGCGAGCCAGTTGGTCGGCAACGCGCGAACCACCAAAAGCGCGGTTCAAGACTGCGAGTAGCGCCATTTGCTCAGCGGCATCGACCCAGAGCCGGAAAATACTGCTGCCCACCAACAGAATGCCGCCCTTGACCACAGGCTTGGCTTGATCCGCCTCGGCGAAACTCTTGAATGCAGGTTCATATCGCTCCAAACGCTGAACCGGGTTGTCGACGGCGAAGGCGATCGCCGGCGACGCCAACATCAAGAGAGAAAAAATAAACGCGCGCTTTTCATTAAGGAGTGATCACGGTTGATCCGCAAATCGTAACGCCAAGAAACTCTGGCTTACCCTTGGTTTTGTCTAAGACCATGAACTATGGAGTTTCCAGGTGAGACGTGATCAAGATTACTTCCCTCTTCGAATCGCGCTGCGTTACCGTTCAACGCGCCAAACCAGTGTGCGTCGGTGAGCATCCACGTTTAATTTACCGACATGCGTCCAGTGCAAGCCAAAGTGGTCGAATTCGTTCATAAAGACATCTTGCGCAGGTTTTTACACGAACCGTACCGAAGGGCCCGTTACGCTTCCCAGGGATTAATGACGGTAACGTTAGCGGCTTCATAGGGAGCAGTATCGCGAGAAGCCACGATAAACCCCCGCGATGCCGCGATTGCGGCGATGTAGCCGTCTGGTGTTGGAAATCCTCTTCCAGCGTGGCTGCTTTGCACAAGCCTGCCACATCGGCATAGGCGGGTGTGTTGCCAAACATCTCGTTGATCTTGGTCGCCGCAGCATCGCCACCAAAGGTGGTGTCCAAGGCTTCGCCCCGGTACAGGCGCACCAGGTTGGCGATGAAGCCGATTTGCGCGTCCGTCCAGTTGCGGTGGGCGCGGTCCACCTGCCGGTGGATGTGGCGGGCGTCGATGCAAGCCAAAAACTTAGAAACACATAATTGGTGCTCTTGGGAGCCACATGCAGCCTGCAGGCGCCGCCTTAAGGCAACTTGCCACCCAGCGCTTCCCAGCTAGGTTTTACCGCCGCAATATGCCGCGCCTTCACATGCCCAAAGCCGCGAATCTCTTCGGGCAGTTTGGCAAAGCGTATAGCGTCGGGCAGGGTGGTGCGGCTTAGTTCTACCAGCATGCGCTCCAGGGTCTGCATGTAGTTGTGCACCAGGGCGCGTTCGCCTTGGCGCTCTTCGCTATAGCCAAAAATATCCAGCGCGGTGCCGCGCAATACCTTGAGCGGCGCCAGCAAGCGAAAGCCCAGCCCCATCCAGGGGCCAAAGCGCTGCTTGATGAGGCGACCTTTTTCATCTTTCTTCGCCAGCAAAGGCGGCGCCAGGTGGTAGTTGACTTGGTAGTCGCCTTCAAACATCGCAGTGATTTTTTCCTTGAACGCCGGGTCGCTGTGCAGCCGCGCCACTTCATATTCGTCTTTGTAGGCCATTAGCTTGAACAGATAGCGCGCCACGGCGCTGCTCAGCGCTAACTCTTTGGCATCGGCTTGGGCCCCCAGCGCGCCTTCGGCGCTGCGCACCTTGGCTACAAAGTCGCGGTAGCTTTGTGCGTAGGTAGCGTTTTGGTAGCCGCTTAAAAAAGTAGCGCGGTGCTCAATCAGCGCGTCTAGAGAGGTGGGCGCTTGCTTGCGCACCAGCTGAACCGTCTGCGCGGGTAGCAAGCTGCGTTGCACCGCTGCCGGGTCGTGCGCGGCCAGGCGGCCCCAGTGGAAGGCGGACTGGTTTTTTTCCACGGCCACGGCATTGAGTGCCATGGCTTGCAAAAGCGCACCCTGACCAAGCGGTATCCAGCCCTTTTGCCAAGCGTAGCCCAGCAGCACCGGGTTGGTAAAAATGCTGTCGCCTAACAATTCGGTGGCGATGGCTTCGGCGTCCACGCAGCCTAGTGATTGCGGGTCTTGCAAGGTGGCGCCAATGGCGGCGATGCAGGCCTCGCCGGGGTTGCTCCAGTTGGCGTTTTGCACAAAGGCGGCAGTGGGTTGGCTGTGGCTATTGAGCACCACGCGGCTACGCCCGGCGCGCAGGCGCATACTGGTTTCTTTGCCCGCGGTGACGATAGGGTCGCAACCAATCACCAAGTCCGCGCAAGCCATGCCTACGCGGGTGGTGCGTATCGCGCCCTGGCTGTGGCTGATCAACACATGGCTCCAAGTGGCGCCGCCTTTTTGCGCCATGCCGCCCGCGTCTTGGGTGACGATGCCTTTGCCTTCGATGTGCGCCGCCACGCCCAGCAACTGGCCGATGGTGATCACGCCGGTACCGCCTACGCCCGCAACCACCAGGCCCCAGACGCCGTCATGCGCTTGTTGTAAATCGAATACCGCCGGCTCGGGTAGGCCGGCAGCCGGGCCGCTGCTAGTGGACTGCGCAGAACTTTGCTTTTTGCGTAATTTGCCGCCTTCCACGGTGACAAAGCTCGGGCAAAAACCTTTGACGCAAGAAATGTCTTTATTGCAGGTGCTTTGGTTGATGCGCCGTTTGCGACCCAACTCGGTTTCTAGCGGCTCCACACTCACGCAATTGCTTTGCACCCCGCAGTCGCCGCAGCCTTCGCAGACCAACTCGTTAATCACCACGCGCGTGGCTGGGTCCACCATGGTGCCGCGCTTGCGGCGGCGGCGCTTTTCGGTGGCGCAGGTTTGGTCGTAAATAATGACGGTCGTGCCTTGGATCTCGCGCATCACGCGCTGCACCGCGTCCAGGCTGTCGCGGTGCTCCACCGCCACGCCTTCGGGCAGGCCTTTGACGGCATCGTATTTTTCGGGCTCGTCGGTCACCACCACAATGCGCTGTGCGCCTTCAGCGCGCATGCTTTGTGCGATCTGGATCACGCTGTGTCCCTCCGCCCGCTCACCTACTTGCTGGCCGCCGGTCATAGCCACTGCGTCGTTGTACAAAATTTTGTAGGTGATGTTCACACCCGCCGCAATCGACTGGCGCACCGCCAGCAAGCCGCTGTGAAAGTAAGTGCCATCGCCCAGATTGGCAAAAATATGCGCGTCGTTCACAAACGGCTGCTGCCCGACCCAAGGGACGCCTTCGCCGCCCATTTGGGTAAAGCCGGTGGTGGAGCGGTCCATCCACAAGGTCATAAAGTGGCAGCCGATACCGGCCATGGCGCGCGAGCCTTCGGGCACGCGGGTGGAGGTGTTGTGCGGGCAGCCCGAGCAAAACCAGGGCTGGCGCTCGGCCAGCGGCGCGCCCAGGGCCAGCGCTTGCATGGACTTTTCTTTGGCGTCCAAAATCGCCAACTGCGCATCCATGCGGGCGCGCACATCGGCATCTACGCCCAGCGCGCTCAGGCGTTGCGCAATCGCGCGGGCAATCATGGCGGGCGACAAATCCGCGTTGGCGCGCAGCAAGCGGTTGGCCGAAGGTTCGGGGCCGGACCATTCGCCGCCAATGCCGTAGGGGCTGGCTGCGTCATCGGACACGGTGAACTTGCCGACCACGCGCGGGCGCATATCGGCGCGCCAGTGGTACAGCTCTTCTTTGAGTTGGTATTCAATGACCTGGCGCTTTTCTTCGACCACCAAAATCTCTTGCAAGCCGCTGGCAAATTCGCGCGTCAGTTGCGCCTCTAAGGGCCAGACCACTGCCACTTTGTGCAAGCGTATGCCGACGCGGCGGCAGGTGGCATCGTCCAGGCCCAAGTCGAGCAATGCTTGGCGCGTGTCGTTATAGGCCTTGCCGCTGGCCATCAAACCAAAGCGGTCGTTCGGGCCTTCGATGACATTGTGGTTGAGCCGGTTGGCCCTTACATAGGCCAGCGCGGCATACCATTTGGTATCAAACAGCCGCGCCTCCTGGTCCAGCGCGCCATCGGGCCAGCGGATATGGACACCGCCTGCGGGCATCACAAAATCGGCGGGCTTCACGATCTTGACGCGGTGCGGGTCCACATCCACCGCTGCGCTGGATTCGACGATTTCTTGAATCGTTTTCATGCCGGCCCAAATGCCCGCGTAGCGGCTCATGGCAAACGCATGTACGCCCAAATCCAAAATGTCTTGCACGCTGGCCGGGAAAAACACCGGCGTGCCGCAGGCCTTAAAAATATGGTCGCTCTGGTGCGCTGCCGTTGAGCTTTTGGACACATGGTCGTCACCGGCCACGGCGATCACGCCACCCCAGGGCGTGGTGCCAGCCATATTGGCGTGCTTGAAAACATCCGAACAACGGTCTACGCCCGGGCCTTTACCGTACCAGATGCCAAACACGCCGTCGTATTTATTGCTGCCCGGCGGTGCAAAGCCCAGTTGCTGCGTGCCCCATAAAGCGGTGGCGGCCAGTTCTTCATTGACGCCTGGCTGGAAATGCACATGGTGCTCTAACAGGCGTTTTTTTTCTTTTGCCAGCGACTGGTCGTAGCTGCCTAAAGGCGAGCCACGGTAGCCACTGATCAAGCCCGCTGTGTTCTTGCCAGCTGCCAAATCCCGCACCCTCTGCATCATGGGCAGGCGCACCAGGGCGTGCACGCCACTCATAAAAGCCTGGCCAGCCGATTGGGTGTATTTGTCGTCCAGCGTAATGGGCGCTGCGCGCAGCTGGTCGGGATGCAGAGGGGCATTCATGGGTAAGGGCTCCTGGAGTGGTGGGGCCACCTTGTGGGCGGCAGTTTGTGCAGCTGGCTCTGGGTAAGAGGGCTGCGCTCAGGTGTGCAGTGTAGTCAAACTAAAAGCAAGTGTGTATCGCGCCGCTGATTGTCCCGTCGTCTTCGATGAGCGGCATCCAGCGCCATTTATCGAAGGTGGTGCAAGGGTGCGACAGGCCAAGCGCCACGCGATCGCCCACCACCGGCACCGGCCCGGCAGGGTCAAAGCGCATAAAGGCGTGTTGGTCGTTGAGTGCCGTGATATGCCAATGTGTTGGCGCTGCTTGTGCCTCCATCATGTTGCGCACTTGCGCGCTGGCGTGCCATTGCACCGTGGGTAGGGCGAGGTCGTAAGAAATGTCGCGCTTGCCGCAGCTCAGTAGCGCCAGGCCGGGCTCGGGCACCGATTGCACCATGGCCCATACCTCCAAGGCCGGTCGCAGTGAGTCTGTCAGCCCCTCGCGCTGCTCCACTAGGCGCAGGTAGTGTCGGTAGTGTTCGTGGTCGTGCGTCAGGTAGCACCCTGAGCGCAAAACGCCGCGCACCGCTTGCGACAAACCTTGCGCTTGCAGCAGCGGCAGTACCAAATCAAAAACCGCCGAGCCACCGGCTGACAAAATAATCTCGCCGGGCGTAAACCAGCCGCGCACATCGCAAGCCTTGGCTACTTCCAGTACCCGGCGCACTAGTGCGCTTACAGCTACCGGATCCAGCGCGGGGTCGCAGACGGCGGCATGGCCTTCGTAACACTCAACGCCACCCAGGCGCACCGCTTTGGACGCGGCCAGCGCCTGGGCCAGCGTCAACGCTTCATCCAAGGTGCGGCACCCGGTACGCTGGCCTGGGATGCCCATTTCCAGCAGCACATCAAAAGGCTGGCAGTCGGCTTACGCATCCGCCCAGGCTTCAATCCAGCGCAGTTGGGCGATGGAATCGACTAAAAACCACACCCGTAAATCCGGGTGCTTTCGTAACAAATGTTGCAGTCCTGCGAGGTCTGCTGCGCCCAGGACCTGGTTGGCAATGATGGCGTGGCGCACTCCGGCTACCACGCCGATGCCTAGTTGAAACACCGTGGCAAAAGACAGGCCCCAGGCGCCAGCTTCAAGTTGCATGGCAAATAGTTCGGGCGACATGCTGGTCTTGCCGTGTGGTGCCAAGTAGACCCCCTTGCGCTGCGCAAAGTCCTGCATCCAGCGCAGGTTGTGCGTCAAAGCGCTGCGCTTGAGCACCGCCAGCGGAAAGGCCAGGTCATTGGCCAGCACATTCCAGCTGCGCTGCGCGATGTCGGCCAAGGCACCGGGCTGCGCGCCATGCGGGAAGCTTTTGCTGTGCGGGCCTAGGCCAGGTACATCAGGGCGGTTCATGGCATGGTTTGGGTCTTGCCGACTTTGATCACAAAGATTGGCCTCACTTAGGCCACAACACCCACATCTGCAACGGCTGCTTGAGCCGCCCTGCCAACTCCCCAGCCTGTGCGCCCGAGCCCGCAAAGTAGTCGGCACGCACGGCGCCAGTGATGGCGCTGCCGGTGTCCTGGGCGATGACCAGTTGTTGCAACTGAGTTTGGGCGCCGTTAGAGCTTATCCAGACGGGTGTCCCGTAGGGAATGCTGCCCGGATCGACGGCTATGGAGCCGCCTGCTGTCAGGGCCACACCTTGGGCGCCGCGCGGGCCGGCATCCGTGTCGCTTTCACTTAAGGCCTCTTCGCGGAAAAACACCATGCGCGGGTTGCTCCAAAGTAGCTCTTGCTGGCGCTGCGGATTGCGCGCTAACCAGGCTTTAATACCTGGCCAGGTGGCATCCTTGGTCAGACCTTGGTCTAGCAACCATTTACCCACGCTTTTATAGGGTTGCTCATTGGTGCCGGCAAAGGCCAGGCGCGAGGTGCGATAGCTACCGTCGGCCTGCTGCACACGGATACGCCCCGAGC
Organism: Comamonas sp. lk; assembly: GCA_945865425.1. GTDB lineage: Bacteria > Pseudomonadota > Gammaproteobacteria > Burkholderiales > Burkholderiaceae_C > Allorhodoferax. The sequence goes on along the minus strand of CAMBFN010000044.1, from coordinate 8,067 downwards.
CTTGGATTTGCAGCACCATGGCATCGACCGGGTCGGCCAGATAGGCCAGGGCCCGACCTTTGAGCGCGGCTTTGGCCTCGGCTAAGGTGTCCATTTCTTTGCGCGTGTACCAGGGTTTGCGGCTGGCTAGACCGGTCGGTGGCGCGTACATGGGCGCATTGAAATGGGTATTTGGCGTGCGGCTGGCCTCAAAAATAGGTTCGTAATAGGCGGTGAGCAAACCCTGGGATTCACCTTGGAGCGACTCGACCCGGTAGGGCTGTAAGTGACGGAACATCCAAGCGCGCTGGCTGGCTGCATCGGCGTTAGCGAGTGCCAAAGCTTGCGGGCATAAAGTAGCCAGCGCCGGGGGCATGGTGGCTCTGCGTTCACAGCTTTTAATCCAGGCGCGCCAGCCCTGCCCTAGAGCGTCTTGCTGCAAGCCGGGCAATGCGTCCCAGCCCACCCCCACCCAGCGGCTGCGCGCTTGGACGATGGTTTGTCCGGTTTCTACTTTAGGTGGCGCTATTACTACAACAGCGGGTGCTGCTGGCGCTTGCGTAGTGGACGCCGCCGGTGTGCGGTCTTCAACCGGCGCCTGCGTGGGGCTACTGGTGCAGCCGCCCAGGCTTCCTACAATCAGCGCGCACATTACTGCGGCAGTACCCCACCCCATGACCTTGATTATTTTGGAAGCACTTGGCGCTGGCGTGTTGCTCGTCGGCATCGTGTGGTGGACCATGTTTTCCGGGCGCAAAAACGGGGAGTTGCCGCCAGCGTCTTCTGACGAAGAAACGCCGCCTAAGTCGTAAGCGACTTTCACAATAAGCGGTGTTGCAAAGCTGGTAGCTGCATGCGGCATCGGTCCAACTGCGCTACATCCAGCTCAGCAAGTACAACACCCGGCTCTTGCGCTTGCTGGGCCAATATGACGCCCCAAGGGTCGATGGCCAAGGACTGGCCCCAGGTGCGGCGCCCGTTGGGGTGCGTGCCGCCTTGCGCAGCGGCCACTACAAAGCTCAGGTTTTCCACCGCGCGCGTGCGCAGCAGCAACTCCCAATGCGCCTGGCCGGTGGTGTAAGTAAATGCGCTGGGCACCAGTAACAAGTCCGCACCAGCGGCGGAGTGCGTGCGGTACAACTCGGCAAAGCGCAGGTCGTAGCACACACTCAAACCCACGGTCCACACATGCCCATCGCGCGAGGGCAGCGCAAATTGCACCGGCTGGTGGCCCGCTTGTAGCACGCGTGATTCGTCGTAGGACTCGGTGCCATTATCGAAGCGAAACAAATGGATTTTGTCGTAGCGGGCGGCGCAGACGCCTTGCGGGTCAAACGCCAGGCTGCTGTTAAACGCTTTGTCGCTATGGCCTGCCTTGCTGGTGGATAAAGGTAGCGTGCCGCCCACAATCCACAGGCCCAGGTGGCGCGCCTCTTCAGACAAAAAGTCTTGGATCGGGCCGCTGCCAAACTGCTCCTGGATGGCCAGTTTTTCGCCATCGTGTTGGCCAATCAGGCAAAAGTATTCGGGCAATACGGCCAGCTCGGCGCCAGCCCGTGCGGCTTGTTCCAAGAGCTTGGCGGCATGCGCCAGGTTGTCCACCACCACACCGGTAGATACCATTTGAATTGCTGCGACCTGCATAGCGCACTCCTGATAAACGGGTTGAATAACAATGCCTGGGCGGCTTACTTGGCGGTGTTGTCGCGTTCCACCTTGGTGATGCGCGGCTCTACCCAGGTGCCGTCAATAAAAAACTCATGCGTATTGGCCTGCACCAGTGGCTTAAGCAAGAGCCACTGCGCCAGCAGCGAATAAATACCCACCACGGGGTTTATAGCGGTATAGACCAGGGCGGCGCCAGCGGCATTGAGCTCAGGAATCACCACCACTTTAATCGCTTGCGTTTCCTTGGCAATATCGGCACTGCCTTCCATCAAGACCACCGCATTGGGCCCTTTCATTTGCAAATTATTGGTGCGCGCCTGGCCTTTAGAAATATTGACGTCGCCGCGCACAAAATCAAAGGTGAAGCCTTCGCTAAACACATCCCGAAAATCTAACATTAATCGGCGCGGCAGTGATTGCAAGCTCAGCACGCCTAGCAGCTTACCGATATTGGGCTCGGTCTTGAGAAACTGCCCGTCGTCAATGGCCACATTAAAACTACCAGTCATGCTGGGGTAGTCCACGGTAATGGGCGAGCCCAGCCAGCCTACCTGCCCTTGGATTTTCCCCTTGCCTTTGCGGATCACATTCTTCATACCGTAGCGCGCCAGCAAGTCGCCCGAGTCCTTGATGTCCAGTTGGAAGTCAAGCTGCGTGCGGCGTCGCTCGCGCATAGAATCGGCCGGCACATTGGCCGCCGCGCCGGGCGCCGGGGCTTGCAAGCGCCAGGAGCCGCTGGCGTTGAGTACCGCCTCAGGCATGGTGACAACAAAGCGCTTGAGCAACCACTCGCGCTGGGCATCGCGCGCGGTGGGCGACACCTGGTTGATGGCTTCGACTTCCAGCCGCCCCAGTTTTCTGCCTTGCAATTCAAACTCTTCGGCTACCACGTCCAGCGCCGGGATGCTGGAGGGTTGCTCGCCCAACATTTTGTCTACTTCTTGCGCCGCTTTGCTGTTGAGTGTCAGACGGCTCAGGCGCGCATACAAGCGGCCTGCGTTGCCACTGTCGGCCGCTGCACCGCCCAGACCAGCCTGGCGGTATTCCAACTGGCCACTGAACTCGGTGGCCTCCACCTGCGAACGCCATAGATTTCCCGTGCGCGTGGCCTTGAGGTTGACTGCATGCACCGTATGGCCGCCCCAGCTAATTTCGCGCGCCCGCAATTGCAGCGCATTGGGCAGAAAATCAGTGCCCAGATCAAACTGGGGTGTGTTGATTTTTATGCGCGTGCCCACGCTATTGCTCACACCGCTAAAGAGTGCCGACCAGCTATCCACATCCAGCGCGTCCATGCTGAGGCGAGCGGAAATACCTTGCGTCGGCATGGCCATGGCCTCGTTTGCGCCGGCGCCCAGGGCCATGGTGCCGCGCAGCACACGCGGTGCTGCGCCTGCGATATCACGCAGCAAATTCATGCTGGCGATGGCGCCCAGGCTTACCTGCCACTGTTGCTGGCTGTTTGCCACCGAAGCGCTACTGGTAAGCAAGGGCGCCGACACTTGCAGGCGCAATGGCAAAGTGGCTTCGGCGCTTTTGTTCAGCGGCGCAGGAAGAGCCAGCGCCATTCCTTGCAAATTAGCGTTTACCGTGATGTCGGGCACACCCAAGCGCATCAGGATCGTGGCCTGGTAATTGGTCGCGCCCGTGGCATAGTGCGCCAGGTTGGCCAGCGCACCGAGCTCAGTGGCATCGCGTAAACCCTCGGCTGCCACGCGTCCGTCCAGTCGCAAGGTGGCCGGGCTGGCTTTGATGCTGGCGCCCGCGTCAGCAGGTTTGGGACCAGCGGCGGCGCTAAGCGGCCCAGCGCCGAGGCTTCCCAAACTGCCTTCGATGCGCACGTCACCGCCGAATAAACGCCCGGTCACACCGTTAACGTTATAGCCAAACTCGGTGAAGTTGATCGGTCCGCGTGCGCGCAGCACACGCGGCGTGGAAGGCAGGATTTGCACATCATTGCCTTGCAGATGGACACTGCCATTGACCGTCATGCGGTCGGTATCGGCCAGCGGGAAATCGAGTTTGACGCGGTACTCGGCCAGGCCGTTGGCTGACGTCTTGGCCAATGCCTGTCCAGTCATCTCGGCCAGGGGCGAATTATTGGCCACGGTTAAGGCGTTTGCCAGCGGCCCGCGCCCTTGCGCGTTGACGGAAACCGTGGCGTTGCCGTACAAATTGTTAATCACTGCATCGCCGCGCAGCATAGGCACCGTTCCCCAAAGGCCGCGCATGCTATTGAGGTAGAGCGCGTTTTGGTCTATCACCAGCTCGCCATTGAGCTGGGTAAACACGGGCCAAGGCAGCTTGCCTGGCGGCATTTGCGCGGCGGGCGCGTAGGCGAAAGTGGCATTACTGAGATTGGCTGAAACGCGGAACTGGCCCTGACGCGCTTGCGCAAACGGAAACGCACGCAAGTCGCCTTTGAGTTTGAGTTTGATGTCCGACGCCGCGCCCGCGCGCACTGCGTCGCGCAGATAGTCGCGCAGGTCTTTTGATAGCGATAGCGGCAAATAGCGCTGCACACGCGCCAGCTCCAGGCGTGCAAAGCGCCCTTGCACATCTACGCTGCCCGGGCCGGAGCCGCTTGGCTGCATCGTCCATTGCCCCTCCAAGTCGCCTTGCATATCAGCATTGCCAATGCGCACTTTGCTGGCGCTGACGGTCCAGCCCGCGGGTGTATTTTTCCATTGCAAGTCCGCGCTCAATTCATTGACCGGCACCAGGGGATCAGACAAGTGCCGGCCGAGGTCTAAGACGCCTTTGTTCATCGCCAGATGCGCGCGCCCGCCGCGTTCGCTCAGGTCAAGCTCCAGGTCCAGGCCGCGAAAGCCGGGCATTCCTTCGCCTTGCGCCGCCATCCCGGCTTCTTGAATGCGGCCTTTGAGGGTAAAGCTCACAGGCGCGCTGACAGCGCCGGTCCAGTTCGCCTGAAAACCTTGCACGATGCCCACTGGCTGGTAGGACTCCAAGACCGCGCGCAGTTTGGCTTCCATAGGAAAGCGCTGTGCAACTTGGCTTAAAGCGCCCAAGTCCAGCCGTTCGGCAACAAGTTCGCCATGTGCCGGCGAGGAGTCGATCTTGGCCCCCTTGCCCTCTTGCGCATCCCATATCGACAAACGCGCATTACCCCCGGGCCAGCGAACGCCATCGGCAGTGACAAACTGCAAGCCCTCGCTGGTGTACTCCATGCCACCGACTATGCTGCGCGCAGCCAGGCGCCCGGATGCTGCCGGCATGACGATGGAGGCCATTTCTTCTGACTGGCCCAGCGCCACATCCTTGACCAGTACATCGGCAGTAGCGCCTGTGAATTGGCCGCGCAGCACATCGGCCCATACACGCACGCTGCCGCGCCCCTGGCTGACGTGGGTGCCCAAATCTACATAGTTACGCAGCTGGCCCCAGTCCACATCGCCAAACAGGGCATACATCTGGCCCGACCAGGTCTTGACCTCGCCCACATGCAAGGCCAGCACCGGGTGGCTAAATGCACCTTGCACCGTAAAGCGTTCACCCCATTGGCTCGGGGGGCTGGCATCGAGTCGAAAGCTGTGGCTAAAACGCCGGTTGCGCAGTACCAGGTCCACATCGGACAAGTCCAGCGGCGCTGCACTGCGCGTTTCATCGGTCCAGCGCAGCTGGCCGTGGCGAACCGCAATTTCAGGCTGGCTAAAGAGCCAGTCGCTCGCCGCATTGGGCGCGTCGTCCATAGGACTCAGTTGCAAGCCGGCAATCCAGATCGAGCCATCGGCGGCGCGCCGGATATCCAGCGCAGCGCCTTCGACATATAGCTGCTCCAAGTTGCCTGCGGCCAGCGAACGGGGGGATATGGCCGCTCGTACCGTGGGAAGCGTCAGCGCCACCCGCCCTTCTTTGTCCACTAATTGCATATCATGCAGCGCAAGCGAAGGGATGAGACCGTTGGAAACCGCCTCGATAGTGCCAATGCGCACCCCTATTCCTAACTGCCGCGTGGCTTGTTCTTGCAGCCAGGGGCGCAAAGTGTCGATTCGCGGCACAATGGCAAAGTGCAACACCGCCCAGAACAAGACAAACAACAGCCACCCGGCACCGACCAAGTGCAGCAGCCACTTGGCCAACAACGCGACGGTCGACAAGGTGCGCGAGGGGATGGTTGGGGCTTCAGTCATTGGCGCATGCAGTCAAGCATGGAATTATGACCCGCAATACCCTCGCTTCCCGCTCCGAGTACGCACGATTTGCGCAAAGAGTGCGCAGGCGTTATGGCGCAGGACTTGCTATGTTGCCAGAGGGTCTGCCCGACGCATCTGCGCAGCAAGCGCTCTATCAAACTTTGCGTGCCCAAGGGCTGGAGGTTGGAGAGGCTTTACGCATTACCCGCCAGCATGTGCTCGAACGCCTGCTGGTATTGGACTGCGATGCGGGCCTGGACTTGCGCGCTGTTACGCAGTGCATGACCGCACTGGCTGAACTGGCGCTGTGCCAAGCCTATGCCCAGGCCAGCGCCGATGTGCAATCCGTGCATGGCGCACCCTGCAAACCCGATGGCAGCGCCAGCGCGCTGTGCATCATAGGCATGGGCAAACTTGGTGCGCGCGAGCTCAATGTTTCTAGCGACATCGACTTGATTTATGTCTACGAGGCCGATGGTGACACCCTTGGCAATAGCGAAGGGCGCTCTCGCATCTCCAACCAGGAGTACTACGGCAAGCTGGTGCGTGCGCTCTATACCTTGCTAGGCGACACGACCGAGCACGGTTTTGTGTTTCGGGTGGATCTGGCGCTGCGCCCCAATGGCAACTCCGGCCCGCCTGCAGTGTCGCTGGGCGCTTTAGAGGAATATTTCCAAACCCAAGGCCGGGAGTGGGAGCGTTTTGCCTGGCTAAAAAGCCGCGTGCTGGCGCCGCAGTCCAGCGTGGGCAGCGCTTTTGCCCTGCAATTGCGCGCAGTGGTAACGCCATTTGTCTTTCGCAAATACCTGGACTACAACGTGTTTGATGCGCTGCGCGTACTGCACCGCCAAATCCGCGAACACGCAGGCAAGCGCAGTGCCGGCCACCCCGAGCGGCATAACGATGTCAAGCTTTCGCGCGGTGGCATTCGCGAAATTGAATTTACCGTGCAGCTTTTGCAAGTGGTGCGCGCTGGCCAGTTCCCCGAGTTGCGCACCCGGCCGACGCTGAGCGCCTTGCAGCGCCTGGTACAAGCGGGCCTGATGCCGGCTGAAAAAGCCCAGGCCTTGGAGGAGGCCTATGTTTTTTTGCGCCGTGTGGAGCACCGCATCCAGTACCTGGACGACCAGCAAACCCATGTATTGCCCACGCATGACGCCGATCTGGCCTGGATTGCCGATACCCTGGAGTTCGCCAATACCAGCGAATTTTTAGCACAGTTGGACCACCACCGCGAAAACGTAGCGCAGGAATTTGATGTTTTGCTCGGTGGCAGCGACACAGCTTGCAGTATCTGCAAACCAGGAGAAGCCCACCCGGCCAAGCCCGGCGCGCCGCAACTTACCGACCTCGATAGCGTGCTCACGCAGTTGCCCATAGCGATGCAAGAGCGCCTGGCGCTGTGGCGCGACCACCCGCGCGTCCTGGCTTTGCGCGAGGAATCGCGGGGCCGCTTGCTGCGTCTGGTGCAGCGCACCGGCCAGTGGTTACAAACGGGCGAGATAAGCCAGGAAGCCGCGCTGCGGCTGATGGACTGGATGGAGTCGCTGTTGCGCCGCGAAAGCTATCTGGCCTTGCTGGTCGAGCGCCCAGGCGTGCACCAGCGTTTACTACGGCTCTTGGGCGCGGCGCGTTGGCCCGCGCGCTACTTGCTCAAGCACCCGGGCGTTATCGACGAACTGGCCGGCAGCACCATGGTGCGCGAGCGTTTTGACGCAGCCGCATGCGAGGCCGACATCGAGCGCCGCTGCAAAGCGCTGCGCAACAGCGGCGAAGAGGATGATGAAAGCCTGCTCAATCTGTTACGTCGTGCGCACCATGCCGAGGTGTTTCGCACCCTGGCGCGTGATGTCGAAGGCCTGATCACGGTGGAGCAAGTAGCCGACGATTTAAGTGCCCTGGCCGAAGTGATATTGCGCATTACCACCCGGTGGTGCTGGCAGCGCATGAAACAGCGCCATGGCGAACTGCCGCGCATAGCCATCATTGCCTACGGCAAGCTCGGCGGCAAAGAGCTGGGCTACGGCGGCGATCTGGACATTGTGTTTTTGTACGACGATCCGGACGAGCGCGCTGGCGAAATTTACGGCACGCTGGTGCGCAAACTCATCAACTGGTTGACGGTCAAAACCGGCGAGAGCGACCTCTACGAAATCGACACCGCTTTGCGCCCTAATGGCAATTCCGGGCTGCTGGTCACCACGTTTGCTGCCTATGCCGATTACCAGCAACAGCGCGGCTCCAACACCGCCTGGACCTGGGAGCA
>CAMBFN010000043.1 GCA_945865425.1 Comamonas sp. lk | reverse complement strand
CATGTGGGCTGGGCCGATGCCGGTTTTCTGGGCGACGAACTGCCGAGCGAAAAATTCAGTAACCAGGCGCTGCTGGCCAAAGCCCTGCGCAATATCCGCAGTGGCGACATTCTCATGGCGCATCTGGGCATCTGGTCGCGCAAAGACGCCTGGGCGCCGGCGGTCTTAGAGCCGTTGATCGTCGGCCTCAAAGAGCGAGGTTTTTGCTTTGCCAACCTGCGCAGTCACCCTGATTACTTGGCCTGGATTGCGGCCCATCCAAACTAGCAGTTGGATATGGATACCTTGATTGAACTATTTGCCTATTTGCAGGCCTGGTTGTTCGAGGCCTGCATCCAGCCTGTGGTGTTTGCGATGGGCTTTGGCGCGCATCTGGACCTGGCTTTTGGCGCGACTGAATGGCTGCTGGTCGGCCTGCTGGAAATCGCCGTCCTGATCAGTGTCATTGGCCCTTTGCAGCGCTGGCGTCCGGTCGAGCCGGTGATCGATGCTGCCACCATACGTACCGATATTTTTTACACGCTTTTGCACCGCCTGGGTCTGTTTCGCCTCGCTTTGTTTTTTTCCTTAGATCCTTTTTTAGACAGCGCCATCGGTGCCTTGCGTGTCGGGGGCCTTAGGACTTTTCATCTGGACGATATCTGGCCGGCAGTGACGGGCCATGCGCTGGTCAGTTTTGTTTTGTACTTGCTGGTGTTTGATTTTTTCAGCTACTGGTATCACCGCGCCCAGCACCAGTTCCATTGGTGGTGGAAGCTGCATGCGCTGCACCATGCGCAGCGCCAGATGACCATGTGGAGCGATAACCGCAACCATCTGCTAGACGATGTTTTGCGCGATGTTTTTTTTGTGTTTTTGGCGGTGCTGATCGGCGTGGCGCCGGGTCAGTTTGTGGCCTTGGTGGCATTGATGCAGTTGAGCGAAAACTTGCAACATGCCAATTTGCGCGTCTGGTTTGGCCGCTTTGGTGAACGCCTTTGGGTGAGCCCACGCTTTCATCGCATGCACCATGCGATCGGCATCGGCCATGAAAGCCAGCCGCCCGTTGCAAATAGCGCCCCGGCGGTTTTAGGCGGCTGTAATTTTGGCGTATTGCTGCCCTGTTGGGACATACTTTTTGGTACTGCCGATTTCACCCTGGCCTATCCCGCCACCGGGGTGCGTGACCAGGTGGAGCAGGGCCGTGACTATGGCCAGGGCTTCTGGTCGCAACAATGGCGTGGTGTGTTGCGTTTGGTCGGGCGGGCCTGAAGTTTCTCGTTGACAATGCGGCAAGTCAAGGAGATGTCTATGGTTTTGCTGATTTCTTCTTTTTGGCGGGCGGTCTTGTATTGTCTGCATCCCAAGGTCATCCTTTTGTCGCTGCTGCCTTTGCTTTTTGCAATGGGAGCTGCCAGTTTGCTGGCTTATTTTTTCTGGCAAAGCGCACAGGAAGCCATGCTTGGCATGCTCGATGCGTCGGTGTTTGTCACCACCTTAGCGGCCTGGTTGGCGGCAGTGGGGCTGCCCGCACTCAAAGCCATGCTGGCGCCTTTGATTCTGATTGTGGTGCTGACGCCCTTGGTCGTGGTGTGTACGGTCTTGCTCGTCTCCACCCTAATGACGCCTGGCTTGGTGCGTATGGTGGCCAGCCGCCGCTTTCCTGTGCTAGAGCGTCGCCATGGCGCTTCTTTTGTGGCCAGCTTGGGCTGGGCCCTGATTTCCTGTGCCTTGGCACTGGTCGCCACCATCGTCACCGCACCGATGTGGATCTTGCCGCCACTGGTGTTGCTCATTCCGCCGGCGATTTGGGCTTGGCTGACCTACCGCGTCATGGCCTTTGATGCGCTGGCAGACCATGCCAGCAGTGCCGAGCGGCAAACGGTTTTGGCCAACCATAAAAGCGCGCTGATTACCATGGGCTTTGTCGTTGGATTTTTAGGCGCTACGCCCAGTCTGCTTTGGTCCATGGGGCTGATGGCGATTGCCATGGCACCGCTCCTCTTGCCTTTGTCTGTGTGGCTGTACACCGTGGTCTTTGTGTTCGCTTCGCTATGGTTCGTCCACTACTGCCTGGCCGCCTTGGAGGCGTTGCGCGCCGAACACGAGGCCAGTCTGTTTGTTCCTACGCGGCCCTTGACGCAGGCCGATCCAATGCCCTCGAACCCCGACTCCCTGGCACCCGAACTGCCTCCCATTCCTTAAGCGCACATGCACTTTGGCCTCATCATCATCGGCGACGAAATACTCTCAGGTAAACGCAGCGACAAACACCTGCCTAAAGCCATTGAGCTTCTGAGCGCCCGTGGCCTGCAATTGGCCTACGCGCATTACCTGGGCGACGATCCGCAGCGCATCACCGCAACGCTAGGCGATGCGTTTGCCAGCGGAGATGTAGTGTTTTCTTTTGGCGGCATAGGCGCAACGCCCGATGACCATACCCGCCAATGCGCAGCTAATGCCCTGGGCTTGCCCTTGCAACTGCACGTCGGCGCGCAGGAGCTGATCTGGGAGCGCATGCGCGATATTGCCTTGGAAAACGGCCACGCTTTCGAGCCAGACCGTGCGGACAACGTGCACCGCTTGGATATGGGTCGCTTTCCCCAAGGGGCCACCCTGATTCCAAACCCCTTTAACAAGATCGCCGGTTTTAGCTGCCAGGGGCAGGGTGCGGGTGCCGTGCATTTTGTGCCTGGTTTTCCGGTCATGGCCTGGCCGATGATGCAATGGGTGTTGGATACCCATTACCAAGCGCATTTCAGGCGCGACGCGCATGTGGAGCTGTCTGTCATCGTCATGGGTGCCATGGAAGCGACGCTGACGCCGCTGATGCAAAGCGTGCAAGACGCGCAGCCGGTCAAGGTGTTCAGCTTGCCAAGTGTGGACCATCCGCAGTACGGGCGGCACATCGAGTTGGGCGTCAAAGGCGCGCCCGATGCGGCCGCGCCGGCCTTCGAAATGCTGAAAAATGGCCTGGCAGCCTTTGGCGTTGAGTTGGGCCCCGAATTGGTGCGCAAGTAAAGCCATACGCCGCCTCATAGTAAAAATGCACTTATTAAGTGCAATAATGCACCTTTAAAGAGCTTCACCAGAAAGCCACATTCTTGAAAACCATCAGGCCGCTCGTCGGACAAGGCAAAATGTGGGGCGGAGAAAGCGCTTTATGCCAGCTTACCGTCCGCTGGCATAGAAACTGCGACTACCCGCAGGCAACCCCCTTTTTACAACCGTGCAACAGGAGTATTTGATGGCCAAGACCGTCGCAGATGTGATGAAGATGGTGAAAGAAAACGAAGTCAAGTTTGTTGACTTCCGTTTCACCGACACCCGTGGTAAAGAGCAGCATGTGACCGTGCCAATCTCGCATTTTGATGAAGATAAATTCACATCCGGCCACGCCTTTGATGGCTCGTCGATCGCTGGGTGGAAGGGCATTGAAGCCTCGGATATGCAACTTATGCCCGATGCCAATACCGCCAACATCGACCCCTTTTTTGAAGAGACCACCCTGTTCATGAGTTGCGACGTGGTCGAGCCTAGCGACGGCAAGGCCTATGACCGCGACCCGCGCTCCATCGCCAAGCGCGCTGAGGCTTACCTCAAGGCCTCGGGTATTGGTGACACCGCTTTCTTCGGACCTGAGCCTGAATTCTTCATTTTTGACGACGTGCGCTGGCACACCGATATGTCGGGCACTTTCTTCAAAATCGACGAAGCCGAAGCACCTTGGAACAGCGGCAAAGTCATGGATGGCGGGAACAAGGGCCACCGCCCCACCGTCAAAGGCGGTTACTTCCCAGTACCCCCGGTGGACAGCACCCAAGACATGCGCGCTGAAATGTCGCTTATTTTGGAGCAGCTTGGCATACCCGTCGAAGTGTTCCACCACGAAGTGGCTGGCGCCGGTCAAAACGAAATCGGTACCAAGTTCAGCACCCTGGTGCAACGTGCCGACTGGACCCAGATCCTGAAATATGTGGTGCAAAACGTGGCCCACAACTTCGGTAAAACTGCTACCTTTATGCCAAAGCCTATCGTTGGCGACAATGGCTCGGGGATGCATGTGCACCAGTCGATCTGGAAAGACGGCAAAAATCTGTTCGCCGGTGACGGCTATGCTGGTTTGTCCGATTTCGCGCTGTACTACATCGGCGGCATCATCAAGCACGCCCGAGCCCTCAACGCCATCACCAACCCCGGTACCAACAGCTACAAGCGCCTGGTTCCCGGCTATGAGGCCCCGGTCAAATTGGCCTATTCCTCGCGCAACCGCTCGGCATCGATCCGTATCCCCTTTGTAGCCAACCCCAAAGGCCGGCGCATCGAGGCACGCTTCCCCGATCCCCTAATGAATCCCTACCTAGGCTTCTCGGCGCTGATGATGGCGGGCTTGGACGGCGTGGAAAACAAAATCCACCCGGGCGAAGCGGCCACCAAAGACCTGTACCACCTGCCGCCAGAAGAGGACGCAATGGTCCCCACCGTGTGCCACAGCCTGGACCAGGCGCTCGATTGCCTCGCGGCCGACCACGCTTTCCTGACCAAGGGCGGCGTTTTCACCCAGAGCATGCTCGAAGCCTATATCGAACTCAAAATGGGCGAAGTGACGCGTCTGCGCCAGGCTACCCATCCTATTGAATTTGATATGTATTATTCGCTGTAATGCCGTCTTCGCGACGCACCGGTCAGGCTTGTAGGCAACTGCTCGCATGCTTACCGGTGGTTTCGCAAGGCCTTGCACGAAAAGACGGCTGCGGCCGTCTTTTTTATTGAGCAGCCCGATGAGACACCTACTTCTGTTTCCTCGCCTTTTACTATTGCTCGCTGCGATAGTCGGCAGCTGCGTGTATGCGCAAGACCGTATCTACCGCTGCGGCAATGAGTACACCAATATTGTCACCCGCGCCCAGGAAAAGGCTTGTACCCTGATCACCACCGGCAATGTGACCGTGGTGCCCGCCGATAAAGCATCCGGTGCCAAGCTAGCGCGCCCCGCGGTGCGACAGGATGCACCTGCGCAGCGCACTAAAGACATAGAAGCGCGCACCATTTTGGAATCCGAGTTAAAAAAGGCGCAAAGTCAACTGGCCGAGATCAAACAGGAATACCAGGGCGGTGAGCCTGAAAAACTGGGCCCTGAAACGCGCAACCACCAAAAATACCTGGATCGCAAAGCTGAGCTCAAAGCCCGTCTGGATAGGACCGAAGCGGACATCGCCAGCCTGCGCCGCGAAATCGGGCGCTTGCCAAGCGGCGTCGCCAGCACGCCATAAACCCGTGGCAGACCCGACGCATTACCAAAGCTTTGATCTGCTGGCCAGCCTAGTGGCCGTGGTCCGCCCCGACGCGAAGGTGGTGTTTTCCAATGCGGCACTCGAAGACGCACTAGGCATTTCGCGCCGAGCCATTGTGGGGGCTAGCTTGGCCGATGTGTTTAGCGAACCGGCTGCGCTGCGCGATGCACTGGCCGGAGCCTCGCACAATGCGTTTGCCACCTTGCGCTATGACGGGTTTTTACGCCGCAACGGGCAGGACTTGCTGCCGGTGCACGTGATCGTTACCGACGCCGATACCCAGGGTTATTTAGTAGTGGAACTGGTGCCCCAGGAACAGCAAACCCGCCAGGACCGCGAAGAGCGTCTGGCGCAGCAGGCCCTGGCCAACAAAGAGCTGATTCGCAATCTGGCGCACGAGATTAAAAACCCCTTGGGCGGCATACGCGGCGCTGCGCAGTTGCTTGAAATGGAGATCGCCTCCAGCGGCCTAAGCGAATACACCCAGGTCATCATCCGCGAAGCGGACCGCCTCCAAACCCTGGTGGACCGCTTGCTCGCGCCGCATCGGCGCCCGCACATGGTGGGCGACGTCAATATCCACGAAGTGTGTGAACGGGTGCGCTCCCTCATCGTGGCTGAATTCCCCAAGGGCTTGCGCGTGGTGCGCGATTACGATGTATCCATTCCCGAATTTCGTGGAGACGTAGAGCAACTCATCCAGACCGTGCTCAATATTGCGCACAACGGCTGCCAGGCCCTGGCCGAGCGCATGGCCCAGGGAGACGCGCAATTGACTTTTCGAACCCGCATTGCACGTCAGGTTACCTTCGGAAAAACGCGTTACAGGCTGGCACTGCAATTGCATGTCATAGACAATGGACCGGGCGTACCCGATTCGATCAAGGACCGCATTTTCTACCCCCTGGTTTCGGGCAGAGACGGTGGCTCCGGCCTGGGGTTGACACTGGCACAAACCTTTGTCCAGCAGCACCATGGCCAGATCGAGGTTGATAGCCAGCCTGGCCGCACAGATTTCAAAATATTGATCCCCTTACCGTAGTTGGAAACAAAAAAGAGAGCACACCGATGAAGCCGATTTGGATCGTAGATGATGACCAGTCCATACGCTTTGTGCTGGAAAAAGCGTTGCTGCGCGAGCAGCTGCCCACGCGCAGTTTTTCTAACGCGCGTGACGTGCTGGCTGCACTGAGCAGCGATGATGAAGTGCCGCAAATTTTGGTCAGCGACATTCGTATGCCCGGCGGCTCGGGCCTAGATTTGCTAGACAAAGTTAAGACCAAACACCCGGGCCTGCCGGTCATCATCATGACTGCATTTTCCGACCTCGATAGCGCTGTAAGTGCCTTCCAAGGGGGGGCGTTTGAATACCTGCCCAAGCCCTTTGATCTGCCTAAAGCCATCGAACTCATACGCCGAGCGGTGCAGGAAAGCCAGCGCGAAGAGTTTGCCGAAGAGCGCATGGCCGATACGCCCGAAATGCTGGGCCAGGCGCCGGCGATGCAGGATGTATTTCGCGCAATTGGTCGCTTAAGCCAAAGCAACGTCACGGTCATGATTACAGGCGAATCGGGTTCGGGCAAAGAGCTGGTGGCCCGCGCCTTGCACAAGCATTCGCCGCGTGCCGGCGGCCCTTTTGTGGCGATCAACACCGCGGCGATCCCTAAAGAACTGTTAGAGAGTGAGCTCTTTGGCCACGAGCGCGGCGCATTTACCGGAGCGCAGGCGCAGCGGCGCGGACGCTTTGAACAGGCCGACGAAGGCACTCTGTTTTTAGACGAAATCGGCGACATGCCTTTCGAACTGCAAACCCGTCTGCTGCGCGTGCTCAGCGACGGCCATTTTTACCGTGTGGGCGGGCACAGCGCGATCAAAGCCAATGTGCGCGTCATCGCTGCTACGCACCAGGATTTGGAATTGCGTGTGCAGCAAGGCGCGTTTCGCGAGGACTTGTTCCACCGCCTGAACGTCATTCGCCTGCGCTTGCCTGCACTGCGCGAGCGCCGCGAAGATATCCCCATGCTTACGCGCCATTTTTTGCAGCACAGCGCCAAGCAACTCGGCGTCGAACCCAAACGTATCTCAGACAGTGCGCTGGCGGCCATCGAAAACTTTGCTTTCCCCGGCAATGTGCGCCAGCTGGAAAACGTGTGCCATTGGCTAACGGTGATGGCGCCGGCCCAGGTGATTGAGCCTAAAGACCTGCCGCCTGAATTTGGTGTGTACAAGCACCAGAGCGTGGCTCAGGCTCCATCGCAGAGTGCATCCGATGGCACCGCCATGGTGCGCGGCAACGGCTACTTTGAGTCCTTCAACCCAACGCCAGTGCTGCCTATTGATAGCAGCACGGCATCGGGAGATTCGATTGTCTGGCCCTCGCTCGAAACGCTTAGCCGCACGGATGTATCGCCGCCGCCTCTAACTGGTTGGGAAGTGGAACTCGAAGACGAAGCGCTAACCCTGCTGCGCACCGGCCACGTCGAGGTGTGGGACACGCTGACCCGCCGCTTTGAGGCGCGTATGATTCAGGCTGCGCTGACCAATACGCGTGGCCGCCGCATCGAAGCTGCCACCAAACTGGGTATAGGCCGTAACACCATCACCCGCAAAATCCAGGAACTGGGCCTGGACAAAAAGCTGGCGCTGTCCCCCGAAGAATAAGCATTTAAGTTGGGCAGCAGCTTCAGGTACGGACGGCCCATTTTTGGGCCGCCAAATAGCTTTGAAGCACCTTGGCACTTGGGTAGCTCAGTCCAGTGTCAGCACGACCGGTGCATGGTCGCTGGGTCTTTCGTTTTTGCGCGGAGCTTTGTCGATAACGCAAGCGCTGGCCCGTTCGCGCAGGGCCTGGCTGATCAAAATATGGTCAATGCGCAGGCCGCGGTTGCGGCGAAAAGCCATGTCGCGGTAGTCCCACCAGCTATAGCTTTTGGGCGGCTGCGGGTAAAGGCGCAGGCTGTCGTGCAAGCCCATGGCCACCAGTGCCCGCAGGTGGTAGCGCTCTTCTTCGGTACAGTGAATTTGCTCGCGCATGCTTTCGGGGTCCCAGACATCGGCATCGTCAAAGGTGATGTTGTAGTCGCCCATCAGTAGCAATTGCGGATGCGCCGCCATTTCCGCTTTGACCCAGGTGCGCAGCGCCTTAAGCCATTCCATTTTGTATTCAAACTTGTCGCTTCCCGGGGCCTGGCCGTTGGGAAAATACGCGCCAATGACACGGACACCCTGCACCGTGCCGGTGATGACGCGGGCCAATTCATCGTCAAAATCGGGGATGTTTTTCACCACATCGGTAGCCTCGGTCTTCGTCAGCAAGGCCACGCCGTTATAGGTTTTTTGCCCAAACCATTGGGCCTGGTAACCGGCTTGCGCAAAGGCTTCGTGCGGAAACTTATCGTCGGTAAGTTTGGTCTCTTGCAGGGCGAGCACATCGACCGGGTTGGCGCTCAGCCAAGCGAGCACCTGGGGCAGGCGCACGGCTAAAGAATTGACGTTCCAGGTGGCAAATTGCATGGTTTAAAGCAGCGTGGCGCGCTGGTAATGTACAAAACTATAGGCCAGTCCAGTCGCCGAAACATGGCTTTCGCGGCTAGCCTCACGCCACGCAGTGTCAAGTTCAGGCGCAAAGGCATCGCCTTGTACCTGCAGGTCTATTTCGGTCACCATCACGCTGTGCGCCAGCGGCAAGGACTGACCGTAGATTTGCGCGCCGCCTATCACCCAGGCATCGGGTGCATTGCCGCATTGCGCTAATGCGTCTTGCAAAGAAGCAGCGGCTTGCGCGCCTTGCGTTTGCCAATCGGACTGGCGCGTGACCACCAGATTCAAGCGACCCGGCAGCGGACGGAACTTGGGCGGGAGTGAATCCCAGGTTTTTCGGCCCATGATGACGGGGCAGCCTAGGGTGTGCCGCTTGAAGTGGGCCAGGTCTTCCGGTAGGTGCCAGGGCAAGGCGTTGTTGGCGCCTATCACCCCATGGGCAGCGCGCGCGAAAATCAGATGCAGGCGTGTTGCCATAGCCAGCGCTTAGACCGCCACCGGGGCGGAAATCGCTGGATGCGGCGTGTATCCCAGCATCTCAAAGTCTTCGTAGGCATAGTCAAAAATACTGTCCGGGCGGCGCCTGATGCGCAGCGTAGGGTAGGCCAGGGGCGTACGGCTTAGCTGCAGATCCACTTGCGTGTGGTGGTTGCTATAGACATGGCAGTCGCCACCGGTCCAAATGAAATCGCCCACCTCCATCTCGCATTGCTGGGCCATCATGTGCGTGAGCAGCGCGTAGCTGGCGATATTGAAAGGCACGCCCAGGAAAATATCTGCGCTGCGTTGATAGAGTTGGCAGCTCAAGCGCGGCTTGGTGCCAGGGCCGTCGGCGGGCGCCACAAAAAACTGAAAAAACGCATGGCAGGGCATGAGCGCCATCTTGGACAAATCGGCCACGTTCCAGGCGCTGACGATCATGCGCCGTGAGTCGGGGTTGCTCTTCAAAGTGGCCATCAATTCGCTGATCTGGTCGATGTGTTTGCCGTCTGGCGTCGGCCAACTGCGCCATTGCACGCCATAGACCGGCCCCAGGTCGCCATCGGGCTTGGCCCATTCGTCCCAAATGCTGACGCCGCGCTCTTTGAGCCAGTTGTTATTACCCGAACCGGTCAGAAACCATAGCAACTCCTGGATGATGGAGCGCAAATGCACTTTCTTGGTGGTGACCAGCGGAAAGCCTTCCTGCAGGTCAAAACGCATCTGGTAGCCAAACACGCTGGTGGTGCCGGTGCCGGTGCGGTCCTGCTTGCGCACGCCCTGGGTGTAGGCGTGGCGCAGCAGGTCTTCATATTGGTGGCGAATGGGGCGCTCGGTATGGCTGGTCATATATGCTGCTGGTGGGAAAATGCCGGTTGTTGGCGTGCCTCGCGATAGCGCAAATTGTAGGCGGGCAGGGCGGTGGCACCACTGGCTGCTCGCATTCACTTAGCCGGTGACTAAAGCGATGGGGCCGGGCTCAAGCGGCCGCCGGTGATCGTGACCAAGCCGCTTTGGCCGATCCGCTCGAGCAGCAGGTTTTAAGTGCGCGCCAACATACGTCCAGGATTGAAGATATTGTGCGGGTCCAGCGCCGTCTTGATAGAGCGCATCAGGCCCATGGCCACCGGCGATTTGTGCTTTTCCAGTTTTTCGCGTTTGAGGCTGCCGATGCCATGTTCGGCAGATATCGAGCCGTTATAGGCGTCCACCAGCGCATAGACCACGCCATTGACTGGGCCTTCCTGCTCACGCAAAAACTTTTCGGCGTCCTGGTCTTCGGGCGCTTGCACGTTGTAGTGCAAATTGCCGTCTCCCAGGTGGCCGTAGTTCACCAGCCGTATGCCGGGAAAGGCCTGCGCCAGGGCTGCATCGGCTTGGGCCACAAACTCGGGGATGCGCGAGACCGCAATCGAAATATCGTGTTTGATATTGAGTCCCTCTTGCGCCTGCGCCAAGGGAATGCTCTCGCGAATATGCCAAAGCGCACGCGCTTGGGCCATGCTTTCGGCCACTACGGCATCGCTCACGCAACCGGCCTCCATAGCCGCCTCCAGCAGTCGTTCAAACTGGCTGCGTGCGTGTTCGTCGGACTCGTTATCCGAGTTCTCTAGCACCACGCAATAGGGACTGCTTTCGTAAAAAGGCACGCGCTGCTGCGGGAAGTGCTTGACCACCAACTTCAAAGCAAACTGGCCCATGACCTCAAAGCCGGTCAGGCCGGCGCTTAGGTGCTGGTGCGCCAAGCCCAGCAGTTGCACCGCCGCCTCCAGCGAGGGCACGGCGGCCAAGGCCGTCAGCTGCGATTTGGGCAGTGGATACAGCTTCATGGTGGCGGCAGTAATCACGCCCAGCGTACCCTCCGAGCCTATAAATAAATGCCGCAAGTCATAGCCAGTATTGTCCTTGCGCAAACCGGTCAGACCGCTCCAAACCTCGCCTTGTGCCGTCACCACTTCCAGGCCCAGACACAGTTCGCGCGTATTGCCGTAGCGCACCACCTGCGTGCCCCCCGCATTGGTGCCCAGGTTGCCGCCTATGGTGCAGCTGCCTTCCGAGGCCAAGCTCAAGGGAAATAAAAAACCGGCTTTCTCGCACACCTCTTGCAGGCTTTGCAGCACGCAACCTGCCTCTACGGTAATCGTCAGGTTGCCGCCATCTAGCGCGCGCACTGCGTTCATACGCGTCAAGCTCAGCACGACTTGCGTGCCGCTGGCATCGGGGGTGGAGCCGACCACCATACCGGTGTTGCCCCCCTGGGGCACGATGCTGACACCTGCTGCGGCGCAGGCC
Source organism: Comamonas sp. lk (assembly GCA_945865425.1). Lineage (GTDB taxonomy): Bacteria > Pseudomonadota > Gammaproteobacteria > Burkholderiales > Burkholderiaceae_C > Allorhodoferax. Next base: position 4,042 of record CAMBFN010000043.1, on the reverse strand, counting down.
TGCACCACTGCCGCCACCTGCGCGGTGGATGCAGGGCGCACAACGGCTAGCGACTTGCCGCGTTCGCGCTTGCGCCAGTCCAACTCGTAGCCAGTTAAATCGCCTTCGGTCAATACATGCGCCTGGCCAACAATGGCGCGCAGCGCGGGAAGTAGGGCAGCGGCTGGGTTCATACGCGTTCTTTAGCTGGGTTGGGTGGTGGACGTTTCGCTCAGGCCTGCAGCCTTGGCATCACGTTGGCGCAAGCGCACATGCATTAGGCAGGCAACAAACAAAACCAGGCACAAAGCGGTTTCCAAAAGCGCGCAGTAGTTGCTGGGAGCTTTATCGCCCCAGGCGCGCACCACGCCCTCGGTAAAGTAGAGCCACACCAAAATGGATACCCAGCGGTAGGTGTACATGCGGTTTTTCAGCAGCCCTGCCAGCGGCAGGCACAAAGGCAGGGCCTTGAGCGCCAGCCACGAGCCGCCAGGCCGCATCGGGGCCACCAGCAGCTCCCATGCCAGGCTCAGCACGATAAGCCCCAGCAGGCTGCCCACCGCCAATGCACGGCTAAGGTGGACATGGGGTTGCACTGGGGCAATTTGGGCGATTGAAGGCGCTGTAGGAGGCGTGATCGGAGAGGGGGAAAGAGGTGTTTGCATGGCGGTGGCATCATACCGGCCATGCAACTGCTTCCTCGCTTCCAACTCTGGCTGGCCGATGTACGCCATGTGCCCTGGCTTCCAGCCCTCAAAACCCTGCGCGAACGCTTCCGCGAAGATCGTTTGGGCTTGACTGCCAGCAGCCTGACTTTTACCACCACCATCGCACTGGTGCCGCTGCTGACCGTGGCATTGGCGGTGCTGACGGCCTTTCCGATGTTTGCCAAGTTTCAGGACGTATTACAAAAGTGGCTGGTCGCCAGCCTGATACCGGACGACATCGCCCGTCAGGTACTGGGCTACTTGAGCCAGTTTTCGCGCAAAGCCAGCAAGCTCGGCGCCTTTGGTTTGGGCGCACTGGTGCTGACCTCGCTAGCGCTGATCTTTACGATCGACCGCACCATCAACAGCATCTGGCGCGTGCGCACTTTGCGGCCTTTGGGCCAGCGCCTCTTGATTTACTGGTCTGCACTCACGCTGGGGCCCTTGATTTTGGGCGTCAGTATTAGCGTCAGCTCGTATGCGATTTCCGCCTCGCGCGGCTTGGTCGAGGGTATGCCCGGCGGCGTGGGCTTTTTGCTCGATACCACGCAGTTTTTGATGGTGGCCGGCGGCATGGCTGCCATGTTCCATTACCTGCCCAATACCCGGGTGCGTTGGGGCCATGCCTGGATGGGCGCTTTGTTTGTCGCTACCGGCCTGGAAATCGCCAAGCGCCTCTTGACCTGGTACCTGGAAATGGTGCCCCTGTACTCCGCTGTGTACGGCGCATTTGCCACCCTGCCGATATTGCTAGTTTGGATTTACCTGTCTTGGGTGATCGTGTTGCTGGGGGCAACACTGACGGCGTATGTGCCCGGTTTGATCGCTGGTCTGCCGCCACGGCGCTACGCACCGGGTGCCCGCTTTGGACTGGCTCTGGCCCTGCTGAGCGGGCTTGGGACGGCGCGGACCGAGGCAGCGCGCGGACAGACCACGGCCCAACTGTGTGAAACCCTGCATGCGGACCCTTTGGATTTGGCAGAGGTGCTTGAGACCCTGACAGCTATGGACTGGATCGGCAAGTTGCAGGAAAACACAGTCAACGATGGTGGCGCGCGTTGGGTGCTGTTGGTAGACCCGCTCCAAACCCCTATCAGCCCGCTGGTGCAACACCTATTGCTGGCCAAGGATGCGCAAAATAGCCAGTTTTTGCACATTGCCTTGCGTCCTGGCTGCATGCTGCAGGAGGTGATCTAAGGCCAAGCGGCCTGGCTGGGCGCAGAAATGCGCAGCGCCGATCAGTACCAGTACCCGTACTCTCGGTGGGGAAAGAGGTTGCGCTCGGTAGGCGAGCGGTAGTTGAAGTGCATCACAAAGGAAATCCGGCGATCGGCTTTGCTGCGCACATGAAAGGGACGCACCACATAGGGCATAAATCTATTGAGGCCAGCTTCCACCATGCCCTAGTAGGCGGCCATCTGGCCGTAAACCGGGTCGACGTCAGGACCAAACACTTCAAGATGGCCCAGCACTTTTTTCCCAGCGCTTGCAGGTGGCCGCATCCAGAAAGTTAGACAGCACAAAAGCCTGCGTGGTAAATAGTTGTTTCAATGTAAACCCCCAAGGAGTGACGCGCAGCTTAGGCCGGCACAGGCGCCCGGACCCGTCCCGCGGCGCAAGGGTTATGCACGGCGGGTTCCGTGACAATGGGAAAAGCCCGAGGTGACGTCTACTTTGGCGGCCATTGTCAAATCGCATTGAAACTGCGATTGCAGTCAAAAGACCTACTTTTTATGGGTGTACCATTCGCCCTTGGTAGGTCGGCAATGTGGCCTAGTTAGTGTAAAAAATCTCATTATTTTTAATCGTTATCTCCATGCATAGCAAAAAGAAGAAGTTACTCCAACATTTGCGTACTGATGTCTATTGCCGCTTAGGCGTATCCCCAGTGCATGGCATTGGCGTTTTTGCCATACGCGATATTCTCAAAGGCGCTAAGCCGCTCAAGTCCCGCCTAAAAATGCATGAGATTAAATTCAACCACGCCGAGCTCAGTTCGCTGCCGCAGCGGGTGCGCAAGGAGTTAAAAATGTTTTGCTATTACGACAAGCACCATATGCTGGTGCCAGCCATTGGTCTGAACTCGATGAATATGTCGGTGTACCTGAATCACTCCAAGACGCCCAATCTCAAAATGCGCAAAGACGGCGACCTGATTGCCTTACGCGACATCAAGCAGGACGAAGAACTGATGATGGACTACGACGACAGCTTTGGCGAAGTCCACACCTTCGGCTTTGGGGCGGACGACTAAGCGGCGGCTACTCAAACAAAAAAACCGGCTTCACAGAAGGCCGGTTTTTTTATGGGGCAAGCGGCCAAGTCGCCGCCAGCCCTAGTCCGAGCGCAGGCGATAGACCTGGTTCCAGTCCTCGCGCTTGAAGTCGGTGTGCAGGGGCGATGTCGGGTCCAGCGCCAGAGGGTGCTCAGCGTCGGTCATGGCCAGGGCAAAAATAGGCTCGTGGTCGGTCACGAACAAGGCTTTGTAGCCGTAGTCGCCTACCGGGCCGAGGTTGTAATAGGCATAACCCGCTTTTTGCGTCCAGCGTGAGGCCAGGAGGCAGGCATAAATGCCCGGTGAGCGGTTGCGGTAAGCCGTATTCCACTGACAGAAACTGCCATACACCTGGTCTCTTTCGGGCATGACGATGGACACATCGCTTAGTACCAAGTCACCGTTTTCTGCATGCGCCTGAATGATTAGCACATCGAGCTTTTGCACGTAATCCACAAAGCCGGCAATCTCCTGATCATGGATCTCGTAGGCGGTGAAATGTTCGCCCCCCAGGTCGAACACGTCTTGCACGGAAAGATCGCGGCCTGGCACCAGGCGCTCGGTCACCGTAAAGCTGCGGCACAACTTGTCCAATTCCTTGAACTTGCGGGCGCGCCGCTCATCGGTCCAAAATTCAGGCAACCCGGCATGCACCAGGCCGTATTTGTCATTGATAGGCACGCCGTAGTTGCCCTCGGGGGGCAGGGCGTAAACGATAAACGGCTTTTGCGCCGCGGCCAGCATCTGGGGCGTTACATCAATATAGGGACACAGCCCGTCCCACCGGCTGGTGTAGTACCTGGTTTGCTCATGGAAACTTTCCACACATAGGTTCTCGGGAGTCCAGGTCTGGTGCGCCAGGGATTGTGCTTCGCTATGATCAAAACCATTGAGCGCTTCCTGGTAGTTGGCGGATGAGTACAGATCAGTCATCATGGGCTAGGGTTCCTTTGGCTAGGCCTTGGCTTGCAAGGGTTGCAGATCAAAGTAGTCAGAGTCGATGCGGTGGTTTTCGCGCAAAAACGCCGCATCACTGGCGTGCAGTGCCTTGATAGCACTGTGCATCGAGGCCAAATGCGCG
>CAMBFN010000042.1 GCA_945865425.1 Comamonas sp. lk | reverse complement strand
TCGCGCTGGCGACTAAACGGCATTGCGTCAGCGTATTGAGCAGCAAATTCCATTGCGGATGGGGAAGGCTCAAACCAGCTTGGCTGAAATCTAAAACCAGACCATCGGTATCAAAAAAATCTGGACTTTCACCATTGGGTCCAAATTTTATTAAGAGCTCAGCGGCAAGCTTGGCCAAGTCAGAGGTTTTGACCACTAAAGCCACCAAGGTCAGCTGCGCACTTTTGAGCTCAAATGCAGGTGCATCACTGGCAGAAAAAGCGAGATCGGGTTGAACCGGCATGGTGAACTGCACAGAGGTAGAAGTGAAAAATCAATTTTACCTGACGAAAAATTGTGAAATCTAGGCGTTGTGACTAGCGCGTAAGCCAAAGCCGTAGTTGTCCACTGAACTTTTGACCTCTAGGTATTCTTTATAGTTGTATTTTAAATTAGTAGTAGTAGATAGGGGCGGCGCTTTTTTTTGAGAAAGTTGTTTTTTTCTTTATAGATCAATGGTTTAAAGCACTGGACAGCATGTGTATGAAGTGGTTGAATCACAGTGCTTCAAAATGAACAACATGGGCTTGTCGGCTGTGCCTGTGGATAAGTGGCCATTTGTCCTTATCTTATACACAGCCTGGCTCTACACAAGCAGTAAGCGTATGCTTATGCGCTCGTTATATTCAAAAGGTTATGTATGTGGTTTTTGGTGCTGGGTTTGTTCGTATTTCTAGGCACACATAGCCTACGTATCGGTGGTGATGCGATGCGCGAGCGCTTATTGGCGCTTTTGGGGCCTCGCTATTTCAAGATCATCTACTCGCTCACGTCGGTGCTGGGTTTTGCCCTGTTGGTGTACGGTTTTGGTATTACAGACGATGCCCCGGTGGTGCTGTGGACGCCGCCACCGGCGATGAAGCATGTAGCCTACCTGCTAACGCTAGTTGCCATGGTCTTCATGGCAGCAGCCTATGTGCCGCGTAATGGCATCAAAGCCAAGCTGCACCATCCTATGGTCTTATCGGTCAAGACCTGGGCATTAGCGCATCTAGTGGCTAACGGTACCGTGGCCCACCTTCTGTTATTTGGCAGCATGTTGCTTTGGAGTGTTTTACTTTTTAAAGTATCCAGGGCACGGGATAAGCTTAAGCAGGTGGTTTACACGCCAGGAAACAATGCCTCAACCATTTTGACCTTAGAGATTGGCATAGCCATGTGGCTGGTGTTTGTGGGCTGGGCCCATGGCTGGTTAATAGGCGTGCGATTGATTCAATAGAGATATCAAAAGTTCATAATCGGGCTTTCGCGGAGATTTTTCTATGCCTAGACCTATATTGGATGCGTCCCGTATCCATACTTCGATCCGAGATACCGTCGCTAATCACCACCGCCATATGGTGGACCAAGTGGAAGCGGCGATTGCAAAACATACGGTGCTGGTGGTGGGTATGGCGCTCAATCCCATGCCCAAAAAAGCGCGTGCTGCGTTAGAAACTGCGGGTGTTGCCCATGGCTACCTAGAATTTGGCAGTTATTTCAATAACTGGCGCGAGCGCAATGCGCTCAAAATATGGACTGGCTGGCCTACTTTCCCCATGGTGTTTGTCAGAGGTGTTTTGGTCGGCGGTGCGACGGATGTGCAAGCCTTGATTACCAGCGGTGAATTGAAAAAAATGCTGGCGTAAAAACCCCCGGTATCACCGGGGTGTGCAAAACGGGCTTCATGCCGTCAAGTTTTAGTCGTGGTGCCGTCCATGCCTCCATCCGCTCATGGCTTTGGTATCAAAAGTTTTCTTCTGTTCCGGCGTTAACACCGCATAAAAGCTTTTCACCGCAGCGGTATGTTTGTCCATCTCGGCCATGCGCCCTTCATGGTGCTGCGACATTATTTGTTTCATTTTGTCCAGGCGCTCGGGCATATGGAGTTTTTCCATTTCAGCGCGATCGGGTCGTTGTGGGCGCGCTGGTGGCGTCATAGCGCCGGTCAGTGCGGCCCAGGCGGGTTCTTGTTCCGGCGTTAGTTTGAGCTCGGCTTTGAGCTTTTGCACATGGTGCTTCATGCGCATGCCCATGTGCTCGCCCTCTTTGCCATGCATGGCATGCATGCCCGGTTTGGCAGCTTCGTCTTTGGGCGGGCTATTTTGGGCGCAGGCATAACTGGTGAGCAAAGTCAGTGTGGCTGCAGTCAGCCACGAAGTAGTGTGGTTTTTCATGACAAGGTTCCTTGAAAGGCTCCGAATGGGCAAGATGCTTTTTCGGATGGCCCTATAGTGCGCCGCTTGTATGTGGCCTGTGTTGCGCCAAGGCAAGGCTTTGTAAAGTTGGGCGGTTTTGGGCAGGCCCGTGCCACTTTGTTGCGATGGGTGGCAGAGCTTGATCCGCGTCAAGGCGCAACTGCATAGCCTTCCTCGACAATCGCCTGGCGCAGCGTGTCACGCGTTTTAGTGGACTGCACTTGCACCAGGTTTTGGTCCCGCTGGATCAGCACCATGGCCTGGGGGTCTTGTTTTTGAACGGCTTTGGTCACTGCTTTTTCGCAATGGCCGCAGGTCATTCCGCTTACGGTAAATTCATAGTTCATGGCACACCTTTCAAAACAGCTTGATAGCGACACACCATTGTGCCTCGGCGTGGTTTTGCTTTTGTTGACGCAAAAAAAAGGCGCCTCCTGTGCCTGACACGGCGAATAAAAGTGCGCCGATTTCTTTGGATGTCGGCATTGGCGGCATGACCTGTGCGTCTTGCGTCGCACGGGTGGAAAAAGCGTTATTGCGCGTGCCCGGCGTGCAAAGTGCCAGCGTAAATTTAGCTACCGAATCCGCCCGGGTGGCCTATGTGGCCCAGTTAGATAACGATGCGCCGGCAGAGGCACTGGTGCGCAGAGCGGTGCGCGATGCGGGCTACGAGCCCAGGGAGGCGGACCTGGCACTTGACGCCCCCGAACCCTCGGCCTGGGAGGGCTTTGCCCCAGTGGCCTGGGGTTTTGCCCTTTCCTTTCCCCTGGTGTTACCCATGCTGGGTGAGCTGCTGGGGTGGCATTGGATGCTGCCTGCCGCCTGGCAGTTTGTGCTGGCCACGCCGGTGCAGTTTTTTCTCGGTGCGCGTTTTTACCGGGCTGCCTGGCACGCTGTGCGCTCGGCCAGCGGCAATATGGATTTGTTGGTTGCGCTGGGCACCACGGCGGGCTGGGCTTTGTCGGTGTGGCTGTGGCTGCGTGCGCCGCAAGGAGCCATGGTGCATTTGTATTTCGAGGGGTCAGCCCTGGTGATTACGCTGGTGCTGTTGGGCAAATGGTTGGAAGTGCGGGCCAAGCGCCAAACCACCTCGGCCATACGCGCATTACACGCCTTACGGCCGGCGCGCGCGCATTGGCTGGGCCCCGATGGAGAGGTCGATGTGTCGGTGTCCGAGCTCTTAGTGGGCGATGTGGTGGTAGTCAAAGCTGGCGAGCGTTTTGCCGCCGATGGCTTGGTGAGCGAGGGCCAGACCCAGGCCGACGAATCCATGCTGACCGGCGAATCTATGCCGGTGAAGAAGGATGTCGGTGCGCGCGTTCATGGCGGCAGCATCAACGGCGATGGGCGGGTGCTGGTGCGCTTGACGGCGGTGGGCACACAAACCGTGCTGTCGCACATCATCCGCCTGGTGGAAGACGCGCAAGCCGCCAAAGCGCCCATACAGCGCTTGGTGGACCAGGTCAGTGCCGTATTTGTGCCCGTAGTTTTGCTGCTTGCACTGCTAACCTTGACCGGCTGGATGTTGGAAGGCCAGCCGCTGGAAGTGGCCCTCATTCGAGCGGTGGCGGTGCTAGTGATTGCCTGCCCTTGCGCGCTGGGCCTTGCCACACCGGTGGCCATCATCGCGGGCACGGGTGTGGCGGCGAAGTATGGCATCTTGATCAAAGATGCGCAGGCGCTAGAGCTGGCCTATCGGGTGGATGTCGTGGCTTTTGATAAAACCGGTACGCTGACCGAGGGCCGGCCACAGCTGACGCGTTTTGTGGTGGCAGATGCGCCGTCTGCGGGCCTCGCCGGCGCTTCGCTGCTCTTGCCCGGTTTGCTGGAGCACGATTTGCTGCGTATCTGCGCCAGTTTGCAAAGCGGGAGCGAACATCCGCTGGCGCGCGCTGTGGTGGCGCATGCAAAAGCGCAGGGTGCCAGCTGGGTGGCGCCGCAGGAGGTGCAGGCGGTGCACGGGCGTGGAAGTTTTGGCAAAGTGGACGGGCAAAGCTATGCCTTGGGCAGCTGGCCCTGGGTGTTGGAGTTGCATGGCGGGGGTGAGGCCTTGGACAGTTCTGCCTTAGGCGCACAAGCGCATGCCTTGCAAGCCCAAGGCTGCAGTGTTTCGGCTTTGGCTTGTTTGCAAGATGGCCATTGGCAGGTACGCGCCTGCATGGGCTTTAATGACGAGCCCAAAGCCGGGGCAGCGCAGGCGATTGCCGGCTTGCGCGCCAAAGGCCTGCAGGTGGTGATGATTTCCGGGGACAACTGGGGCGCTGCGCGGACCATGGCGCTGCGCTTGGGGCTAGATGCCAGCGCCGGCAGCGGTGAGGTGCTGGCCGGTGTCTTGCCGGGGGACAAAGCCCAGCGTGTGCGGGACCTGAAAATCGCAGGCCCTGGTGCCAAGCTGCATACCGTGGCTATGGTGGGTGATGGCGTCAATGACGCGCCGGCCCTGGCCGCGGCGGATGTGGGCATGGCCATGTCCAATCCGGACGGCGGCGGCACCGATGTGGCCATGCAGGCTGCAGGCATCACCTTGATGCGCGGCGACCCGCGCCTGGTGCTGGCCGCTTTGGACATCTCCCGCCTGACGGTGGCCAAGATAAGGCAAAACCTGTTTTGGGCGTTTTTTTATAACGTAGCCGGTATTCCGCTGGCCGCCTTGGGTTATTTGCATCCTGTGCTGGCCGGTGGCGCGATGGCGCTGAGCTCGGTCAGCGTGATGGCCAATGCTTTGTTGCTCAAGCGCTGGAAAGGACCTTGAGGGGCCTGCAAGCAAGACCCGAGCGGCATATCTTGCAAGGCGCAAGGTTTTTAAGCCGTCAGTACCGGATAGTCGGTATAGCCCCTGTCGGTGCCGCCGTAAAAGGTCATGCGGTCCGGCGTGTTAAGTGCGGCTCCCCGGCGCATGCGTTCGGTGAGGTCTGGGTTGGCTAAAAAAAGGCGCCCGAAAGACACCAGATCCGCCCCTTCGGCCAAGGCTTTTTCCGCCAGGGCCTGGTCGTAGCCGTTGTTCACCATCCAAGCGCCATGGCCGCCGGCGTCGCGGTAGGCTTGGCGCAAAGCAGCGTAGTCAAAAGGTCCGTCGCCCTGGTGGTAATCGCGCTCGGCAATCGTCGAGCCTTCAATCACATGCAAATACGCAAGGCCCATGGGCCCGAGTGCTTGCACCACATGCGTGAACAAGGCCTTGGGCTGGGGATCAAAGGCATCGTTGGCCGGCGTGACCGGCGCGAGGCGTATGGCGCAACGCGCGCCACCGACCTCTGCGCACAAAGCCTGCATCACCTCGATCAGCAAGCGTGCCCGGTGGGGCACTGGCCCGCCATAAGCGTCGTCGCGGTGGTTGCTGCCCGAGCGCAAAAACTGGTCGATCAAATAGCCATTGGCGGCATGCAGCTCCACACCGTCAAACCCTGCTTCTATGGCATTGCGCGCGCCGTGCCGGTAGTCTTTCACGATGCCGGGTATTTCTTCGATGGCTAAAGCGCGCGGCTTGGAGGTGGCAACAAACTTGGGCGCGCCATCTTTGATCAGTACCGTCTTGGTGTTGGCCGTAATCGCCGAGGGTGCGACCGGCGCTTGGCCGTTGGCTTGCAAATCTACATGGGACACCCGCCCCACGTGCCAAAGCTGCATAAAGATGCGTCCGCCTGCGGCATGCACTGCCGCGGTGACGGGCTTCCAGGCCGCTACCTGCTCCTCGCTCCAGATGCCGGGCACGTCGGCATAGCCTTGGGCTTGATGGCTGATGGCGGTGGCTTCGCTGATGATGAGCGCGGCGCCATGGTGCGGGTCAGCGCGCTGGGCGTAGTGGAGCGCCATGCCTGCATGCGCGAGCGCGCCGGGTGCGCGGTTACGGGTCAAAGGCGCCATTACCAGGCGGTGCGGCAAAGTCATTGCGCCTACGCGCAGGGGTTTAAACAAATGGCTCATGGTCTGTGTTTTCCTGTCTTTGTGGTGCCCCAACGCCGGTCTATCACTTGCGAAGCGCTGCCCTAATGCAGGCCTCACAATCGGCGCTGTTGTGAATATTTTGGAGTGTATGTGCAAGCTTCCCCAGGGCGTTTAGTCGCCCTCGCGCTGGCTTTGTCGGTAGGTGCTGCGCTTTCTTTGGGTATCACCCGTTTTGCTTATGGTCTGCTGCTGCCGGCCATGCGCGAGGATCTGGCTTGGAGCTACACCTTGGCAGGCGCTATGAACACAGCTAATGCGGCTGGCTATTTGCTCGGCGCATTGCTCACGCCTTGGGCTTTGCGCCGTTGGGATCCGGTGCTGCTTTTGTCGCGCGGCGCGCTGGCGGCGACGGTGTTTATGGCTTTGAGTGGTTTCTTTACCGATGCCTCGGTCTTGTTGCTACAGCGTCTGCTGGCCGGTATGGCCAGCGCCTCGGTGTTTGTGACTGGCGGTTTGCTGGCGGCGCGCCTGGGCGCCCAAGACCCGCAGCGTGCCGGATGGTTGTTAGGCGTGTACTACGGCGGTACTGGTTTGGGCATCAGTGTGTCGGCGGTCTTGGTGCCTTGGGCTTTGGCGTTTTTTTTGGCGCAGCCCCATGGCTGGCGTTATGCCTGGTGGTTAATGGCTTTGGTTTGTTTGCTGGGCAGCCTGGTATTGCGCTGGCCTGCTAGGCAGCTGGACCAAGGTGGTCCCGCGGGGCAGCAGGCTGCGCGCACGCGAGTGGCTTTGCGCCCTTTGGCCTATGGTCTGGCCGCTTACGGCATGTTTGGGGTGGGTTATATCGGCTACATGACGTTTGTGGTGGCTTTGTTGCGCGCCCAGGGTAATAGCGCAGAGGCCATCTCGGTGTTTTATGCGGTGCTGGGTTTGGCGGTGATGGCGTCCTCGTGGGTTTGGGCGCGTTTGCTGGACCGCGAAAAAGGTGGGCGGGCCATGGCCTTGCTCAATGGTTTGTTGGGTATGGCGACGCTCCTGCCCGCCGTGTCAGATAACTTCACGGTCTTGATGTTTTCGGGCATTGTGTTTGGTGGTGTGTTTTTGTCGATCGTGGCTTGCAGCACCGCACTGGTGCGGCATAACCTGCCGCAAAACCAGTGGGCTAGTGGCATCAGCGCCTTCACGGTGGTGTTTGCAGCCGGGCAGATCGCAGGGCCGACCATGGTGGGCTGGATTGCCGACGGGGAAGGTGGCCTGGAGCGCGGCCTGCTGGTATCGGCTCTGGCCTTGTGGCTGGGGGCGGGTTTGGCTTGGCAGCAACAGCCTTTGGCGCAACACGAAGTGAGCTCTGCTTAAGTGCTTTGCTGCCGCCTTCAGGCAAGTCATTGGTTTGATTGCCGGCTTGCGGCTGTGTTTGGTAAGGCCGGTTTCGGCCGGTTGCCCGACTTATGCCTGCTGCAGGCCTGACTTTTCTTTGTTTCGCCAAAGAAAAGTAAGCAAAAGAAAGGCGAACCAAAGGCTGTGCCCCTTTGAGGTGCCTTGCGCTACTCGCATCGCCCGGGGTCGGACGCAAACTCGCTACGCTCAAAACTTGCGCCCGCCCTGATCAGGGCGCCGCTGCCTTGTTCAGCACGGCCTCATGGCCAGGGCGCTGCATGTGCTCGTCAGCTTCGCTCACATTGCACACGCTGGCAGGTCCGTCGCGCCATGCCATGCCGCAATCCATTGAATACGCCTGCCACGCGGACCAATGTCAGTACCGAAAGCGCCAGAGTCAAAACATAAGACCTTCACTACAACTGCATCGTTCACCTACCTCAGCATGCAAATCTGCACCGTAGCCGTTTGCACCAATACTCCTGTCCCAAGGTAAAAAGCCAAATTAGCGGTTAAAGCCCCCCTTCACCCCGGCGGGGGTGAAGGGGGGGGAAGCGGGGGCAAACAAGCGGGGGGCCAGCAATCAGCTGCGAAAACTACTGTCCATACGGTCGAGTTTGCGCAGCATGGCCGGCCAGGCGAATGCGCCGCCGAGGCCATTGCTTTGGGTGCGCATGGCGTGCCCGACGCCGTCGATGATGCGCGGGTCCACCTGGGTGAGTTCGCCACCGGCTTGCGCGCTGATCTGGATTTGGCAGGTGGACTCAAAGTTGTACATCAGTAAAAAGGCTTCCGGGATGGAGGTCGCTACGGTGAGCAGACCATGGTTGCGCAGCATTAAGTGGTTGGCACTGCCCAGGTCGGCTTGCAAGCGCGGTTTTTCCTCGTCGTGCAGCGCCACACCTTCGTACGTGTGGTAGCCCAGCGAGGCCAGCACAAAGGTCGATTGCTGGCTGATGGGCAGTACGCCGCAGGCCTGGGCGCTGACAGCGACGCCTGCGCGGGTGTGGGTATGCAGCACGCAAGCAGCATCGTCACGCACCGCATGTACCGCGCTATGGATGACAAAGCCGGCTGGGTTGACGGGAAAGGGAGAGTCCATCAATTTGTTGCACTGCTGGTCCACTTTGATCAAGCTGCTGGCGGTAATTTCTTCGAACAGCAAGCCGTAGGGGTTGATCAAAAAATGGTGCTCGTCGCCGGGCAGGCGTGCGCTGATGTGGGTGAAGATGAGGTCACTCCATCCGTAGGCGGCGACTAAGCGGTAGCAGGCTGCCAGGTCCACGCGCAGTTGCCACTCTTGCTCGCTGACTTGGTCTTTAACCGAGGGGATATGCATACGAAAACTCCTGTGCCTGTGTGTTTTACTCTAACCCATAGGTGTAGCTCATGCACTTAGGGAAACGGCGAGAACATCACCTGTGCGACAGCGCCGCCTAAAATGCAGGTTCCCCCTTGATTTGGACTCTTGCGCCATGCTGTATCCCCAACACTTTGATGTGATCGTTGTCGGCGGCGGCCATGCCGGCACCGAAGCGGCGCTGGCCTCAGCACGCATGGGCTGCAGCACACTGTTGCTAACGCACAACATCGAGACCCTGGGGCAGATGAGTTGCAACCCGTCGATTGGCGGCATCGGCAAAGGGCATCTGGTGAAAGAGGTCGATGCTTTGGGCGGCGCGATGGCTTTGGCCACCGACGAAAGCGGAATCCAGTTTCGTATTCTTAACTCCAGTAAAGGCCCTGCGGTACGCGCCACCCGTGCCCAGGCTGACCGGGTTTTGTACAAAGCGGCGATACGCCGCATGCTGGAGAACCAGCCTAATTTGTCTTTGTTTCAGCAAGCGGTGGACGATTTGCTGGTCGAAGGCGATCGCGTAGTGGGAGCCGTTACCCAAATAGGAATTATTTTTAAAGCCACCACGGTGGTTCTGACGGCGGGCACGTTTTTGGACGGCAAGATCCACGTCGGCATGAATAACTATGGCGCGGGCCGTGCTGGCGATCCACCGGCGGCCCGCTTGAGTGGGCGCCTTAAAGAATTGAAACTGCCGCAAGGCCGACTCAAAACAGGCACGCCGCCGCGTCTGGACGGACGCACCATTGATTTTTCTCGCTGTCTGGAGCAGCCGGGAGATGGCATGCAAGGCGGTATGGGCGCGCACTTGCCGGTGTTTAGCTTCATGGGCAGGGCAGAGCAGCACCCGCGGCAAGTGGCGTGCTGGATTACGCATACCAATGCCCGCACCCACGAGATCATCCGCAGCGGTTTTGACCGCAGCCCGATGTTTACCGGCACGATCGAGGGTGTGGGTCCGCGCTATTGCCCCAGCGTCGAAGACAAGGTCAACCGCTTTGCGGATAAAGAAAGCCACCAGATATTCCTGGAGCCCGAGGGTTTGGACACCCATGAGTATTACCCCAACGGCATCTCCACCAGCCTGCCTTTTGATATTCAGTACGACTTGGTGCGCAGCATGGCGGGGCTGGAGAAGGCGCATATTTTGCGACCTGGCTATGCCATCGAGTACGACTTCTTTGACCCGCGTGAGCTCAAAAGCAGTTTTGAGACGCGCGCAATCCGGGGCCTGTTTTTTGCTGGACAGATCAACGGCACCACGGGCTACGAAGAAGCGGCGGCGCAAGGTTTGTTCGCCGGCATCAACGCCGCATTGCAAGCCGGTGCACGCACTGCTTATGCTGGCGACAGCTGGCTGCCCGCGCGTGACCAGGCCTATATCGGCGTGCTGGTGGATGACCTGATTACCAAGGGAGTGACCGAGCCCTACCGCATGTTTACCAGCCGCGCCGAGTTCCGTTTGCAGCTGCGCGAAGACAATGCCGACGCCCGCCTGACCACGGTAGGTCGTCAACTGGGCCTGGTGGATGATGTGCGCTGGGAGGCTTTCAGTCGTAAGCAAGAAGCTGTTTCACGTGAAACCGAGCGCCTGCGTAGCCTGTGGGTCAGTCCCAAAACCCTGGCCGCCCCCGAGGCTGAGCGCGTCTTGGGCAAGGCCCTGGAGCATGAATACAGCTTGGCCGATCTCTTGCGCCGCCCGGAGGTGGGCTACGCGGACCTGATGTCTATGGCCGCTGGTCGCTTTGCCAACCCGGACTTACCGGCGGCGGCAGGGCAGGGCGATGGACTGGTGGTGGCCCAGACGCAGGATGTGTTTGTGCAAAGCGTCGTCGAGCAGGTGGAAATTGCTATCAAATACGCCGGCTATATCGACCGGCAAAAAGAAGACGTGGGCCGCGCCGCGCATTACGAAAACCTGCGCTTGCCCGAGACTTTGGACTATATGCAGGTGTCGGCGCTCAGCATCGAGGCGCGCCAACGCCTTAACAAGCAGCGCCCCGAGACGCTTGGGCAGGCCTCGCGCATGTCCGGCATTACCCCGGCGACGATTTCGCTATTGCTTATCCATCTGAAAAAAGGCAACTTCCGCGAGTTTGCGGCCAAGCCACTCCAAGCTGCTACCGAGGCGGCGCAGTGAGCATCAGCCTGGCGGCTGGTTTGGATGCGGGGCTCGATGCACTGTCTTTAGACCTCAAGCCAGCCCAGCGCCAGTCTTTGTTGGACTACCTGGCGCTGCTGCAGAAATGGAACCAGGTCTATAACCTGACGGCGGTGCGCGACCCGCAAGCCATGCTCAGCCACCATCTTTTGGACTGCTTGTCCGTGGTTGCGCCGCTACGCGTGCAACTTGCAAGCCTAGCCCAAACCGGCCCGACGCGCTTACTCGATGTCGGCTCGGGCGCTGGATTGCCTGGGCTGGTGCTGGCGATCTGCCTACCGGATGTGCAGGTCGATTGCGTGGACACCGTGGCCAAGAAGGCCAGCTTTATTCAACAAGCCGCCCTGAGTCTGGGTTTGCCCAACTTGCGCGGCCTGCATGCGCGGGTTGAAAGTTTGGGTTCTGCCTATCAGGTGGTCAGCGCCCGCGCCTTTTCCTCTTTGCCGGATTTGGTGACAGGTTCCGACAAAGCCTTGTTGCCTGGTGGTTTGTGGATGGCGATGAAGGGTAAGACGCCGGATGAAGAAATACAGGCGCTGACGCCGCAAGTGCAGGTGTTTCACGTGGAACCTTTGCAAGTTCCGGGGCTGGACGCCCAGCGCTGCATCGTCTGGATGCGCCGCGTAAGCGTATGAGTAAGGCCGGCACGGGTGCTGCCTCGGGCGCATAGACAGGCCTTGTTTCACGTGAAACATGCGATCACGTAAACTCGCCACCTTGTTTCCTTAAGGTTTGCGATGCTTGGCGTCACCGATTACGGCACTTTTGTGGCTGCCGTCCTGATTTTTCTTCTCATCCCCGGACCGGGCAATCTGGCGCTGGTGCTTTCCACGGGTAAGGGTGGCATTCGTGGCGGTTTGGCGGCGACCCTGGGAGTGATCCTGGGTGATCAGGTGTTGATGTGGATGGCCGTGGCCGGCGTTGCCGCTTTGCTTAGCAATTACCCGACAGCGTTTCATCTGGTGCAATGGGTAGGCGCCGGATACCTAGCGTGGCTGGGTGCCTATATGTTGTTAGCCAAGCCCGGTGCGCATTCGCCCATCGAAATTCGGCCCAGCCAGTTTTTGCGCCAAGCATTCTTTATTACCCTGCTCAACCCCAAAGCGATTCTGTTTTACATGGCATTTTTCCCGCTGTTTGTCGACCCGCTGCGCCAGCAGGGTGTGCTGACCTATGGCTTTATGGCCGCGACGATTGCCGCGCTTACTTTTTTATACGGCCTGGCTGCCACGCTGCTGAGCTACTACTTTGCCGAGCGCGTGCGCGCCAGCCCGAAGATCAGCCAAGCCTTGGAAAAGCTGGCTGGCGTGGTCTTGATCGGTTTTGGCGTCAAACTGGTGGTTTCGCAGTAGCCGCCCGGTCAGTTGCAGCGCCGCACCCTTGAAACCGCGAATTGTTGAACGAATGAATTGAGACAGCCCATGGCCAAAATATTTTGTGTTGCTAACCAAAAAGGTGGCGTCGGTAAAACCACCACCACCGTCAACCTGGCTGCCGGTCTGGCCTTGCAAGGCCAGCGCGTGCTGATGGTGGACCTGGACCCGCAAGGCAACGCTACCATGGGCTCGGGCGTGGACAAGCGCACCTTAAAGCTCTCAGTCTATGACGTGCTGCTGGAGTCAGCCACGATGGCCCAAGCTATCACGCGCAGCGACAAACTCATCGCCGCCAAATGCAGCTACGACATCTTGGGCGCTAACCGCGAACTGGCCGGTGCCGAAGTAGAGATGGTGGAGCTGGAGCGTCGTGAGCGCCGCCTCAAAGCGGCTTTGGCCGAGGTCAAAGAGCAATATGACTTTGTGCTGATTGACTGCCCGCCCTCGCTGTCCATGCTCACGCTCAATGGCCTGTGCTGCGCGCATGGCGTGATCGTGCCCATGCAATGTGAATACTTCGCCCTAGAGGGCCTTACCGATTTGGTCAACACCATCAAGCAAGTCAAAGCCAATTTAAATGAAGATTTAAAAATTATCGGCTTATTGCGTGTGATGTTTGATCCGCGCATTACTTTGCAGCAGCAGGTCAGCGATCAGCTGAAGGCGCACTTTGGCGACAAGGTGTTTGACAGCGTGATTCCGCGCAATGTGCGCCTGGCTGAAGCCCCTAGTTACGGCTTACCCGGCGTGGCTTTTGATCCGGCGTCCAAAGGTGCGCAGGCATTTGTGGCCTTTGCCCAGGAAATGATCCGTCGCATTCCCACCATGCAATAAACGCAGATGCACGAACAGGTACTGCTACTGCCCGGCTGGCAAAATTCCGGGCCCGACCACTGGCAAAGCCGCTGGGAAGCGCGCTATGGTTATACGCGGGTGCAGCAACACGATTGGATGCGGCCCCTGAGCGGCGACTGGATGGCGCAACTCGAAGAAGCCGTGCTCAGCCAGAGTCAGCCTTGCGTGCTGGTGGCGCACAGCCTGGGCTGTTTGTTGGTTGCCAGTTGGGCTGCGCATTCGCGCAACAGCGCAAAAGTGAGCGGGGCTTTGCTGGTGGCGCCGGGCGATGCGGAGCGTGAAGCATTGCGGCCGCTGCTGGCCAGTTGGGCGCCGGTGACTATGCAGACCTTACCATTTAGCAGCGTGTTGTTCGCAAGCCACAACGACCCCTATTGCAGCTTTGAACGCGCCAGCACCATGGCCCAAGCCTGGGGCGCACGCTGCATCGATTACGGCATGGCCGGACACATCAACGCGGACTCGGGCTTGGGCGACTGGCCCGAAGGACACGCACACCTTACACAAATGTTGGACACAAAGGACTACAAGCATGGCGACTAAAAAACCCAAGGGTTTGGGCATGGGCCTGGAGGCCTTGCTCGGCCCCACAGTACAAGACAGCGTGCCCGGCGTAGCAGACGAAAACGCCTTGCCGGTGACGCTACCACTCGATGATTTGGTAGCCGGCCAATACCAGCCGCGTACCCATATGGACGAAGGCGCTTTGTACGAGTTGGCCGAAAGTATCAAAGCCCAGGGCATCATGCAGCCGCTCTTGGTGCGCCAACTCAGCAGCGAACAAGTCCAAGCCGTGCAACCGGCACGTGGTGCCAAGCCGCTGTATGAAATCATCGCCGGTGAACGCCGTTTCCGCGCTGCCCGCTTGGCTGGTTTGGACGCGGTGCCGGTGCTGGTGCGCAATGTGCCTGACCAGGCCGCCGCCGCCATGGCGCTGATTGAAAACATGCAGCGCGAGGACCTCAACCCGCTGGAAGAAGCGCAAGGCCTGCAACGCCTGATCAAAGAATTCGGCCTGACGCATGAAGCTGCCGCCCAATCGGTCGGGCGTTCGCGCAGCGCGGCCAGCAACCTCATGCGCCTTTTGCAACTGGCCGAGCCGGTGCAAGCTATGTTGATGGCGGGCGATGTGGACATGGGCCATGCGCGCGCTTTATTGGCACTGGACAAAGCGACACAAATATCCGCTGCCAACCAAATCGTTGGAAAAAAACTGTCGGTGCGCGAAGCCGAAAGCCTGGCCAAAAAACTCAGCGCGGAATTCACGCTCACTTCGGCCAAACCGAAAAAAGAAAAGTCCCGCGACTTGAAGCGCTTGGAAGAAGAGTTGTCCGACACACTGGCATCCGAGGTAGAAATCCGCATCAAAAAACGCGTCAAACGCAATGGGCGCATGGACGAAATGGGCGAGATGGTGATCCAGTTCGGCTCGCTCGATGCGCTCAATGGTTTGGTAGAGCGCCTGTCCCCGCACGCGGAACGTTAAGCCGTGTTCAACACCCCCGAGCCCACTGCCACCAGCGGCTGGCGCAAAGCACCGCCCTGGCCAGCACCGGCGCTTTTGTCTTGGGGGGCGAGCTGGATTTTGTTTCGGTTTTTAAACATCCAGGGCTGGTCGCCGGTGTGGGCCTTGGTGATGGCGGCAGCAGTCGGCGTGCTGCTCAGCGTGTGGGGCAATAGCTGGTGGCGCAAACTGTTTATTGCCGGGGGCTTTCCGATTTCGTTTGCCTTGAGTTTGCAAGTGCTGGGGCCTGGCGATTTGCCCAGTTGGATGTGGCTGCTGCCCCTGGCCATCATGCTCTTGGTGTACCCGGTCAATGCCTGGTCGGATGCGCCTTTGTTCCCCACGCCGGCCAAGGCTTTGCTGGAGCTGCCCGCGCATGCGCCGCTGCCCGTGGGCGCCAAGGTGGTGGACGCTGGTTGCGGCATGGGGCACGGCTTGCGCGCTTTGCGGCTGGCTTATCCGCAAGCCCAGTTTTATGGTTTGGAGTGGAGCGTAGTGTTACGCTGGTGGTGCGCTTTGCGCCTGCCCTGGGCGCGTATACGCCGCGCCGATATTTGGGAGGCCGACTGGTCTGGCTACGACATGGTCTATGCCTTTCAGCGCCCCGAAAGCATGCCGCGTGCCGTTGCCAAAGCAGCCAAGCAATTGCGCCCCGGTGCTTACTTGGTAAGCCTGGATTTTCAGGCACACGACCTGGTAGAAAAAGCCCGCTACCAAGCGCCCAATGGCAAAATGGTCTGGATTTACCAAAGCCCTTTTGTCTATGCGCATGACTGATGCGTCTAAGTCGGATGCACAGCCTGTGGCTATTAGAGTGCTAGCGGTTTCAAGCAGCGCGCACACCTAAAAAACTTTGCAGCAACACTGCATATAAACCACCGAAAGAACACCCTATGGGACAACGATTGACACAAATTGCTACTCGCACCGGCGACGGCGGCACCAC
>CAMBFN010000041.1 GCA_945865425.1 Comamonas sp. lk | reverse complement strand
GGGAAGAAGAAAATGCTTTTGCCTTCGAGGTGCAAGCGGGCGCGGGCCAGGGCGGCTGTGGCGCGGGCGGTAGGGGCGGATACGGCAGATTCAAAACGCTGCGCGGGCACGCCAAAAGCCGTGGCCGCTGCTTGCAACCAGGCGGTGGTGCCTTCTATGCCCAAGGGAAAGGGTGCTGACAACAACTGCGCGCCGCGCGCTTGCAAAGCCCGTGCGGTATCGGCCAAAAAGGGTTGTGCCAGCAAAAGGCGGGTGTTGGGGCCCACGGGCGCCTGGTCCGCCGCGCGGCGTGGCGGGAAAAAGCGCACACGCTCTATGCCCATTTGGGTAAATAGGCGGATAAATTGGTCTTCCACCACATCGGCCAGGGTGCCGACCACCATAAGTTCTTGCTGCGCATCGGCCGCTTGCGCCGGTAATTCGGGCACCATGGAGGTCAGGCAGGCGTCTTCGCCCTGGGTGAAAGTGGTCTCGATACCGCTGCCCGAGTAATTGAGCACGCGTACCGAAGGCGAATGCTGCGCAGACAGGCGCGATGCAGCGCGGGACAAGTCCAGCTTGATCACTTCCGAAGGGCACGAGCCCACCAGAAACAGCAATTTGATTTCGGGGCGGCGGGCAAGCAGTTGGCCCACCACGCGGTCGAGTTCGGTATTGGCGTCGGCCAGCCCGGCCAGATCGCGCTCGTCGATGATGGCAGTGGCAAAGCGCGGCTCGGCAAAAATCATGACGCCGGCAGCGGACTGAATCAGGTGCGCGCAAGTGCGCGAACCCACCACCAGGAAAAACGCGTCCTGAATTTTGCGATGCAGCCAAATGATGCCTGTCAGGCCGCAAAACACCTCGTGCTGGCCGCGCTCGCGCAGCACTGGCGCATCGCTGCAGCCGCCTGCGGCTTTTACGGGAATGGGGAATGCGACGGTGCTCATGCTGCAGCACCCACCAAATGAGGATGTGCGTGGGAACTTGCGGCTTCGCGCTGACGGGCTTCTTGGTCCAGGCGCGCAGCGCGCAGTTTCAAGATGAATTGCCCGGCGTTTACGACATAGGTGGCATAGGCCGCCAGCGCCAAATACATCAGCTCGTAGCTGGAAAGCAAGCCCATGAACATGGCCACCAGATAGGCGGTATGCAGGGCCAGCACCAGCATGCTAAAGACGTCTTCCCAGAAAAAAGAGGGGGCAAACAGGTAGCGCCCGAACACCACTTTTTCCCAAATGCAGCCGGTAATCATGATGGTATAGAGCACCAGGGTCTTGGCGACTACCGAGTTATTGGCCGTCTGCAGACCTTCGCCGGTGGCGAGGTAACGCAGCACAAAACCCAGGCTGCCCAAAAAAATAAAAAACTGGATGGGCGCCAAGATGCCTTGCACAAATGTCCAATAAGTTTTGTCGCGACGCACCCGCTCCTCTGATGTGTACAGAGGAGGACTGGGCTTTTTCGCGCTGGCCGCGGGGCCCGCGAAGTGCGATCGCGTATCGGTCATGGGGTGCAATTTATCCCCACTTTTTATAAATGTCAACTTTTTGTTACGTCAATCAAATTTGACACTTGCGAAATCCCGAGTGTTTTAATCGGGATTGAAATTTTCTTTGACCTGAAGCGGTTTGGAGCGTAAAACGAGGTTTACACTTGGAAAAGTAAATCGATCATCCCCGCTTTGCGCCCAGCGCCTGCGACGAAATTGAAGCTGCTTTTCCTTGCCCTCTGGGGGGGCGAACCGAATAATTAGACGGGACAATTCCTTTGACGAAGGAGAAAAAAATGGGTTCATCCAATCGGAGCACCTTGGTGAGCGACGCAGGTTTTAGCGAGGGCAGACAGGCCGAGGACTGGCAGGGTGCGCAGGGCGCTGCCAATGGCAGTTATGCGGGCCGTAATGAGGCTTCTCCAGACCTGAACGGCTCAGACCATACGGTCGCATTGCTGGCGCAGGCGATTCAGCATGAAATCATCCCCCGCCTGATGCTGGCCCATCGCACACCGATTGAGTGTGACTTGCCTCCGGAGTTGTCCACGGTCGAGGTGAGCGCGGAGGAAGTGGCAGCTTTCGGGCAGCTCATCCTGAGCCGCAGCGACGATCAGGCCTTGGCCTGCATAACGCGGATGCGCGCCGCAGGCGCGCCTATCGAGTCCATTTACCTCGACTTATTGGCCCCAGTTGCGCGCTACCTGGGCGAACTCTGGGAAGACGATTTATGTGATTTCACGGAAGTCACACTGGGCCTAGGTCACCTGCAAAAAATGCTTCGCGACCTGAACAAGGAAGCCGAACAGTCCAGGAATCTCAAGTCCAATGGGCTGAGTATTTTGCTGGTGCCAACCCCTGGCGAGCAACATACTTTTGGGCTGGCTATGGTGGCCGAACTGTTTCGCAAACAGGGCTGGGACGTGATGGGTGGGCCCTACGATCTGGGCGATTCACCCCAAGTGCTGACGGGCCATCGCTCCTTCGATGTGGTTGGTTTTTCACTGGCGACCTTAGTCAACTTAGACAATCTGAGAAAAACTATTGCAGAGGTTCGAAAGGCTTCGAAGAACAAGAGGGTGTGCATAATGGTCGGCGGACCACTGTTCACCCTGCATCCCGAATATGTCAAGACCGTGGGTGCCGATCTGGTGGCCGGCGATGCCCAAGAGGCTCCTTCAATGGTTCGATTGCACCTTGCCAGCACCGGCACCCTGCAATAAAGTTGCACCCTAATAAATACATGGAAACCCTATGAATCAGCCCCTCGAAACTGCCCCTACTCAGCAAGCGGGGCGTTTTGATCAAGCGCAGCGTTATTTTGATCGCCTAGACGCTGATACGGTCTCCCGGCTGATCACCGCTGCCGCGGACGTTGTGCTGGTGATGGATGCCGACGGCGTGATTCAAGACGCTGCATTTGGTAATGACGAATTACTGAGCCACGGCTACTCCCACTGGATGGGCAAGCCCTGGGGCCAAACGGTTACCGAGGAGAGCAAGACCAAAGTAGCCTCCATGTTGCGTGACCTGGGCACAGGCAAGGGCGCCAAATGGCGCCATTTGAACCAATATGCCAGTGACGGAACCGATATTCCTCTGTCTTATTCGCTGATCCAAGTGCCACCCGCACCAGGAAACAACCCGGCGCACGCCATCGCATTTGGACGCGATTTACGGCCCCAAGCGGCGCTGCAACAAAAACTAGTGACTGCACAGCGCTCCATGGAGCGAGACTACTGGCAGCTTAAGCACGTGGAGACACGGTACCGCTTGTTGTTCCAAGTCTCCTCCGAAGCCCTGCTAATTCTGGATGCCAATACCGAAAAACTCGAAGACAGCAACCCTGCCGCCCAGGCATTGTTTGGCGAGTCCCTGGGTAAAGCCGGGTGGAGCCTAGCAAACAGTCTGGATAAACGCAGCAGCACTGCGCTAAGTCAGGTTTTGTCAGGCTTGCGCGCCAGCGGGCAATCGACACCGATTGACATCCGTCTGGTGCCCAGCAATACCGAACTGAGTGTCGCAGTTTCGCTCTTCCGCCAGGAGCAATCGGCGCATTTTCTGTTGCGCATGCGTCCGAAAAACCATTTGGCGGACTCCTCGGTGAGCGCCAATGCCAAGCAAGTGCTCACCGACGTCATGGAGAGTGCGCCCGACGCCTTTGTGGTTACCGATCTGAGCGGCAATGTGCTAACAGCGAACCGCGCATTTTTGCAATTGGCTCAGGTGAGCAATGAAGCCCTGGTACGTGGCGAATCCCTGGAGCGCTGGCTGGGGCGTGCGGGCGTAGATTTGAGTGTGCTGATATCCAATTTGCGACAGCGCGATGTGGTGCGTTTATTTGCCACCCGCATGCGCGGCGACTACGGCTCCAACACGGATGTCGAAATCTCGGCGGTAGCAGTCACTACGGGTGAACAACGGTGCTTGGGCTTTACCATCCGCGATGTCGGTTTGCGTCTGAACAACGAAGCCAAATCCAGCCGCGATTTGCCTCGCTCGACCGGGCAAATGACCGAGTTGGTGGGCCGCGTCCCGCTCAAAGATATCGTGCGCGAGACCACCGACCTGATTGAGCAGCTGTGTATCGAAGCGGCCCTAGAACTGACCGGCGATAACCGAGCGTCAGCGGCTGAAATGCTGGGTCTGTCGCGCCAGAGCCTGTATGTCAAGTTGCGCCGCTTTGGCATGGGCGACCCTGGGGCGGAGAGCGACAGCTAACGCGCTTTGCGCCGTCCGCGCCGCGCGGGCACTAAGTGGAAACCATAGGAAGTGTAAATTTATCTTGACACCGGCAAGTGTCACAGGTAAAACCTTCGGGCATGGCATTGCCCCAAATTTCTGCTGTCACCGAGCTTTTTAAGCCCATCACCTGGTTTCCACCCATGTGGGCCTTTGCCTGTGGCGTGGTGGCTTCGGGCGTTCCGATGGAAGGCAAATGGCTGCTGGCCCTCATTGGCGTGGCGCTGGCAGGTCCCTTTGTCTGTGCCACCAGCCAGGCGGTGAACGACTGGTTTGACCGCCATGTGGACGCCCTCAATGAGCCGCAGCGCCCTATCCCTTCAGGCCGGATGCCGGGACGCTGGGGTTTGTATATCGCCATTATTTGGACACTGGTGTCCCTGGCAGTAGCCAGCCTATTGGGGCCTTGGGGCTTTGGTGCTGCAGTCGTGGGCCTGCTGCTGGCCTGGGCCTATAGCGCACCGCCGCTGCGGCTCAAAGAAAACGGTTGGTGGGGCAATGCCGCCTGCGGCATCAGCTATGAAGGCATTGCCTGGACCACCGGCGCCGCCGTGATGGCCGGTGGCCAAATGCCCGATACGCGATCGCTTTGGCTGGCCTTGCTCTACAGCATAGGCACACACGGCATCATGACACTCAATGATTTCAAGGCGGTGGCAGGAGACCGGGCCATGGGCGTGCGCTCGCTGCCGGTGCAACTGGGCGAGCAGCGCGCAGCCAACGTAGCCTGCTGGTTCATGGCCTTGCCGCAAATTGTGGTCATCCTCTTCTTGTTCGCCTGGGGCCAGACAGGGCGCGGTCTGGCAGTAGCGGTACTGCTGGGTATTCAAGTGCTGATGATGGATTATTTTTTAACACGTGTGAGTCAAAGAGCGCTGTGGTACAGCGGCTTTGGCGTGCCGTTTTTTGTCGCTGGGATGATGGTCAGTGCCTTTGCTTTGCGCGCACTGATCGGTGCGGGCGCATGAGCGCCGAGGGATGCGTGAGGTGGCCTGAAAAAGAGGCCATTGCACGTGCAATTTTTATCAATATGAGAAAGCTATGAGGTGCTTCGATGGAGACAAATGAGACCTTTGATGTAGTGATTGTTGGCGGCGGCCCGGCGGGCGCGACCGCAGCGCATACGCTGGCGCAGCGCGGGCTTTCGGTGATGCTGCTCGACCGTGCCGGACGCATCAAACCCTGCGGCGGCGCAATACCGCCGCGCTTGATCAAGGATTACGCTATCCCCGACCATTTACTGGTCGCCAAGGCGCAATCGGCGCGAATGATTGCGCCTAGCGATCACAAAGTGGATATCCCGATCGACAATGGCTTTGTCGGCATGGTCGACCGGGCCGAATTTGACGAATGGCTGCGCGAACGCGCGGCCAGCGCCGGTGCGGTGCGGCGCATCGGCACCTTTGACAAACTCAGCCGCGATGCCGATGGCGTGAGCGTGGTGCACTACCAGGCGCGTGAACGGTCGCAGCGCGGCGAAGGTAGCCCCGCGCGGGTTCGGGCGCGCAGCATCATCGGGGCCGATGGCGCCAAGTCACAGGTCGCACGCCAGGCAGGCGTGGAGGGAGCCAAAGACACGCAATACGTGTTCGCCTACCATGAGATCGTCAAAGCCCCCACCATCAAGCCCGCAGGCTATGACGGCACGCGCTGCGATGTGTATTACCAGGGCCAGTTATCGCCCGATTTTTACGGCTGGGTGTTCCCGCACGGTGATACCTTGAGTATCGGCACCGGCAGTGCGGACAAAGGTTTTTCTTTGCGCCATGCCGTGGGTTTGCTGCGCGAGGCCTCAGGCCTAGCCCAGGCCGAAGTATTGCGCCGCGAAGGTGCCCCGCTACCGATGAAGCCGCTCAAACGTTGGGACAACGGGCGCGATGTGGTGCTGGCCGGTGACGCGGCGGGCGTGGTGGCGCCGGCCTCGGGCGAAGGCATTTATTACGCCATGTACGGCGGTGAGCTGGCAGCCCATGCCGTAGAAAAACTGCTGCACACTGGCGAGGTCAAGAGCCTTTTATATGCGCGTAAAGAGTTTATGCGTGCGCACCGCACCGTGTTTACCGTGCTGGGCATCATGCAATGGTTTTGGTACAGCAGCGAAAAGCGGCGCGAGCGCTTCGTCAAAATTTGCGAAGACCGCGATGTGCAGCAACTCACTTTTGAGTCGTATATGAACAAGCAGTTGGTACGCAAAAAACCGATGGCCCATGTACGTATCTTTTTCAAGGACATGGCGCATTTGCTCGGATTGGCCAAAGTGTGAATCTAGAGCAGTTCTACCAGGGCCCGCTGGTGGTGGATATCGCCATCGGCTTCATCACCCTGGAAACCCTGCTGCTCTGGGCTTGGCACAAATTTACCGGGCGCGGACTTGCACTGCCCGACTGTGTACTGACCATTCTTTCAGGGGCTTGCCTAATGCTGGCGCTGCGATGCGCCCTGACTCCAGACGGCTGGCCCGGCATGGCGCTTTTTTTAATCGCCGCAGGCATCGCCCACGGCGCTGATTTACGTACTCGCTGGCGGGATAATGCCTGAATTAATTGGCCCGAGATGGATGTGGCGCGCAAACTGCTGCGCCAGATAGTCTTCGCCGTTTTCGAGCACGAAATAGCGAAAGGCTTCGGCTGCAGGTGACAACAGCTTGGACAGCATGTGCACCACATTCCAGGCGCGCACGACTGGCGCGCCTTCGACGTCCAGCACGGCGATAAGCCGGTTGTCCAATTCAAGACCCAGGGTATGCAGCGACAAAAAGCTCAGGCCCATGCCTGCCATCACCGCCTGCTTGATGGTCTCGTTGCTCGCCATTTCCATGCTCACACGCGGCTCAACACGGGCGTTTTCTAAAAAACGTTCCATCGCAGCGCGCGTGCCCGATCCGGGTTCACGCAGGATAAAAGGCTGGGCCTGCAATTCGCGCGGAGAAATGGTTTCGCCCCGGGCCAAGGGGTGGTCCATGGCCGCTACAAACACATGCGGGTGCGCGGCAAAGGGCTCGGCACGCGTTGCCATTTCGGTAGGCGGGCGACCCATGATGGCGATATCCACCTCGTTGGCGTAGAGCATTTTCACCAGTTGCTCGCGGTTACCCACCACCAGCTTGATGTCTACGCCTTGGTGCTCCTGGCGAAAACGCGCCAGCAAATGCGGCAAAAAATACTTGGCCGTGCTCACCATGCCGATGGTGAGCAAGCCCACCTCAAGCTTTTGCAGCCGTGCCGCCGCGTCTTCGGCGTCTTTCAGGGTAGCGAGCATTTTGCGGGCATAGACCAGCATGTATTCGCCCACGGTGGTCAGCGTCACGGTACGGCCACTGCGGTCGAATAAGGGCATACCAATGTGTTTTTCCAGCTCGCGCACCTGCATGGTCACGGCCGGGGGCGTGAGATTTAGCGTTTGCGCTGCGCGGGTAAAGCTTAAATGGCGAGCCACTTCGCTAAAAACGCGCAATTGGCGGAAGGTGGCATTTTTCATTAAGTAATAGCTTAACCGAAAACAAAAAATATATGAATTTACTTTCGAAGGGTGGGCTTTTAGAGTCCAACTCTTCAACCCCTCCAACCGAAAGGATACCGCTATGGCTGGTCGTAATTTTCTGTTTGTACCCGGTCCCACCAATGTGCCCGATCGTATTCAGCGCGCCATGATGGTATCCATGGAGGACCATCGGTCGCCGCGCTTTCCCCAACTCACCCATACCATCATGGCCGGCTTGCGCGAAGTTTTCCGCACCCAGGCCGGTACGCCTTTTGTGTTCCCATCCTCGGGCACCGGTTGCTGGGAAGCGGCACTGACCAACACCTTATCGCCCGGCGACAAAGTACTGGCGGCGCGCTTTGGGCAATTTAGCCACCTGTGGATCGATATGTGCGAGCGTCTGGGCCTGGACGTGCAGATCGTCGATTGCGAATGGGGCACCGGAGTGCCTTTGCAGGAGTACGAAGACATTCTCAAAGCCGATAAGCAGCACCAGATCAAAGCGGTGCTGGTCTGCCAAAACGAAACGGCTACCGGGGTGACCTCGGACATTGCCGGTGTGCGCGAAGCCTTGGACGATGCCGCACACCCGGCGCTGCTGTTCGTGGACTGCGTTTCCTCTCTAGGTTGCCTGGAGTTCCGCTTTGATGACTGGGGCATCGACATGGCGGTTTCCGGTTCGCAAAAAGGCTTTATGTTGCCTGCGGGCCTGGGCATTCTGTGCGCCAGCCCCAAGGCGCTGGCCATGTACCCATCGTCCAAGCTCAAGCGCGCTTACTTTGATCTGCCTGACATGATCCAAAGCAATGCCACCGGCTACTTCCCCTACACCCCAGCGTTGTCACTGATGTACGGGCTGATTGAGGCGCTCAAGATGATCAGCGAAGAAGGCCTGGACAACGTCATCGCGCGCCACCACTACCTGGCCGAAGGCGTGCGCGCTGCGGTGACCGAGGGCTGGCAACTCAAACTATGTGCCAAAGAGCAACGCTGGCACTCCGACACCGTGTCCGCAGTCATGCTGCCCGAAGGTATTGCGGGTACTGAAGTCATAGCCCGTGCTTACCAGCGCTACAACCTGTCGCTGGGGGGCGGACTGTCCAAAGTGGCGGGCAAGCTCTTTCGCATCGGCCATTTAGGCGATATGAATGAAATCCATTTGATGGCTGCCATCAACGGCGCAGAAATGGCCATGCTCGATTGCGGCGTCAAAGTGCAGCCCGGCAGCGGCGCGGCGGCGGCCGGGCACTATTGGCGCACTCATGAGGCTCCTTCGGGGCTGTGCGCCATGCCCAAGCCGCAGGAGGCGCAGAGCAATACGCCGCGCTCCACCCCGGCACTTGCATCCCGCTAAAGCGCAGCACCGAGGGCAGGAAACCTTAAGCCCCCCGAGGTAGAACGCTTGCGCCATTTAACGATTTCTCTAAGAAGCATCAGCACCTAGTCAGCTTTTAATTTAACAAATACTTAACTAAAGTCTAAAAAGATATGAATTTACTTTTTTAATCAAGACTTCTATATTCCTTCTCAGACCACCCCAAACCCTTTCACAGGAGACATTGATGAGCAATACCGACAGCGTAATCACCGACGGCAAAAAACGCTACAGCGCCGGCGTTTTGAGATACAAGCAAATGGGCTACTGGGACCCAGACTACCAGCCCAAGGAAACCGACTTGATCGCCATGTTCCGTATGACGCCTCAAGAGGGCGTCGACTCCGAAGAGTGCGCAGCGGCCGTAGCAGGTGAATCCTCCACCGCCACTTGGACCGTGGTATGGACCGACCGCCTGACCGCCTGCGACCTCTACCGCGCCAAGGCCTATCGCGTTGATTCCGTGCCCAACACAGGCCCCGGCACCAAGACAGAACAGCAGTACTTCGCCTACATCGCTTACGACATCGACCTGTTCGAAGGCGGCTCAATCGCCAACCTCACTGCGTCGATCATCGGCAACGTCTTTGGCTTTAAGGCGGTGAAGGCGCTGCGCCTGGAAGACATGCGCATCCCAGTCGCCTACCTGAAAACCTTCCAGGGCCCTGCTACCGGCGTTGTTGTAGAGCGCGAGCGCCTAGACAAATTTGGCCGCCCGCTGCTCGGCGCCACCACCAAGCCCAAGCTCGGCCTGTCGGGCCGTAACTATGGCCGCGTGGTATACGAGGGTCTCAAAGGTGGTCTCGATTTCATGAAGGACGATGAGAACATCAATTCGCAGCCCTTTATGCACTGGCGCGATCGTTTTCTTTATTGCATGGAAGCCGTCAACAAAGCCAGCGCGGCTACCGGCGAGGTCAAAGGCCACTACCTGAACGTCACCGCCGGCACAATGGAAGAAATGTACACCCGTGCCGAATTCGCCAAGAGCCTGGGCAGCGTGATCATCATGATCGACCTGGTAATCGGCTACACCGCAATCCAGAGCATGGCCTTGTGGGCGCGTAAAAACGACATGATCCTGCACCTGCACCGCGCTGGCAACAGCACCTACTCGCGCCAAAAGAACCACGGTATGAACTTCCGCGTCATCTGCAAGTGGATGCGCATGGCGGGTGTGGACCACATCCACGCGGGCACGGTGGTCGGCAAGCTCGAAGGCGACCCGATGATGATCCGGGGCTTCTACGACACGCTGCTCGACACGCACACACCGATGCAACTCGAAAAGGGTCTGTTCTTCGAGCAGGACTGGGCTTCACTGAACAAGGTCATGCCCGTCGCCTCTGGCGGCATCCATGCCGGTCAGATGCACCAGTTGCTGACCTACCTCGGCGACGACGTGGTGCTGCAATTTGGCGGCGGCACGATTGGCCACCCGATGGGCATTCAGGCCGGAGCCACGGCCAATCGCGTCGCTCTTGAAGCCATGGTGCTAGCGCGCAATGAAGGCCGCGACATCTGGAACGAAGGCCCGCAGATCCTGCAGGACGCCGCCAAGTGGTGCTCGCCTTTGAAGGCCGCCATCGACACCTGGGGCGACATCAGCTTTAATTACGAATCCACCGACACCGCCGACTTCGCCGTCACGCCGACGGCTTCTATTTAAGGAGATACCCCATCATGATGACCAACCACGGCAATCGCCTCACACAGGGCCAGTTCTCCTACCTGCCCGAACTCACTGACAAGCAGATCAGCGCACAGATCGAGTACGCGCTCGGCAAAAACTGGGCACTCGGCGTTGAATACACCGACGATCCGCATCCTCGCAACACCTACTGGGAGATGTATGGCAACCCGATGTTTGACTTGAAGGACGCCTCAGCAATCTTGACGGAGATCAATGCGTGCCGCAAGACGTTTCCTAATCACTACGTTCGTGTCACGGCGTTCGATGCAACACAAGGCGTTGAGTCGGTGCAAATGTCCTACATCGTCAACCGGCCCAAGACCGAACCCGGCTTCGGTCTGACAAGGCAGGAGATCGGCGGGCGTCAGATCCAGTACACCGTGCACAGCTATGCCACCGACAAACCCGAAGGCGAGCGTTACTAAGCGCGCCCAGACTGCGACACAGCCATGAGCAACCCCTCCATTCCTGGTATGCGCGCCCAGACGCCGGTGACAGCAGCAGCGGAACCCGTGGATCCGCCTGCTGCGGCCCTGGGCCAGGCGCGCAGCGTGGGTGAGGTTTTGGCGCAGTCGCAGGTGGAGGAGGTCATCGCCGAACTGGATCGTGATCTGGTGGGGCTGGCCCCGGTGAAGGCCCGCATCCGCGACATTGCGGCCTTGCTGGTGATTGACAAGTTGCGCATCAATCTGGGCCTGGTCAGCGAGGCGCCGAGCTTGCATATGAACTTTGTGGGCAACCCTGGTACCGGCAAAACCTCGGTGGCCATGCGAATGGCGCAAATCCTGCATCGCCTGGGCTATGTTCGCAAGGGCCATCTGGTGGCCGTGACCCGCGACGATTTGGTGGGCCAGTACATCGGCCACACCGCACCCAAAACCAAAGAAGTGCTGAAGAAAGCCATGGGCGGGGTACTCTTTATTGACGAAGCCTATTACCTGTACCGTCCAGAAAACGAGCGCGACTACGGGCAGGAGGCCATCGAAATACTGCTGCAAGTCATGGAAAACCAACGTGATGACTTGGTGGTGATTCTGGCGGGCTACAAAGACAGGATGGATACCTTCTTCGAATCCAACCCCGGCATGAGTTCACGCGTCGCACACCACCTTGACTTCCCCGATTACTCGGTTGACGAGTTAGTGCAGATTTCGCAAAAAATGCTGGTCCAGCAAAATTATGTGTTTGCACCGGATGCCGACACGGTATTCCAGCGCTACCTGAGCTTGCGGGTGAAGCAGCCCCATTTTGCCAACGCCCGCAGCGTGCGAAATGCCTTGGACCGAGCGCGCCTGCGCCAGGCCAGCCGGCTCTTTGCCGACCGCGATCGGCGCCTCAGCGCCGACGATGTACGGACCCTGACTGCGTCCGACTTCGCCGCCAGTCGGGTCTTTCAGCAAACGGACGTCCGCCTGGATGAATAAAAATGCTGAAAGTGATCTGATGCTTAAAGCACTTATTTTTGATGTCGATGGCACCTTGGCCGACACCGAGTCTGCGCATCGCGCAGCCTTTAACCATGCGTTTGCTGAAGAAGGCCTGGACTGGGTCTGGGACGAGGCACTGTACATCGAGTTACTGGACGTCTCCGGCGGCAAAGAGCGCATTGCCCATTACTGGAAGCAAACGCGCGGCGACATCGTGGGCATTGAGGCTCATTCGCTGCAAGACACGATTGCGCGCCTGCACGAACTCAAAACCGCAGCCTACGAAGGTATGGTCAATGATGGTATGGTAAGCCTGCGACCGGGCGTATTGCGCCTGATTGAATCGGCCGATGAACAAGGACTAGCGCTAGCGATTGCCACCACCACCTCGCCAGTCAATATTGCCGCCCTGCTACGCAAGGCCATAGGCGCGCACTGGCGTAGTTTATTTGGCGTGGTGGAAGACGCCTCGACCGCGCCGCGCAAAAAGCCTCATCCCCAGGTCTATTTGCAAACCTTGCAACGCATGAACATGGCTTGCAGCAACTGCATGGCGATTGAGGATTCGGCCAATGGCTTGCAAGCCGCGCTAGCTGCAGGCTTGCCCACAGTGATCACGCCCAACGGCTTTACCGCGCACCACAGCTTTGAAGGCGCCTTGCGTGTGATACCGCATTTGGGGGATACCATGGTAGCGGACTTGCGCATCTGGCATTCTCAAGCCCGCGCCAGCTGATTTTTTTTTCGAGACCTTGCCATGCCCTTGTCTGCCCGCTCCCAGCATTCCACTCTGACGCAATTTTTAATCGAGGAGCGACGCAAGTTCCCCGGCGCCAGCGGCGATTTCAACGCCCTGATTCTGGACATCGCCCTGGCCTGCAAAGCGATTGCGCGCGGCGTAGCATTCGGCGAGCTTGGGCAGGTGCTAGGCGACCACAAAAACGGCGATGGCGCATCGGTGAATGTGCAGGGCGAGGCGCAAAAAACCCTGGACGTGCTCAGCAACCAGGCCTTTATCCGTCGTACCGAGTGGGCCGGTAATCTAGCAGGCATGGCCTCGGAGGAAATGGAGCATCCCTACCAAATACCGGCCCAATTCCCGCGCGGTAAATACCTGCTGGTGTTTGATCCGCTGGACGGGTCTAGCAATATCGATGTCAATGTATCGGTAGGCAGTATTTTTTCAGTGCTGCGCGGGCCTGAGGGGGGGCGCGATGTGCAAGAGGCTGATTTTTTGCAAGCGGGCACACGCCAGGTGGCCGCTGGCTATGCGATTTACGGCCCCACCACCATGCTGGTGCTCACCCTGGGTAATGGCGTGCAAGGCTTTACCCTGGACCCCAATCTGGGCGAGTTCATGCTAACCCACCGAAACATCCAGGTGCCGCCCGACACGCATGAATTTGCAATCAACGCGTCCAACAGCCGCTTTTGGGAAACACCGGTCAAACGCTATGTGGATGAATGCTTGGCGGGCAAAACCGGACAGCGTGGAAAAGATTTCAACATGCGCTGGATTGCCAGTATGGTGGCTGAGGCGCACCGTATTTTGATGCGCGGGGGCGTGTTCATGTACCCGCGCGACACCAAAGACCCGAGCAAGGCGGGGCGCCTGCGCCTGTTGTACGAGGCCAACCCAGTGGGCATGATCATGGAGCAAGCCGGAGGCCGCGCCAGCACCGGGGAAATACCGGTCTTGGAGGTGGTGCCCGCTTCGCTGCACCAGCGCATAGGTCTGGTATTCGGATCACGCAATGAGGTCGAGCGTATAGAACGCTACCACCATGAGCCGGTGCAAACCGAGGAACACAATCCTTTGTTCGCGGAACGCAGTCTTTTCAGGTTTTGAGATTTTTTTAGTTCAGGGGGCTTCATGTCAGAAAAACATCCGATTATTGCCATCACTGGCTCCAGCGGCGCTGGCACCACTTCGGTCACCCACACATTTGAAAACATCTTCCGCCGAGAAGGCGTCAACGCCGCCGTTATAGAAGGCGATAGCTTCCACCGCTACGACCGCACAGAAATGAAGCTGCGCCTGGCCGAGGCCGAGGCCAAGGGCAACAAGAATTTCAGCCATTTCGGGCCGGAGAACAACTTGTTTTCTGAACTTGAAGCACTGTTTGCCGACTACGCCAAAACCGGCACCGGCAAACAACGCAAATATTTGCACGACCCTGAGGAAGCAGCGCCCTTCAAACAAGAGCCCGGCACCTTCACGCCCTGGCAGAACGTGCCGAGCGGCACGGATTTGCTGTTTTATGAAGGACTGCATGGCGCGGTGGTAACCCCCGAGGTCAATATTGCCAAACACCCGGATTTGCTGATTGGTGTGGTTCCTGTGATTAATCTGGAGTGGATACAAAAGCTCTGGCGAGACAAGTCCAAACGTGGCTATAGCACCGAGGCCGTGACCGACACCATCTTGCGCCGTATGCCGGACTATGTGAACTACATTTGCCCGCAATTCATGCATACCCATGTGAACTTTCAGCGGGTCCCCATGGTCGATACCAGCAACCCTTTTATTTCCCGCGATATCCCTTCGCCTGACGAGAGCATGGTGGTCATCCGCTTTGCCAAGCCCAAGGGCATAGACTTTCAATACCTGCGCAGCATGATCGACGGCAGCTACATGAGCCGCGCCAACACCATCGTAGTGCCCGGTGGCAAGATGGAGTTGGCCATGCAACTTATCTTCACGCCCTTTATTTGGCGCATGATAGAACGCAAGAGGCGCGCGGCATGAAGCGCTACGACCTGATCCTGTTCGACCTGGACGGCACCCTGGTCGAGACAGCACCGGAAATTTGTGATGCCGTCAATGACACTCTGCAACACTTTGGTTTTGCTGCTGTATCCCAAATCCAGGTGAATGACTGGATTGGCCACGGAACCTTGGAGCTTTTAATTCAGGCGCTGGCTTTCGTCCAAGGGAAGAGTGATTCAGAGATTCGCAATTCTGAGCGCTTGCCATCGATTGCGGCCATTTTTATGACGCATTACCGCACACGCTGCGGCACGCGCAGCCACTGTTATCCCCATGTGACAGAAACTCTGCACCGCCTGAAAGCGCAAGGTGTACGCCTGGGAGTGGTCACGAACAAAGAAGGCGCATATACCAAAACCGTGCTGGACGCCCATAGTTTGACTGCGCTATTCGATTGCGTCATCAGCGGCGACACACTGCCCACTAAAAAGCCAAGGCCTGAGGGCGTGCTCAGCTGTTTGGAGCGTTTCCAAGTGAAAGCCGATAGAACACTCTTTGTGGGTGATTCCAGCATCGACGTGGCAACTGCACGCAATGCGGGCGTTGCCGTGTGGGTCGTGCCCTACGGTTACAACATGGGCCAGGCCATCGCAGACAGTCAACCCGAACGTATCATCGCTAGCTTTGCGGAGTTGTAGACTGCAACAATTAAAAAATAATGGCTAAAAAAAAGCCCGGTCGATCGACCGGGCTTTTTCGCTTTTAATAGCCTGAGAATGTCCTACTTTCACACGGGTATCCGCACTATCATCGGCGCTGAGTCGTTTCACGGTCCTGTTCGGGATGGGAAGGAGTGGTACCAACTCGCTATGGTCCTCAGGCATAACTTTTTGTCGCTCTGCGCTGCTGTAAAGCAAACACAAAGCAACCAATTTATAGAGCTAATCAGCTTCATCGATTTCTCGACCTCAATGTTTTCTACTGAGGATTTTGAATGCGTCAACTTGGCATAACTTCCTTGAAAAGCTTATGCACTATTTCTAGCGCCCAGCAAATCA
Organism: Comamonas sp. lk; assembly: GCA_945865425.1. Lineage (GTDB taxonomy): Bacteria > Pseudomonadota > Gammaproteobacteria > Burkholderiales > Burkholderiaceae_C > Allorhodoferax. The sequence goes on along the minus strand of CAMBFN010000041.1, from coordinate 141 downwards.
AAGTTATAGGGTCAAGCCGCACGAGCAATTAGTATCAGTTAGCTTAACGCATTACTGCGCTTCCACACCTGACCTATCAACGTCCTGGTCTTGAACGACTCTTTAGGGGGCTCAAGGCCCCGGCAGATCTCATCTTGAAAC
>CAMBFN010000040.1 GCA_945865425.1 Comamonas sp. lk | reverse complement strand
TGATGCCGCTGCCCAGCGCGAACAAGGCCATCAGCAGCGCACCACCGGCCACGCTACCGGCCAGCGCAGAAACCATGACCGCTGAATACAAAAGGCCGCAAGGCAACAGCGCCCACAACATGCCCACCAGGCCCGGCGCCGCGCCCCGGTGCAAGCCTAGGCTTTGCGCACGCGTCCATAAAAAACGGCCTAGTGTTTCCAGCCACGGCGGCTGGCGGGCGCGCCAGAGCAGCAACAGGCCCAGCACGATGGCAGCGATGTGGAGAAAAGTCCAAAGCGGACGCAGCGCCACCGACTGAACGGTAAGCCAGCCCAAGCCTTGCATGGACCCAGCGGCCAGCGCGCCCAGGCCCGCGTAGCCCACTATGCGGCCCGCTTGGAAACTCAGTAGCGCGCGCCCTCGCGCAGCGCCCGCCGCCTGGCCAATGCCGGCGCAGGCCGCACCGCACATGGCCACGCAATGCGGGCCACCGGCCAAGCCCATCAGAAACGCTGTGGGCGCAAGAGAAACAAGCGCATAAGACACGGCGCGATGTTAAGCGGTGTTACAAGATTTTGGAAAATCGATTGCGGTTCACATCGGCTTGCAAATGGCGGTCAAACACCATGGCAATGGCGCGCACAAAATACCAGCCCATGGCGGTGACCTGAATACCCGCAGCGTCCACCTCCACCAGCCCTTGCGTTTGAAGCGCTTCCAATGCTTGTAGCTCCGGCGCAAAATAGCGCGCAAAGTCCACCAAGTGGGCCGCAGATACCGACTCAAAGTGCACCGCGCCCTGGCACATCAAAGCCATGATGACCGAGCGGCGCAGTAGGTCGTCACGGCTGAGCGCCAACCCGCGCACTACCGGCAGGTGCTCATGGTTGAGCAGGTCGTAATACTGATCCAAGGTCTTAGCGTTTTGGCTATAGACCGCGCCTACACAGCCGATGGACGACACGCCCAGCGCGATCAAGTCGCAATCGGGCTGGGTGCTATAGCCCTGAAAGTTGCGGTGTAGGCGGCCTTGGCGTTTGGCCACGGCCAACGCGTCTTCGGCCAAAGCAAAGTGGTCCATACCCACATACACATAACCCGCTGTCGACAAGGCCGCCAAAGAGCGCGACAACATGGTCACCTTGTCTGCCGCGCCGGGCAGCTGCATGGCGTCGATACGCCGCTGCGGCTTAAAGCGCGTGGGCAAATGCGCATAGGCGTACAGCGCAATACGGTCCGGCCGCAGGCGCGCCACCTGCTCCAAGGTACGGTCAAAGGACTGCGGGCTTTGTTGCGGCAAACCGTATATCAAATCCACATTCACCGACTGCATCCCCTGGGCGCGCGCTGCGGCGACCAAACCGAACACCTGGCCGGTGTCCTGCACCCGATGCACGGCTTTTTGTACGGCGGGGTCAAAGTCCTGCACGCCAAAACTCAGGCGATTAAAGCCCATGGCGGCAATGGCAGCGATACGTGCCGCATCCACCGTGCGCGGATCGACTTCGATAGAAATTTCAGCGCTCTTGGTGAATCGAAAATTTTCATGCAGTAAGCGCATCAGGCCAGCCAACTGGGCGTCGGTCAAAAACGTGGGGCTACCACCGCCTAGGTGCAACTGGCCTACCGGCAACCCGCGCCCGATACGGGCGATATGCAGGTTGATCTCTTTTTCCAAGTAGCGCAGGTATTCCGCCGCACGGTCATGGTGCTTGGTAATCACCTTATTGCATGCACAGTAATAGCACAATGATTCGCAAAACGGAATGTGGATATACAGAGAAATAGGGCTTACCCGCCCCCCGGCACCAAAGCGCTCCGCCAGAGCTTGCAAGTAATCGGTCTGGCCAAAGGCCTCTACAAAGCGGTCTGCGGTGGGGTAGGAGGTATAGCGCGGCCCGGCCACGTCGTAGCGGCGCAAAAGATCTTCAGAAATAGGAATGCTTACAACCATATTACGGGCTCAAGGGGTAACATCGCCTCTACTGTGGCGCAAGCCCGGACAACAGCGGTTGATGTGCATCAAGCAATGCCCAATACAAGCCGCAAATGCGATTCATTGCGAAAGGTATCTATGTTTGAACCATCCCACGCACTGCAGACCGCCCCCGGTTCTGTGCAGGCCCTCAACCCTACCAGGGTGATAGCGATCAGCTCCAGCAGCATCAAAGTGGCCTGCTCCAATTGCAACCTGCGCGAGCTATGCATGCCGGTGGGCCTGAACAAAGACGAGCTCGCCCGGGTCGATACTTTGGTGGACGTGCGGCGCAAAGTAAAAAAGGGCGGCGCACTGTTTCACAACGGTGAAAAGTTCACTAGCCTCTACGCCATACGCACCGGCTTCTTCAAAACCTGCGTTGCCACCGAAGACGGGCGCGACCAGGTGACGGGCTTTCAGATGGCTGGTGAAGTGATGGGCCTAGATGGCATCGTGAACGACCAACATACCTGTGACGCCATCGCCCTGGAAGATGCCGAAGTCTGCGTGCTGCCGTTTGAGCGCATCGAAGAGTTATCGCACGAAATCGCCTCCATGCAACGCCATGTGCACAAAATCATGAGCCGCGAAATTGTGCGTGAAAACGGCGTGATGCTGCTCTTGGGCAGTATGCGGGCGGAGGAACGCTTAGCTGCGTTTTTGCTGAATCTGGTGCAGCGTTTGCACACACGGGGTTTTTCGCAATCGGAGCTGGTGCTGCGTATGACGCGCGAAGAAATCGGCAGCTACCTAGGCTTGAAGCTAGAGACGGTCAGCCGTACTTTTTCCAAGTTTGCGGAAGACGGCATTATCGACGTCAAGCAGCGCCATGTGCGCATCCTGAAAAGCGATGCGCTGCGCGATCTGGTCAACCGCCCTGACTGCGAATAAAGGCGCGCGCCAGGCCTTAGGGCTTGTTCGGTAGTGTGGCAACCCCGGTGGCCGCATGGTTGCGCGCCTGCATCGCCGGGGCGAGATTGGACGCTTGGCTTTGCACCCTAGGCCCGCCGGGCGCAAAGTCCGCTTCGGTCACCAGCGCATCCATGCCGCTATAGGCCAGGTAAAAGGTGATGAAGCTTGCCAACACCACGATCAAGGGGCCGGATACGACTAACCAGACATGGCCAAATTGCCACCAGGGGGCTGCGTCGGGGGTAGTGGGTGTGGTCATCAATTCTCCTTAGCGCGGAACAATAAACACGGCTTTTTCTTTGAGGACTGTAGTGTCGTCCTGGCCGTCAATTTCAAAATGGATGGGGTGCGATCCCGGCGTGGCTTGCCCTGGCGGCAATTGCAGGCGCAGCACAAACCAGCGCGATTGCGCGGGGCCCACGGTCAGGTCTTCGTCGGTGACCACTTGCAAGCCAGGCAAGCCATCGACCTGCACATGCACGCGCAGCTCGGATTCGGTGACGTTCATAATTTGCAGGCGGAATACGTTTTCGATCACGCCACCGGCCAGCTCCCGCGCCAGCGATTTGCGGTCGCGCTCCACATCGACTTTGAAGGGCGGGCGCGACACCAATCCGATACCCACGATACCGATGATGAACCAGACCACCGAGGTATAGAGTAAGACGCGTCCGCGCAGTACCCGAAACACAATCTCACTGGCGCGCCACCCTTTCTCGATGGCGTTTTGGGTGGAGTATTTCACCAGTCCACGCGGGTAGTTCATTTTGTCCATCACCTCGTCGCACACATCCGCACAAGCGCCGCAGCCAATGCATTCGTATTGCAAGCCCTCGCGGATGTCGATGCCGGTGGGGCATACGTGCACGCACAAATTGCAATCAATGCACGCGCCCAGCGCCAACTGGGCCGGGTCCGCCTTGCGAGAGCGCGAACCGCGCGGCTCGCCACGGGCTTGGTCGTAGCCCACGATCAAGGTGTCTTTGTCAAACATGGCGCTTTGAAAGCGCGCATAAGGACACATGTGCATGCACACTTGTTCGCGCATATACCCGGCGTTGCCATAAGTGGCAAAACCATAAAACAAGACCCAAAATATTTCCCAAGAGCCAAAAGACCAGTTAGCTACTTCAGCAGCCAGCACATGGATGGGCGTGAAGTAGCCCACAAAGGTAAAGCCGGTCCATAAGCCCACGGCCAGCCACAGCACCTGCTTGAGGGACTTGCGCCAGAGTTTGTCCCAGTTCCAAGGCCCTTCGTCGCGGCGCATGTGGGCGATGCGGTCGCCCTCGGTCTTGCGCTCTATCCACATAAAAATTTCGGTATAGACCGTTTGCGGACAGGCGTAACCGCACCACAAGCGCCCAGCCACTGCGGTAAATAGAAACAATGACAGTGCGCAGATAACCAGCAAGCCCGTCAGGTAAATAAAGTCCTGCGGGTAGAGCACCAGCTTGAAGATGTAGAAGCGCCGTGCTGCCAAATCAAACAACACCGCCTGGCGCTCACCCCAGGGCAGCCAGGGCAAGCCATAAAACAGCAGTTGCGTCAAAAACACCGTGGCCCAGCGCAAACGCGCAAACTTGCCGCTGACGCTGCGTGGATAGATTTTTTGGTGCGCTTCGTACAAGGACACCATCAGCGGGCCGGCCCCTTCAGGCGGGCTGATGGGGCTGGCGTCCTTGGACACGGCGATCGGAATGACAGCGCGCGCTGCGCTTTCGGGAGGCTTCAATTGCGGGGGCTCAGGCAGAAAATGGCGCTACTGCAGCACGTTTACTTATTGGAAAAACCCCAGACATAAGCGGACAACACATCAATCTGCGCCTCGGTTAACTTACCTGCTTGGCCTGGCATTTGGTTGATTTTTCCTTGATTGACCATGGCGAGAATCGCGTTTTCGCCATAGCCGTGCAGCCAGGTGTTATCGCTCAAATTGGGCGCGCCCAAAGCCTGGTTGCCTTTGCCATCGGCGCCGTGGCAGGCCGCACAGACGGTAAATTTGGACTTGCCCAAAGCAGCGCGTAGCGAGTCGTGCGGACTGCCCGACAGGCTGAGCACATAGTTGGCCACGTTTTTGGCGTCATCGGGCGTGCCCACCGCAGCAGCTATTGGCGGCATTTGTCCGATACGTCCCAAGGTGATGGTTTCTTTGATTTTGTCCGGGCTGCCGCCATACAACCAATCGCCATCGGTCAGGTTGGGAAAGCCTTTGGAGCCGCGCGCATCCGAGCCGTGGCATTGGGCGCAGTTGTTCATGAACAGGCGCTCCCCCACGACTTTGGCCTGCGGATCGCGCGACAGTGCCTGGGGCGTCATAGCGGTAAATTGGGCATACAGCGGTGCTTCGTCGGCCTCGGCTTTAGCCACTTCAGCGCGGTACTCACCATGAGAAGTCCAGCCCAGTTGGCCCACATAGCTGCCCAGTCCAGGGTACAAGGCCAGATAGACAAAACCAAAGACTACCGAGATCACAAACATCCAAACCCACCAGCGCGGCAGCGGATTGTTCATTTCGCGTAAGTCTTCGTCCCAGACATGGCCCGTGCTGTCGTCAGACGACATAACGTGGGTCTTGCCGGTAACCCATAAAAGTACCAGGCAGGCCCCCATGCCCACCAAGGTGATGACGGAGATATAGACCGTCCAGAAGTTGCTAGTAAAGTCGCTCATACATAGTTCCTGTGTGCCGCGTGGGCACGCTCAGTCCTGCTCAAAGGGAAGGCGCTCGGCTTGCGAAAAATCTTCGCTGCGTTTGGGTGACTAGCTCCACCAAATGATGCCCACAAAGACGGCAAAACTGGCCAGCGTGACCAAGGTGCGTAAGGTGTTGATGTCCATGTTTTTTCCTTAGCCTCACTTAAGCGCCAGGCCCAGCATTTGCAAATAAGCGATGGTGGCGTCTAGCTCGGTTTTGCCTTGCAAAGCCTCGGTGGCAGCGGCAATTTCTGTATCGGTATAAGGCACGCCCACGTTGCGCAGGGCGCGCATATGCGCAGGCATGCTTTGCGCGTCCACCGGCGTTTTGGCGAGCCAGGGATAGGCCGGCATATTGGACTCAGGCACCAAGTCGCGCGGGGTGTTCAGGTGGATGCTGTGCCACTCATCGCTGTAGCGGCCGCCCACGCGCGCCAGGTCTGGCCCGGTGCGCTTGCTGCCCCATTGAAACGGGTGGTCATACACCGATTCGCCCGCCACCGAATAATGGCCATAGCGCAGGGTCTCGGCGCGCAGCGGGCGGATCATTTGTGAGTGGCAGTTGTAGCAGCCTTCGCGCACGTAAACATCGCGCCCGGCCAATTGCAGTGCGGTATAGGGCTTGACACCGGCCAAGGGCTCGGTGGTAGATTTTTGGAAGAACAGGGGCACGATTTCGACCATACCGCCGGCCAGCAACACGAGCAATATCAGCACAATCATCAAGAAGTTGTTCGTCTCGATCTTCTCGTGCGTGAAGCCGGTTTTATCAGTGGGGTTTGCCATATCAGTTTCCTTTGCTCAGGCGTGGGCTAGCAGCGGCGGCACTTGCACTGCTACCGCGTTACCCGCAAAAGCCGTCTTCAGGGTGTTCCACAGCATGATGAGCATGCCGCCCAGGTAGAGCAGGCCACCAATGAGGCGTAACACATAAAAGGGATAAGTGGCTTTGACCGATTCGACAAAGGTGTAGGTCAAGGTGCCGTCGGGGTTGACCGCGCGCCACATCAGACCTTGCATGACGCCGGCAATCCACATTGCCGCGATATAGACCACGATGCCGATGGTGGCCACCCAAAAATGCAGCTCAATGGCGGGCACGCTGTACATTTTTTTCTGGCCAAAGAGGCGCGGTATCAGGTAGTACATACTGCCCATGGTGACCAGCCCCACCCATCCTAAAGCGCCCGAGTGCACATGGCCCACCGTCCAGTCGGTGTAATGGCTCAGCGCATTGACGGTTTTGATGGACATCATCGGGCCTTCAAAAGTGCTCATGCCGTAGAAGGACAGGGACACGATGAGGAAGCGCAAAATCGGGTCGTCCCGCAGCTTGTGCCAGGCGCCCGACAAAGTCATCACGCCGTTGATCATGCCGCCCCAGCTAGGCGCCAGCAAAATCAGCGAGAACACCATGCCCACTGACTGCGTCCAGTCCGGCAGCGCGGTGTAGTGCAAATGGTGCGGGCCGGCCCACATATACGTGAAGATGAGCGCCCAAAAGTGGACGATAGACAGCCGGTAGCTATAGACCGGCCGCTCGGCCTGTTTGGGGATGAAGTAATACATCATGCCCAGAAAACCGGCGGTCAGGAAAAAGCCCACCGCGTTGTGGCCGTACCACCATTGAATCATCGCGTCCTGCACGCCCGCGTAGGCCGAGTAGGACTTCATCCAACCGGCGGGAATAGCCGCGCTGTTGACCAAATGCAAGATAGCGACGGCCAAGATAAAGGCGCCGAAAAACCAGTTGGCCACATAAATATGCTTGACCTTGCGCGTGCCCAAGGTGCCAAAAAATACCACGGCGAAGCTGACCCAGACCAGGGTGATAAGGATGTCAATCGGCCACTCAAGCTCGGCATATTCCTTGCCCTGGGTGTAGCCCAGGGGCAGCGAAATCGCAGCAGCCACAATCACCGCCTGCCAACCCCAGAAAGTGAATGCGGCCAGTTTGTCCGAAAACAAGCGCACCTGGCTGGTGCGTTGCACCACGTAGTAGGACGATGCAAACAAGCCGCAGCCGCCAAAGGCAAAAATCACCGCATTGGTGTGCAGTGGACGTAAACGCCCGTAGCTGAGCCAGGAAATGCCGAAATTGAGCTCGGGCCAAGCTAACTGGGCAGCGATGATGACGCCTACCAACATGCCCACCACGCCCCAGACCACGGTCATGATCGCAAACTGGCGCACGACGGTGTCGTTGTATGTCGCCGCCTGCTGGTTTGCAAATGCCATAAAAATCTTTCTCAATAGATGCGTTGCGCGCAGTGTGCGGCTCAGACTGAAAAAACGTTTTGATACATGTCAATTGCTGCCCAAACAGCCTCGCCAATAAGCCAATCTAAGCGTCCCGGTCTTCCAAAATGCGTGCGCCTTCGGATTCGATGTCGTCAAACTGGCCGCGGTCTATGGCCCACCACAAACCACCCAGAATGAAAAAAACCAGGCTGACCGACAGAGGAATAAGCAAGTAGAGAATGTCCAAAGTGGCCTCAGGGAGTCAGGCCTGCAGGCCGCGCCAAACGCGCCGCATTGGCCACCACCAGCAGGGAACTGGTGGCCATACCCAGGCCCGCCAACCAGGCCGGCAGATACCCGGCCACCGCCAGGGGCACGCAGGCGGCGTTGTACAACAAGGCCCAAATAAGGTTTTGGCGCACCACGCGCATGGTTTTGCGCGCTAACACCAGCGTGTCAGTAATAGCGCCCAACTCCGAACCCAAGACCACCAGATCGGCCTGCGATTGCGCCAGCGAGGAAGCCTGTCCAAACGCAAAAGCCACGTGCGCGCCTGCCAGCACCGGCGCATCGTTCATCCCGTCGCCGACCATGGCCACCGTCGCGCCCTGGGCTTGGAGTTGACGCAGTCGGGTCAGTTTGTCGTCTGGCGTACAACGGGCATGGACGCGGTGCGGCGCGATGCCCAGTTGGGCAGCGGCAAGCGCCACCGGGCCGGGCGCATCGCCAGAGAGCAGATGCACCGCCAGGCCCATGGCCGTAAGTTCGTGCACGCAAGTCTGGGCGTCTGGGCGCAGCACTTCGCGCAGGGTGAAGGTAGCCAGCCAAGCGTGTGCGTCGGCCAAGGTCACGCTGCTGGCGTCTGCGCTAGATTGCGGCAGGCCGCAAAATTGCGCCGAACCCAAGCGCATAGCAAAGGAGGCGCCTGAGGTTCTAAGCCCGCCGACTGCCAAAGTGCTTATGGCATCGACTGCCTGCACATTGGCAGAGATGCCCAGACCGGCAATTTCCTGTACCTCACTGGTAAGCCATTCTTGCGCCGCCGTTCCTTCGTTTGCTTGCGCGGCTTGGGCTTGGGCCGCGGCGTGCAAAGCCTTGGCCGCCGGATGGCGCGAATGGCCTGCCAAGGTAGCAGCCATGGCCAAGGCCGTTTGGGGGCTCAGACCGGCTCGGCATTGGATGCCGGCGAGCTGCTGTGCGTCGGTGCTGAGCGTGCCGGTTTTGTCGAACACTAGGGTGTCCACCCGCGCCAGGGTTTCCAAAGCCTGCAAGCGGCGCACCAGCACGCCGCCCGTAGCAAGTCGCCCGGCGGCGGCCAACATGGCGGCGGGTGTGGCCAGCGACAAAGCGCAGGGGCAGGTCACCACCAACACCGCCACCGCCAGCATCATGGCGTGGGCCGGATCACGCGGCCACCACCACAGGGCGACCAGCGCAGCGGCCAGCAGCACGCCGATCAAAAAAGGTTTGGCCAGGCGATCGGCCAGGCGCGCCAATGGGGGTTGCTCGGTAGCGGCGCTTTGCATCAGTGCCACGATGCTGGCAAAACGCGTGTCACTGCCGGCCTTATCGACCCGCACGCGCAAGGTGCCGGCCAGGTTGTAGCTGCCCGCCAGCACCCGATCGCCGGGCCCGCGTGCCAGCGGGCGCGACTCGCCGGTGAGCATGGCTTCATCCACCGCGCTTTGGCCTTGCAGCACGACACTATCGGCAGGAAAGGTCTCACCGGCGTAGACACGCAGTACATCGCCCACGCGCACGCGGCGCGCGGTAACTCGCTCTGAGCTGCCGTCTGCGCCTAGGCGCTCCACGCTGTCGGGCAGACGGTTGAACACCGCATCCAGCGCGCCGGCGGTGCGCTCACGCAAGCGCAATTCCAGCCAACGGCCACTGAGCAGAAAAAACACAAACATGGTGAGCGAGTCGAAATACACCTCGCGCCCGAAAGGACCGGCCGGTTCAAACGTGCCGGCACTGCTGACGGCAAAAGTCGCGGCAATGCCTAGCGCCACCGGCAAATCCATGCCAATGCGCCGTACCCGCAGGTCGCGCCATGCGCTGGAAAAAAACGGACCGCAAGAAAACAGCAACACCGGCAGGCTCAGTACCCAGGAGGCCCAGCGCAGCAACTGCTCCATTTCCCGGCTGAGGTCGCCCGGCGCAGCGGTGTAGGCCGGGTAGGCGTACATCATCACCTGCATCATGCAAAAGCCCGCGACCAACCAGCGCCACAGGGCGGCTTGGCGTTCTTTGCGCCGCGTATCGATGGCCAATGCATCATTGGCAGGCAATAGCGCATAACCCTGGGTCTGCACCTGGCCCATCCACTGCGCCGGCAGCACCCGTGCGCTGTCCCACATCACGCTGGCGCGCTGCGAGGCGGCGCTGACACGCGCGCTGCGCACCCCGGGCACCCGGCGCAATAGCTGCTCCACGGTCATCGCGCAAGCGGCGCAGTGCATGCCTTGCACCACCACCTGGGACTCCCACAGGCCGCCTGAGCCCATCAACTCCTTAGAGAAGGCAGGCCACTCCAAGGGGTCGTTCAGAGCCGCCAAGCCAGGGATTGCATGCACGCGGGGCATGGGCGATTGCGCAAGGGCCGGGGTGGCGACGGGCAAAGAGGGGGTCGCAGACAAAGAAGCGTGGCAAGCCGCATGGGACATGGGTGCCAGTGTGCAGCGATCGGCTGCAAGACCACTTGATATAGATCAAGTGGCTGGCTTTGCAGGCGGCTAGTCTCAGCGGATTGCACCGATTTAAAAAAGGGAAACACTATGTACAAGCGTATTTTGGTCGCCACCGATGGCTCAAAACTGTCAAAAAAAGCAGTCGTCAGCGCGATCGGTTTAGCCGCTAGCTGCAAGGCCGAGTTGCTCGCCATCCAGGTGGTACCGCCCTACCCCATCGCCTACTTTGAAGGCGGTATGGCCGTCGATTCGCGGGAGATTAAGCGGGTCGAAGCCCTGTGGGTGAACAAAGCACAGGCGGTGCTGGATCTGGTCAAAAAATCCGCTGCCACCAAAGGCGTGGCAGTACGTACCCTGGTCAGCAAGTCCGATATGGTCTCACATGCCATCATTGTGGCGGCCGAAAAAAACGACTGCGATCTCATCGTGATGGCCTCGCACGGACGGCGCGGCATCAAGCGCCTCTTGCTAGGCAGCGAAACCCAGCACGTGCTCACCCACAGCAGCACGCCGGTGCTGGTGCTGCGCTAAGCCTCCCAAAGACCAGGGTTGCGCGCCATCAGGCCGCTGGGCCAACACCGGCGGGGGCCTGGGGCTCATCGGCAAAGCCTTGGCGTATGGCCAGCACCTGGGGCCAGGCGGCCAAAAATACATCGACGCACTGCGGGTCGAAATGCAAGCCGCGCTGGTCGCGTAGGTAAGTAGCCGCATCGTCTAGTGGCCAGGGTTTTTTGTAGGGTCGTTCGGAGGTCAGCGCATCAAACACATCGGCCACCGCCACGATGCGGCCAAAAAGTGGGATGTCCTGGCCCTGCAGACCCTGCGGGTAGCCACTGCCATCAAATTTTTCGTGGTGGCCTAAGGCGATAGTGGCACCGGCCTGCAACAAGCGCGAGCTGCTGCCTTTAAGCAGTTCATGGCCCAGTCTGGGGTGTTGGCGCATGATTTGCATTTCTTCTTCGTCCAGCCGCCCGGGCTTGAGCAAGATGTGGTCGGGAATACCGACCTTGCCGATGTCGTGCATGGCGGCGGCATCCAGCATCAAGGCCTGGTCTTGGGCCGACAGATGTAAACCTTGGGCAATCAGGTGAGCGTAATGCCCAACGCGGGAAATATGGGCACCGGTTTCATGGTCGCGGTACCCAGCCGCTTTGACCAGCGCCATCACGGTTTCACGCTCGCGCTCACGAATTTCGCGGGTGGCCAAATCCACCTCGCGCGTTAGCCAGGCGGCATGGTCGGCGAGGCGCAAACTGGCTTCGCGCAGCCTGAGCAAATTACGCGCCCGCGCCAGAAACTCCGCTGCATCTACCGGCTTGGGCAGGAAGTCATACGCGCCGGCCTCTAGGGCACGGTAGCGCACGTCTTTTTCGTCGTGCGCGGTGATCATGAGCAAAGGGACGGACTGGGCCCCTTCGAAAGCGCTGAAGGCCGCAATGAATTGCAGTCCGTTCATTTCGGGCATCAGGTAATCGAGCACCACCAAATCCACGTGATGGGTACGCGCATATTCCAATGCGGCAAGCGGGTCGGTAAAACTGGCGCATTGCGCTTGCTCCAGGCGCTGTACCAGCAGCTCCAGCCATTTCAGGTTGACCGGGTTGTCATCTACGAGAAGAACGCTTTGCATCTAAACGCTTTCAATTTCCGGCGAAGGTTGTGTGTATCCGAAGTGTCAGCATACAAGCTGGCGCGATGCTTGCAATGACGCGATCGTGCATCTTTCAAAAATCCGGCTGCCGCTTATCCAAAAACGCCTGCACGCCCTCGCGGTGTTGCGGGCTTGGTGCATAGGCATAGGCCGAAGGCGGCGTGGGCGCCTGCATCGGGCCTTCTTGGCGCAAAATTTGTTTATTTAACCGAGCCGCTTGGGGCGAGAGGCCGCCCATGCGCGCTACCAATGCATCGGCCTTTAGCTGCAGGGCGTCATCGGGAACGCTCCAGGCAAGAAAACCGCATTGCAGCATATGCGCTGCGTCAAAACTTTGCGCAGCCAGTAGCATGGCACTGGCAGTGGCCGCACCCACTGACCGCTGTACCAGCGCAGCCTCACGCGGGGCCATCGGAAAGCCAAGTCGGGCGATCGGTGCACCATACACGCTATTGGCAGCGCCCAGCCGCAGGTCGCAGCAACTGGCGATTTCCAGACCTGCCCCCATGCAATTACCGCGTACCAGCGCCAGTACGGGCAGCGGACAGTCCAGCAGGGCCTGTAAGCCGCCCCAAACTTCTACTTCGTGAAAATGCATCAAGCTGTCGGGTTCAAAGCGAAAAGCCGGGTATTCGGATATATCGCCACCCGCGCAAAAATGGGCGCCCTTTCCCTGCACCAGCACACAACGCACATCCGTGCGCCCGGAGATCTCCGCAAATACTTCGCGCAGTTGCTGCCACATGGTGCGCGTCATGGCGTTCATACGGGCGGGGTTGGACACCGTTACGCTGGCCAGCGCGCCGCTGAGTTGCCAATCAATAGTTCCCGTCACCGGTTATGCCTCTTTAGCTAGCTGCCGGGGCCGGCCGCGTGCCAAACCACCACCACAAAGCAGCGCCCCCCAGTACCATGGGAATGCACAGCCACTGGCCCATGCTCAGGCCCATCTGCAAGAGGCCGATATGGGCATCGGGCTCGCGGAAATACTCCACCACAAATCGCAACGCGCCGTAGCCCATGAGAAAGACTGCCGATACCCTCCCCTGCCGCGGCCCGCTGCGCGCGTACACCCACAAAAGCACAAACAAGAGCAAGCCCTCGAGCAGGAATTGGTAGACCTGCGAAGGGTGACGCGGCAGATCGCCCGCGCCGCGAAACACCATACCCCAGGGCAGCGCCGGGTCCGCGACACGGCCCCATAACTCGCCGTTGATGAAGTTGCCTAGGCGCCCGCAGGCCAGACCGGTCGGTACGCAAGGGGCCACGAAGTCGGCCACCGCCCAAAAGGAGCGCTTGCGTTCATAGGCAAACCAGGCCATAGACACAATCACACCCAATAAACCGCCGTGAAAACTCATGCCACCACGCCAGGCGTACAAAATCTCTAGCGGGTGGGCGGCGTAAAAGGCCGGGTTGTAAAAAAGGCAATAGCCAAAGCGGCCACCCAATATCACGCCCAAAACCCCTAGAAAGAGAATGTCCTCCACGTCGCGAAAACTCCAACTCGCATTGCTCGCATAGGGTGTATGTTGCAGGCGCAACTTGCCCAAGAGCATAAAAAGACCGAAGGCAGCCAAGTAGGTTAGCCCATACCAGTGCACGGCCACGGGGCCTAGTTGCAAGGCAACCGGGTTAATGTCGGGATGAATCAGCATGGAGGCTATTGTGCCTTGGGCCACCAGGGGCTGCGCGCGCCCTGGGCTATTCATAAGCTAGCGACTTGACTAAACTCAGCTCGTGCCGATGTTGGAAGCACAGCCTTTGCAAAGCGCGGGCTCGTTTAAAAAAACCAGGCGCCCTAGGGCGTCAGATGCCATGAACCTCACACTGGTATTGCTGATATTTTTCTTTCTTGTAGCCGTGCTCGGTGCTGCCGTTTTTTATTACCTGACCTTGCAAAACCTGGCAGCTGTGAAGCGCGAAGTCAATAAGCTGCGCGACCAGGCCGATGGTGCCCGGGCCAGTGCCCTACTGCGCAATGAGCGTGCGCGCTGCTACCAGCAGCTTATGGCCTTGGAAGCCGATATTCAGGCGCGCCAGCGCGACAACCTGAGCAATGAAGAAACCGCCCTCGTGGAAATCAACCGAGAGGAAATCCAGAACTGCGTCGATGCCCTGAAAAAATCCGGTAACTGGATGGGTCTGCCTTTTGACCTGGAATGGCAAGACATGTGGAACAACCTGCCCCAGCTCAAAAACCTCTACCGTGCAGCGGTGATGCAGCAAGACTTCGAGCCAAGCCCCGCAAAGTCTGCCAATGCAGTGGGCACTCCCATCGCCAATGCATCGGCTAATGCTCCTGCACCAGCAGCGACGGCCCAGCCAGCTGGGGCCACCGCAGGTCCGGCGCAGCCGCTGGCCGCGCCACAAGACAATTCCAAGGTGATGGCCGCTGCGATGAAAAATATAATGCGCAACTAATGCTTATGTTTGTCCCCCTATCCCTGCGGCAAGCGCTGTGTAGCGCGCTCTTGGTCTGTACTGCGGCCCATGCCGGCTTGTGGGAAGATGGCTATGCCGACTACCAGCGAAAAGACTATGCCAGTGCGGTGGCCAAATGGCAAATCGTCGCCGAGACCGGGGATCGTGACGCACAATCACTGCTCGGTCTGATGCATTTTGCCGGGCAAGGTACCCCGCAGAGCTACCCCAATGCCATTATTTGGCTGCGCAAAGCAGCCTCACAGGGCGAGCCTAAGGCCCAGTTCAAGCTGGGCAGCATGTACGCCAATGGCCAAGGATTTACCCGCGATTACCAAAAGGCCGCGATGTGGTTTTTAATCGCCGAATCCTCAGGCCACCCTGAGACCTCCAAGCCGCTTAAAAAAGCCATCGCGGAAATCAGCGATAACGATTTGATTGTGGCGCGGCGCTGGGCCAAGACCTGTATCAAGCGCGAATATCAGAACTGCGAGTAAGCGCACTGCGGCTTGCCTTGAGACCCCAGAGGTTTGCGGCGCAGCGCACAGCGAGCCGCCCCGGTGCACCAGGCGCAAGCACCGCCCGCTTAGTGGGCGGCCCTTACTCTTTCTTGACGGTGATGCTCATGCGCCGGTTACGCGCATCTTTGGGGTCGTTGGTGTTGTAAGGTACGGTGTCGGCCACACCCTCAATTTGCACAAAGCGGTCTTGCTTGATACCGTTTTTCTCCAACACCGAGCGCGTTGCTTCAGCGCGTTCGACGGACAGCAACCAGTTGTTACGGCCCTCTTTATTGGCAAAAGGTGTGGCATCCGTATGGCCGCGCACCGCAATTTTGTTGGGCATACCCGCCAGCGACTTGGCAATTTCGCCCAGCAATGCCTGAGCTTTGGGCTGCAGCTTGGTAGTTCCCAACGGGAACATGGAGAAATCGGCTTTGTCAATGACCTCGATACGCAGTCCGTCTTTGTCGCGGACAAATTGCACCTGCCCTTGCAACTGCTCTAGGGCCGGGTTGGACGCCAAAGCCTCCTTGACGTCTTTTTCCATTTGGTCCATTTTTCCTTTTTCGCCACCCTGGGCTGTGCCACTACCGCCGCCTTCGCCCTCTCCAGAGCCCGGTGACTGGTTTTGCGACTTGGCGTCGTTATCGCGCGCGTTTTCGCTATTGGGCGAGGGGTCGTTCTCAGTCGGGCCGCCTTCAGACTTGGGCGTCAGGCGTTCCATAGGCGCAGTTTGCTTGGCGGTGTAGGGGAAGCCATCGGGGTCAATGATGGAGCGTCCGCCCATGATGCCGTTAGAGCCGGCCAGCGCGCCCATGGTGATCACGCTTTGTGAGGCGGGCTTGAAGTAATCAGCCACGCTTTTGCGTTGCGAGTCATTGGTGGCGCCCAAAATCCACATCAACAAGAAGAAGGCCATCATGGCCGTCATCATGTCGGCCAGTGCAATCTTCCAACCACCGCCATGGGCACCGGCGTGCGCTGCGGCAATCTTCTTGACAATAATGGGCGCAAGCGGCGCGTCGTCTTCCGGCGGCGCAACATCTTCAGCGCCCGGTGCCGCCGCACCTGCGGGGACTTCTTCTACCTTCGGCGCT
>CAMBFN010000039.1 GCA_945865425.1 Comamonas sp. lk | reverse complement strand
GTGGCCGATGTGTTTGATGCGCTGACCTCTGAGCGCCCCTACAAAAAACCCTGGTCATTGGAGGATGCTGCGGACTACTTGCGCGCGCAACGTGGCTTGCATTTCGATCCGCAATGCGTGGATGTGTTTTTAGCAGCCTGGCCTCAGGTGCTGGCCATACGCCAGCGTTTTGCCGACGAGCCTAAGGCCGCGCCGGCCTGAGGCCTTTAAGAGGCTCTGCAAAAGCGCCCGTCGGTGCAAGGCCGAAGGCCATGTCAAAGTGCGGTCGTTGCGAGGCCGCAGGCCGTGGCAAAGCGCGGTCATTGCGAGGCCGCAGGCCGTGGCAATCCATGGGTTCATGCTTTGGCGCAAGTGGCCTCATTGCAGCATGGACTGCCACGTCGCTTCGCTCCTCGCAGTGACGGATGTCGCGTGGCTGCAGGTCGTGGCAAAGTGTCGTCATTGCGTGGCCGCAGGCCGTGGCAATCCATGACTTTATGCTTTGGCGGTAGTGACCTCATTGCAGCATGGACTGCCGCGTCGCTTCGCTCCTCGCAGTGACGGATGTCGCGAGGCCGCAGGCCGTGGCAATCCATGACTTTATGCTTTGGCGGTAGTGACCTCATTGCAGCATGGACTGCCGCGTCGCTTCGCTCCTCGCAGTGACGGATGTCGCGTGGCCGCAGGGCGTGGCAAAGTGTCGTCATTGCTAGGCCGTGGCAAAGTGCCGTCATTGCGAGGCCGCAGGCCGTGGCAATCCATGACTTTATGCTTTGGCGGTAGTGACCTCATTGCAGCATGGACTGCCGCGTCGCTTGGTTCATCGCAGTGACGGAAGTATGCGGATACGCTTTAGCACATAGTGCGAGCATTGAAGTTACTGCAATGGCCCTTTGAGCGCCTCGGGCAGTGCAAAGGGTAGGACGCCTATGCCCTCCTCCATGAGCTCGCGCGCTTCGCGGGCGCTTGCTTGGCCGCGGATGCCGCGCTCGGGGGCTTCGCCGTAATGGATTTTGCGCGCCTCCTCGGCGAAACGTTGGCCCACATCGGTGGTGTTGGCCATGAGGTGGCGGCCTATTTCCATCCAAAGTTTGGCCATGTCGGCATCTTGCGGGCCAGCGACGGCCAGGGCTTTGTCGCTTTGCTCGGACCGATCAGGGCGCTCGGGCTGTTCAGACCGCCCAGACGAATCAGGTCGCTCCGATGCCTCGGGCGCTGAAGCACGCGACAGATTGAGGCGCGGGGCGCTTAGCTTTTTGCTGATCGTGGCGTCGCCGCACAAAGGGCATTGCACCAAGGCGCGCGTCTGTTGCGACTGGAAATCTTCCTCGGAGCCGAACCAGCCCTCAAAGCCGTGGCCTTGGGCGCATTGGAGATCCAGCACTTTCATGCGGCCTCCTGCCATTGCAGCGGCCAGGCGCCGCTGAGGTAGTTTTGCAGCCAGAGCGCGCCGGTCAGGGTCTTGGCATCGGTGATGCGGCCATCGCGGCACCAGGCAAAAAATTGGTCCGTGCTGGCACTGAACACTTCTAAAAACTCACCGGCGTCCAACTCGCGCGGGCCGGCGTGCAGGCCCTTGGCAAACCAGATGTCGATGAACTCGGTGGAATAGGAAATGCAGGGATGCATCACCCCGGCGTGCGCCCATTGGGTGGCGATGTAGCCAGTTTCCTCGCGCAGTTCGCGTTGCGCACACAGCAGCAAATCCTCCTCGCCATCGCGCTTGCCAGCCGGCAGCTCGATCATGACTTGATCAACAGGGTAGCGGAACTGGCGCTCTAGCACGATGCGGGTTTGGTCCTGGTCATCGGTCAGCAGCGGGATCACCATGACTGCGCCGGGATGGACGATGTATTCTCGAAAAGTGCTTTTGCCGTCAGGCAGCGTCACCTGGTCGCTAAAGACTTGCAGAAAACGGCCTGACAAAATTTTGTCGCTGCTTTGGCGCAGCTCGCGCAAGCCCGCATCGGACTTATCGGCTCGTAAATGTGGCGTGGGGCTGGGCATGATGGACTACCCGCTTACGACAAGGTAGCGGGATTCAAGTGCCCAGCATCTGCAAAACGGACTGCGCCGACAAAGCCATGAGGCCCGCAGGAAAGATGCCCAGCAGCAGGACCAAAGCGCCGTTGATGACCAGGACAATGCGCACGTCCGCACCCGCCACCACTTCGCTGGCCGTAATAGGCGCATCGAAATACATGACCTTGACCAAGCGTATGTAATAAAAAGCGCCCACCAGCGACATCAGCACGGCAAACACCGCTAATCCAATATGCATAGCCTGGCCCGATGCGATCAGTGCTTGCAGCACCGAGAGCTTGGCATAAAAGCCCACCAGCGGGGGGAAGCCCGCCATAGAGAACATGCACGCGGCCATGACACCGGCGTAGAGCGGGCTGCGTTGATTCAGGCCGGCAAAGTCGGTAATCTCTTCGCTTTCAAAACCTTCGCGCGCCAGCAGCATGATGACGCCAAAAGCGGCCAGCGTGGTCAGCACATAGCTCACCACATAGAACATGGCCGAGCTGTAGGCATTGGCAGTAGAAATGGTGTTGCCATCGATCACACCAGAGAATATGCCGATCAGCACAAAGCCCATTTGGGCGATGGTCGAAAAAGCAAGCATGCGCTTGACATTGGTTTGGGCAATGGCGGCAAAGTTGCCGATAAACAGAGAGGCCACGCAGAGCAGCATCAGCATTTGCTGCCAGTCGATGGCCAAAGGCAACATGCCTTCTACCAGCAAGCGCATGGTGATGGCAAAAGCCGCCAGCTTAGGCGCGCCGCCGATCATGAGCGTGACGGCGGTGGGGGCGCCTTGATAGACATCGGGGATCCACATGTGAAAAGGCACCACGCCTAGCTTAAAGGCCAGGCCCGATACGATGAACACCAATCCAAAGACCAGCACTTGGTGGCGCACATGGCCAGTAGAGATGGCACTGAACACTTCATTGATGTCTAGCGAGCCGGTAGCGCCGTAGAGCATGGACATGCCGTAGAGCAAAAAGCCCGAGGCCATTGCGCCCAATACGAAATACTTCATAGCCGCTTCCACGGCTTGCGCGTTGTCGCGGCGCAGCGCTACTAGCGCGTAGCTGGACAGGGTCAGCAACTCCAGGCCCATGTAAATGATCAGGAAGTTATTGCCTGAAATCATGATGAACATGCCCAGCAACGCGAACATGGACAGGGTAAACAACTCGCCGCCGCGCAGCATGTCGCGTGCAGCGGCATAGGGCCGACCATAGACCAGGGTGACCATCACCGCCAGCGTGGCAAAGCACTTCAACCACGCAGCCATGGTGTCGGCCACCACCATATTGCCAAAGCCGTATAGCGTGAGGCCGGTGCTGGCAAAAAGGCCTTCGATCAGCGCAACCACGCCCAGGGTGATCAAAGTGAGCGCATAGGTGAAGCCGCGCAAGGGGCCTTGGGCGCGCAGGTCCAGCAAGGCGATGGCGCAGGCCATGGCCAGCAGCAGGGCCTCGGGGAAAATAGCAATCCAGCTGATTTGATCGATCATGGTGTGTTTCTCAATTCGCAGCCATCAAGGCAGCTTGGACTGGGCTACGTGCTGGAGCAGACCGGCCACCGAAGCATCCATCACATCGGTAAAGGGTTTGGGGTTGATGCCCATGTAAAGCACCGCAACAGCCAGCAAGGCCAGCATGAAAAATTCACGGGCGTTGATGTCTTGCAGTTCCTGGACATGGTGGTTGGTGACCGGGCCCAGGTAGACGCGCTTGAACATCCACAAGGTATAGGCGGCGCCAAAAATCAAGGCGCTGGCCGAGGCCATGCCGATCCAAAAATTGAACTTCACGGCGGCCAAAATCACCATCCACTCGCCCACGAAGCCTGCGGTGCCTGGCAAGCCGCAATTGGCCATGGCAAACAGCAGGGAAAAGGCGGCAAAGCGCGGCATGGTATTGACCACGCCGCCGTAGCTGGCAATTTCGCGGGAGTGCACGCGGTCGTATAAAACGCCGATGGAGAGGAACATGGCGGCCGAAACAAATCCATGCGCAATCATTTGCACAATGCCGCCGGCCATGCCCAAGTCGTTAAAGATGAAAAAGCCCAAGGTCACAAAACCCATGTGGGCCACGGAGGAATAAGCCACGAGTTTTTTCATGTCCTGCTGCACCAGAGCAACCAGGCCCACATAAATTACCGCCACCAAAGACAGGGCGATCATCAGGCCGGCCCACTCGTGCGCAGCATCCGGTGTTATCGGCAGCGAAAAGCGCAGAAAACCATAGGCGCCCAACTTGAGCATGATGGCGGCCAGCACCGCAGAGCCGCCGGTGGGCGCTTCTACGTGGACATCGGGCAACCAGGTATGCACTGGCCACATGGGCACCTTGACGGCAAAAGCGGCAAAGAAGGCAAAGAAGATGGCGGTCTGCGCCGTCTGACCTAGCGGCAGCGCGTGCCAAGTAGCAATATCAAAACTGCCGTTGGACGCGATGTAGAGGTAAATCAGCGCAACCAAGGTCAGCAGCGAACCGAGCAAGGTGTAGAGGAAGAACTTAAATGCGGCGTAAATTTTGTTTGGGCCGCCCCAGATACCGATGATGAGGTACATGGGGATCAGAGTGGCTTCGAAAAAAACGTAGAACAAAAGGCCGTCCAAAGCGCTGAAAACCCCGATCATCAGGCCCGACAAAATCAGGAAAGAGGCCATGTACTGGTTGACTTTGTGGGTAATCACTTCCCAGCCGGCAATGACTACCACCACATTGATAAACGCCGTCAGAAGTACAAACCAAAACGAGATGCCGTCCACGCCCAAGTGGTAATTGACATTGAAACGCTCGATCCAAACGCTGTGTTCAACAAACTGCATTTCTGCGGTGCCCAGCTGGAACCCGGCATACAAAGGCAATGTGACAAGGAAACCGGCGACTGCGCCGACCAGCGCCACCCAGCGCACGGCGCGGGCCTGGTCATCCCGGCCCAGGGCCAGCAGCACGACGCCAAAAAAAATGGGCGTCCAAATAGCAAGGCTCAACAATCCCATGGGTCTTTTTTCCTTATTTGTTGAGCCAGACGAAGTAGGTCATGAGGACAAAAATGCCCAAAATCATGACCAGCGCGTAGTGGTAGAGGTAGCCCGACTGCAGGCCGCGCACGCGCTTTGACACCCAGCCCACCAGTTTCCAGGAGCCATTGACGAAGAATCCGTCAATGATCGCCTTGTCGCCGCCCTTCCACAAGCCATCGCCCAATATGCGCGTACCGCGCGCCAACACGTTTTCATTGAACCAGTCCATGTAGTACTTGTTTTCCAACAAAACCACCAAAGGCCGCAGACTGCGCCCGATGGCCGCAGGTAGCGCTGGGTTGATCAGGTACATATACCAAGCCATCACGACACCGGCGAGTGCCAGCCAAAACGGCGCGGTGCCAAGCCCATGCAGCGCCATGGCCACGGGGCCGTGGAAAGCTTCTTCCAATGCCTTCATCGCATGGTGGCGCGTGCCATCCACCACGATGGCGTCTTTGAAGAATTCGCCAAACAGCATGGGCTCTATGGTCATGAAACCGATCACCACCGAGGGGATCGCCAGCATCACCAACGGCAGCCACACCACCCAGGGGGATTCATGCGGGCTGTGGTGGTGGTGGTCATCGTGGCCGTGGTGTGCATCAGGGTTTTGGTCGTAGCGCTCTTTGCCGTGGAAGACCAAAAAGTACATACGGAAAGAATAAAACGCGGTCACAAACACACCGGCCAATACGGCAAAGTGCGCAAACCCGGCAGCAGGCAAATGGCTTTCGGCTACGGCTTCGATGATGCTGTCTTTGGAATAAAAGCCGGCAAAAAACGGTGTGCCGATCAGGGCCAGCGACCCGAGCAAGGAGGTAATCCAGGTGATCGGCATGTACTTGCGTACGCCGCCCATCCAGCGAATGTCCTGGTTATGGTGCATGCCGATGATGACCGAGCCTGCACCTAGGAACAACAAGGCTTTGAAGAAGGCATGCGTCATCAAATGGAACACCGCCACCGAGTAGGCCGAGGCGCCCAGGGCCACCGTCATATAGCCCAGCTGCGACAGCGTGGAATAGGCCACCACCCGCTTGATGTCGTTTTGGATGATGCCCAAAAAGCCCATGAACAAGGCGGTAATCGCGCCCACGACCAATACCAAATTAAGCGCGGTATCGGACAACTCAAACAGGGGCGACATGCGCGCCACCATAAAGATACCGGCGGTTACCATGGTGGCCGCGTGGATGAGCGCTGAGATAGGCGTGGGGCCTTCCATGGAGTCGGGCAACCAAACGTGCAAGGGAAACTGCGCCGATTTACCCATGGCGCCGATGAACAAACAAATGCAGGCTACCGTCAGCAGCATCCAACTGGTGCCGGGCAAAGTCAGCGCCGCCAATTCGGGGGCTTTGGTAAAAATCTCGGCGTAATTGAGTGTGCCGGCAAATGCGGCGATTAGGCCAATGCCCAGAATGAAGCCGAAGTCGCCCACGCGGTTGACCAAAAAGGCTTTCATGTTCGCAAAAATAGCGCTGGGCTTGTTGTACCAAAAACCGATCAACAAGTAAGACACCAGGCCCACCGCTTCCCAGCCGAAAAATAGCTGCAAGAGGTTGTTGCTCATGACCAGCATCAGCATCGAGAAAGTGAAGAGAGAGATGTAGGAAAAGAAGCGGTTGTAACCCTCGTCCTCGTCCATATAGCCAATGGTGTAGATGTGCACCATGAGCGAGACAAAGGTCACCACGCACATCATCATGGCGGTCAGGCCGTCGATCAGAAAGCCAATTTCCATTTTCAAGTCGCCCACCACCATCCAGGTGTACAGCGTTTCATTCAGACGCGCGCCACTTTGAACCACCGCTTGCAAGGTAAGCGCCGAGACGATGAAGGAGATGAGCACCCCGGCAATCGTCAGGCTGTGGGTGAGCGTGCGCCCGATACGGTTACCGCCAAATTTGGTGCCAAAAATACCGGCCAGCAGCGCACCGACCAGAGGGGCCAGCGGCACGATAAGCAGCGTGGCTGCATTGAGACTTGCTTGCATCGTTGTCTTAGCCCTTGAGCGTATTGAGTTCGTCCACGCTGATGCTGGACTTGGCCCGGAACAAGAGCACCAAAATGGCCAGGCCGATAGCCGACTCTGCAGCGGCCACGGTCAGGATAAAAAACACAAATACCTGACCGTGCATGTCGTTGAGGTAATGCGAGAAGGCAACAAAATTGGTGTTCACCGCCAGCAGCATCAGTTCGATAGCCATGAGCAACACAATCAGGTTACGGCGGTTTAAAAAGATGCCCACTACCGAAAGCGCAAACAACATTGCGCCCAGGGACAAAAAGTGGCCCAGTGTCAGAGTATTCATCATGCTTTGGTCTCCGGTGGGGCCGCTGCCTCGGGGGGCGCAGGCGCGGGGGCATCTTGCGTGGCGTCCATTTTGAGCACCGTCATGCGGTCTTGCGCTTTGACGCGTACCTGGTCGCCGGGGCTGACGTATTTACTGTCTTTGCGCGCACGCAAAGTCAGAGCAATAGCGGCAATCATGGCGACCAACAAAATGGCGGCGGCAATTTCTAGGGGATAGATATATTCGGTGTAGAGCAGTTTGCCCAGTTGCTGGGTGTTGGACGGGCCGCCTATTGCATTATTGGCCGCCGCCGGGTCATCGACCACACGAAAACCACCCAACAAAACCGCGGCCATTTCCAGCGCAATAACCACACCCACCGCAGCGGCCAGCGGGAAGTGGTTCCAAAAGCCCACGCGCAGGTTTTCGACATTGACATCCATCATCATCACGACAAATAGGAACAGCACCATCACCGCGCCGACATAGACCAGCACTAGGGTGATCGACAGAAATTCGGCTTTAAGCAGCATCCATATCATGGCGGCCTGGAAAAACGTAAGCACCAAAAACAAGGCAGCATGCACCGGGTTGCGGGCCGTAATGACCCGAAACGCCGCAATCAGCAAAACCGCCGAAAAGGCGTAGAACAAACCAGTGGTAACACTCATGGTGGCAAACTTTCTTGCAGGCGCTTAGCGGTACTTGGCATCGGCCTGCTTGGCCGCAGCGATCTCGGCTTCATAGCGGTCCCCGACTGCCAGCAACATGTCTTTGGTGAAATACAGGTCGCCCCGTTTTTCGCCGTGGTATTCCAGGATATGGGTTTCCACAATCGAGTCCACCGGGCAGCTTTCTTCGCAAAAGCCGCAGAAAATGCACTTGGTCAGGTCGATGTCGTAACGCGTGGTGCGGCGTGAACCGTCTTCACGCACGTCTGATTCGATGGTGATCGCCATCGCGGGGCATACCGCTTCGCAGAGTTTGCAGGCGATGCAGCGCTCTTCGCCATTTTCATAGCGGCGCAGCGCGTGCAAGCCGCGAAAGCGCGGCGACAGCGGCGTTTTTTCTTCGGGAAACTGCACCGTGAATTTTTTGCGGAAGGCGTAGCGCATGGTCAGCGCCATGCCTTTGAACAACTCGATCAGCAAAAAGCTGAGCAAAAAGTCTTTGAGCGAAAAGGCAGCGGGCTTGTAAGCGATGCTTGGCATGTCTGTCCCTTACTTCCAGATATTGAATGAAGTCTGCATCCAGCCACCGACCACGATCAACCAAACGAGGGTGACGGGGATAAAGACTTTCCAGCCCAGACGCATGATTTGGTCATAGCGAAAGCGTGGGAAGGTGGCACGCACCCAGATAAATAAGCTAACGATGGCGCAGGTTTTCAGGCCCAACCAGATGCCGCCTGGAATCCAATCAAGTGCAGCCACCGGCGAGAGCCAACCGCCTAAAAACATCACCGCTGCCAGAATCGAGACCAGCCACATATTGGCGTACTCGGCCAAATAGAACATGGCATACGACATACCGGAGTACTCGACCATGTGGCCCGCCACAATTTCGGCTTCACCCTCGACCACGTCAAACGGGTGGCGGTTGGTTTCGGCCAGGCCGGAAATGACATAGACCACAAAAATCGGCAAGAGCGGCAACCAGTTCCAGGACAAAAAGCCCAGGCCTTGGTCGGCAAACAGGCCTTTGGCCTGCTCGGTCACGATGACGCTCATGTTCATGCTGCCGGTCACCATCAGGACCACGACCAGGCAAAAGCCCATAGCGATTTCGTAGCTGACCATTTGCGCCGAGGCGCGCAATGCGCCCAGGAAGGCGTATTTGGAATTGGACGCCCAGCCGGCTATGACCACGCCATAGACTTCCATGGAGGTAATCGCCATCACAAACAGCAAGCCCGCGTTGATATTGGCCAGGGCCACGTCCGGACCGAAGGGCACAACAGCCCAGGCGGCAAGCGCCGGCATGATGGTGAGAATCGGGCCGATAAAGAAGAGGCCCCGGTTGGCTGCGGCGGGCACCAAAATTTCTTTGGTCAGCAGCTTGAGCGCATCGGCTATCGGCTGCAACAGACCCAAAGGCCCGACGCGGTTAGGGCCGACGCGCACTTGTATCCAGCCCAAAAATTTGCGCTCCCACAGCGTCAGGTAGGCCACGGCGCCCAGCAAAGGTAAGAGCACGACCAGGATTTTCATCAGCGTCCAAACCACAGGCCAGACCACGGCGGTCCACCAGTTGGCCGCAACCGCTTGCAGGCCTGCGTTGTAAATCGCGTCGATCATGCTTGCACCTCAGTGCTAGCGCGGGCATCGGCCGTCATTTGCAGGCTGCTGGCGCGACGTACCAAGCCGTCAAGCTGGTAAATCGACGCAGTGCAAGGCGCAGAACCGGGGCCCGCTTGGGTGGGCTGGCTGCTGGCGTTATTCAGGCGGTCCGCGCTGAGGTGCTCAGGTGCTGGGCCAGCGAAGATTTCATACAGCACATCCTGCGAGGACTCTTGGGCAAAGCCTTCGAGCTTCATCATATTGCCCAGCACGCGCAAGACTTTCCAGACCGGCCTGGCCTCGCCCTGGGGTTTGACCACGGCGTGGAAGCTTTGCACCCGGCCTTCGGCATTGACAAAGGTGCCCGAGGTTTCGCTAAAGGGTGCAATGGGCAGCAAGACATCGGCGCACTGCATATTGGCTTTAAAGGGCGAGAGGCTAACCACCATTTGGGCTTGCGCCAACGCAACTAGCGCCGCTGCACCAGC
Organism: Comamonas sp. lk; assembly: GCA_945865425.1. Lineage (GTDB taxonomy): Bacteria > Pseudomonadota > Gammaproteobacteria > Burkholderiales > Burkholderiaceae_C > Allorhodoferax. The sequence continues at coordinate 6,471 of CAMBFN010000039.1, read as the reverse complement.
AGCGCTGTCAAATTCGGGCTCGTTATTGAGCAGCAAGACTGCTTTGAGCGCGCCACCGAGCATCTGGCCAGCGTGCACGCCGCCCTGCCCTGGCTCGGCGTCAACGAACTGCGCGCCCACGGTGTTGGCCGCTTCGGTCAGGAAGCCACAGCTTGCGCCGCTCGCTTGTGCAATCCAGGCGGCCACGGCTTGTAAGGCCGAAGCCTGCGCGTGGTGTGCCGCACTATTGCCCAGCAACACAGCTTTGCGTTCGCCACCCAATAAGGACTTGGCAATGGCCAAAGCCTGCTCGTTCACTGCTGCGCTGTAGGGGCAGCCGGTCTGGGCCAGTTGCGCCACGGCTGCCGCAATCGATTGCAGATGCGCAAGCCAATCTTGCGACGAGGCTTGCATATCCTGCGCGATCGGAATCGCCCAATCGGCCGCGTCGCTGCGCAGCGCATGCACCGCGCAACCACTGCGCGCCGCCTGGCGAACGCGCAGCGCAAACAGCGGGTGTTCTTTACGCAAATTAGTGCCGACCAAGAGCACACGCTGCAAAGTAGAAAGCCCGGCGATGGGCATTCCCAAATGGCGTACGCCATCAGTGGCGGTGAAATCCTGGTTGCGCAAGCGGTGGTCTATGTTTTCACTGCCCAAACCCCGCACCAGCTTGGCCGCCAGGTGCAATTCTTCTAGTGTGCTGTGCGGGCTGACCAAGGCGCCAAGCGCCTGGGCACCGTGGTTGCTCTTGATTTGCTTGAGGCCATTGGCCACGTATTCGAGGGCGGTTTGCCAATCGACGCTAGACCACTTGCCGTCCTGCTTGATCATGGGCGTGTGCAGGCGGTCCGGGCTGCTCAGCGCTTCGTAAGAAAAACGGTCGCGGTCGGCGATCCAACATTCGTTGACCGCATCGTTTTCTAGCGGTACCACGCGCATGACGTGGTTGTTTTTGACCTGAACGACCAAATTGGCACCAGTGGAATCATGCGGGCTAACAGACTTGCGGCGCGACAACTCCCAGGTGCGGGCGCTGTAGCGAAAGGGCTTGCTGGTCAACGCACCCACGGGGCAAATATCAATCATATTGCCCGAGAGTTCGGAGTCCACCGTCTGGCCGACAAAGGTTTCGATTTCGGCATGCTCGCCACGGTGCGACATGCCAAGCTCCATCACGCCGGCCACTTCTTGGCCAAAGCGCACGCAGCGGGTGCAATGGATGCAGCGGCTCATCTCCTGCATGCTGATGAGCGGGCCTACGTCTTTGATGGCCACCACACGTTTTTCTTCTTCGTAGCGCGAGTTAGAACCGCCGTAGCCCACGGCCAGGTCTTGCAACTGGCATTCGCCACCTTGGTCGCAGATGGGGCAATCGAGCGGGTGGTTGATCAGCAAAAATTCCATCACCGATTGCTGCGCCTTGATGGCTTTGTCGCTCTTGGTATGTACCACCATGCCATTGGTCACCGGCGTGGCGCAGGCGGGCATGGGCTTGGGGGCTTTTTCAATGTCGACCAGGCACATACGGCAATTGGCCGCAATGCTCAACTTCTTGTGATAGCAGAAATGGGGGATGTAAGTACCGGCTTTTTCAGCGGCATGCATCACCATGCTGCCTTCAAGCACTTCTACTTTTTTGCCGTCGAGTTCGATTTCAACCATGGTGCTGCACCGATCAAACGTAGGCACCGACCACGCAGGTCTTGTGCTCTATATGGTGAACAAATTCGGACCGGAAGTGCTTGAGCATGCCGCGCACTGGCATGGCCGCGGCGTCGCCCAGCGCGCAAATCGTGCGGCCCATGATGTTGCCGGCCACGCTGTCCAGCGTCTCCAAGTCGCTGGCGCGGCCCTGGCCGTTTTCAATGCGGTCCACCATGCGCCAGAGCCAGCCCGTGCCTTCGCGGCAAGGAGTGCATTGGCCGCAGGATTCGTGCGAATAAAAGTAAGACAGGCGCTGCAAAGACTTGACCATGCAACGCGTATCGTCCATCACGATGACCGCGCCCGAGCCCAGCATAGAGCCGGCCTTGGCAATCGAGTCATAGTCCATGGTGATGTCCATCATGATGCTGGCCGGTAATACCGGCGCAGACGAGCCTCCAGGTATGACCGCCTTGAGGGTGCGGCCCGCACGCATGCCGCCGGCCATCTCCAGCAACTCGGGAAAGGGCGTGCCCATGGGCACTTCGTAATTGCCCGGGCGCTGCACGTCGCCACTCACAGAAAAAATCTTGGTGCCACCGTTATTGGGCTTGCCGCACGCCAGGTAGGCCGCGCCGCCATTGCGGATGATCCAGGGCACTGCGGCAAAGGTCTCGGTGTTGTTGATGGTGGTGGGTTTGCCATACAAGCCAAAGCTGGCGGGGAACGGTGGCTTAAAGCGCGGCTGGCCTTTTTTACCTTCCAGCGATTCAAGCAAAGCGGTTTCTTCGCCGCAGATATACGCACCAAAGCCATGGGTAGCGTGCAGCTGGAAACTGAAGTTGCTGCCCATGATGTGCTGGCCCAGAAAACCGGCTGCACGCGCTTCTTCCAGAGCCGCTTCAAAGCGCTCATAGGTCTGGAAAATTTCACCGTGGATATAGTTGTAGCCAACCGTAATGCCCATGGCGTAGGCGGCAATCGCCATGCCTTCTATCACCGCGTGCGGGTTGAACTGCATGATGTCGCGGTCTTTGCAGGTACCGGGCTCACCTTCGTCGGAGTTGCACACCAAATACTTTTGGCCCGGAAACTGGCGTGGCATGAAGCTCCACTTCAGGCCAGTGGGGAAACCCGCGCCGCCGCGACCCCGCAGGCCGGATTCTTTGACCGTGGCAATCACCTGGTCTTGCGTCAGGCCCTCGCCGCCGTCCTGGGCCAAAATTTTGCGCAAGGCTTGGTAACCACCGCGCGCTTGGTAGGCCGCAATGCCCCAATTGGAACCATCTAAATCGGCCAGAATTTGCGGGTCTTTGTGGCGTCCATGAAACGAGCTTTCCAGGCCCGTGGCCTGAAAGGGTGCTAATACCTGTTGCAGCGTCATTGCGCGCCCTCCGCTTGCTTGAGATCGGCTAGTAGCTGGTCGAGTTTTTCATTGCTCATAAAACTGCACATATGGCGATCGTTGACCAGCAGCACCGGCGCGTCGGCGCAAGCGCCCTGGCATTCGCTCGGTTGCAGAGTGAACAAGCCATCGCTGGTAGTTTCACCGGCGTGGACGCCCAAGGTTTTTTCCAGATGGGCCATGGCTTTTGCGCCGCCGCCGAGTTGGCAGGGCAAATTGGTGCAGACGTTGAGCTTGTATTTGCCCACCGGCTTGAGGTTGTACATGTTGTAGAAGGTGCTGACCTCATGCACAGCCATAGGCGCCATGCCCAGGTAGTCGGCAACCATGCGCTCGTTCTCGGCGCTAACCCAACCTTGCTCTTGTTGGACGATGGACAAGCAGGCCATCACAGCCGACTGTTTCTGATCCGGCGGGTATTTGGCAACTTCGCGGTCAAAGCGCGCCTGGGTGGCATCCGACATCATCGGTCAATCTCTCCAAAAACAATGTCCATGGTGCCGATGATGGACACCGCATCGGCAATCATGTGGCCCTTGGCCATTTCATTGAGCGCGGCCAGATGCGCAAAACCAGGAGGGCGAATCTTCAGCCGGTAAGGCTTGTTGGCACCATCGCTGACGATGTAAATGCCGAACTCGCCTTTGGGATGCTCGACAGCGGCATAGGCCTCGCCCTGGGGCACATGAAACCCTTCGGTGAACAGCTTGAAATGGTGAATCAAGCCTTCCATGTTCGTCTTCATGGATTCACGGGAAGGGGCAGCTACTTTGTGGTTGTCGGTGATCACCGGGCCGGGGTTGGCCTTGAGCCACTGCACGCACTGGCTGATGATGCGGTTGGACTGCTTCATCTCTTCCATGCGCACCAAGTAACGGTCGTACACGTCGCCGGTTTTACCGACGGGGATGTCAAAGTCCATTTCCGAATACACCTCATAGGGCTGCTTTTTGCGCAAGTCCCAGGCGATGCCAGAGCCGCGCAACATAGGGCCGCTAAAGCCCAGATTGAGCGCACGCTCGGGCGTGACGATGCCGATGTTGACGGTGCGCTGCTTCCAGATGCGGTTATCGGTCAGCAGGGTGTGGTATTCCGACAGGCACTGCGGGAAGCGCTGGGTAAAGTTTTCGATGAAGTCCAGCAAGGAACCCTGGCGATTGGCATTGAGTTCAGCGATGCCTTTGGCGTTACGGATTTTGTTGGCCTTGAACTGCGGCATGGTGTCGGGCAGGTCGCGGTACACGCCACCGGGCCGGAAATAAGCGGCATGCATGCGCGCGCCGCTAGCCGCTTCGTACATGTCAAACAAATCCTCGCGCTCGCGGAAGGTGTAGATCAAAATCGTCGAGCTGCCGCAGTCATTGCCGTGCGAGCCCAGCCACATCAGGTGGTTGAGCAAGCGGGTGATTTCGGCATACATCACGCGGATGTACTGCGCACGGATGGGAACTTCGATGCCCAGCAACTTTTCGATGGCCAGGCAGTAGGCGTGCTCATTGCACATCATGGACACATAGTCCAAGCGATCCATATAGGGCAAGGCCTGGACATAGGTCTTGGACTCGGCCAGCTTTTCGGTGGCACGGTGCAGCAAGCCAATATGCGGGTCAGCGCGCTGGATGACTTCGCCGTCTAGCTCCAGCACCAAGCGCAGCACACCATGCGCTGCCGGGTGCTGCGGACCGAAGTTGAGGGTGTAGTTTTTAATTTCAGCCATGCCGAGCCCTGCTTAGTGCAGGCCTCCGTAGTTCTCTTCGCGGATGATGCGCGGGGTGATTTCACGCGTCTCAATCGTCACCGGCTGGTAAATCACGCGCTTTTGCTCGGCGTCGTAGCGCATTTCCACATAGCCGGTGGTGGGGAAGTCTTTGCGAAAGGGGTGGCCGATAAAGCCGTAGTCCGTCAAGATGCGGCGCAGGTCGTCATGGCCCTCAAACACCACGCCAAACAGGTCAAAGGCTTCGCGCTCAAACCAGTTGGCCGAACTCCAAATATCGTTGATGGAGTCGAGCACCGGCATGTCGTCGTCGGTGGCAAAAACCTTCAGGCGTACACGCTGGTTCAAGCTGATGGACAACAAATGCACCACCACGCAGTAGCGCGGACCTTCGTAACGGCCATCGCCATAAGTGGAGTAGTCCACGGCGCACAAGTCCATCATTTGCTCAAACTGGCAGCCCGCACTGTCACGCAGCAAAAGCGCAGCGGCGTGGTAGTCCTGTGCCGCTACCAGCACTTTGACTTCACCAAGATCTACCGAAATACGTTTGGCTTTGTCGCCCAGTACTTGCGCAATAGCAGCCTGGGTATCTTCAGGACGAACAGAATAAGAAGTCATGGATGTGATCAGGCCCGCGCGATAGTTTCGGTGCGGCGAATTTTTTGTTGTAGTTGCAAAATGCCATAGAGCAGCGCCTCGGCCGTGGGCGGGCAACCGGGTACATAGACATCGACCGGCACGATGCGGTCGCAGCCGCGCACCACCGAGTAGCTGTAGTGGTAGTAACCGCCGCCGTTGGCGCAGGAGCCCATAGACAGCACCCAGCGCGGCTCGGACATCTGGTCATAAACCTTGCGCAGCGCGGGGGCCATCTTGTTGCACAGCGTGCCGGCCACAATCATGAGATCCGACTGGCGCGGACTTGCGCGAAACACTTCAGAGCCAAAACGGCTAATGTCATAGCGCGCCGCAGCGGCGTGCATCATTTCGACCGCGCAACAGGCCAAGCCGAAAGTCATGGGCCAGATGGAGCCGGTCTTGGCCCAGTTGACCACTGCGTCGTAGCTGGTGGTGGCAAAGCCTTCTTTGAATACGCCTTCAATCATGGTGTCATTCCCAGTCAAGGGCCCCTTTTTTCCATTCGTACACAAAGCCCACAACCAAAATACCCAAAAACACCATGACCGCCCAAAACCCTAGGGGTCCGATTTCTTTGAGTGAAACCGCCCAAGGAAACAGGAAGGCGATTTCAAGGTCAAACAAGATGAACAAGATGGCGACCAGGTAGTAACGCACATCGAACTTCATGCGGGCATCTTCAAAGGCTTCGAAGCCGCATTCGTAGGGGGAGTTTTTGGCCTGATCCGGCCGGTTGGGGCCGAGGATATATCCCAGCACCTGGGGAATGATGCCGATAGCGACACCGACCAGAATGAACAGCAAAACAGGGAGGTATTGGTCCAGATTCATAGCTATTTAGGGATCGTCCGACGATAAGTCTGAATGTTTGCGTCACCCTTACAGGCACGCAGTGTTCTCTTGCTATGGTGCCGTCGGCGAGACTCGAACTCGCACAGCTTTCGCCACTACCACCTCAAGATAGCGTGTCTACCAATTTCACCACGACGGCGGCTTTCAGTTGTCAGAATTGCATGAGGAACCCAAACAGTTTTTGGCTCTTCCGACAAGCCATGAGTTTACCCTGAAAACGCCCTTCTCT
>CAMBFN010000038.1 GCA_945865425.1 Comamonas sp. lk | reverse complement strand
TTTTGCAGGCTGAGGGCAGCTTTGACATCAACACCGTCATGGCCGGTATTGTGGTGCTGACGATGTTTGCACTGGTGCTAGACAGCCTGGTAGGCCGCATTGAGAAACGCTTGATGAAATGGCAACCTAAGGCAGGGGAGACGGAGAAGTTGTAGGGCTGCGCAGCAACGCGGATGCGCCCAGTCCTTGTGCTTGCCGACGTGTTGAATCGCTCAGGCCAGCAAGCGCAAAAACATCATCACAAAGAGCGCCAATTGCCCAGCCCAAAATATCGCGCGCAGATGCACTTGAAGGCTCCCGGTGCCCCATAAATGCATTAACGATTGGGCCACGCGGCAGTAAAACACGCAGGCGGCCAGGACGTCTATCGAAGCGAGCTTGCCCTGCGTGGCGGCCACTAGCACCAGCACCGCAAAGACTGGCAGGTTTTCTAGGCAATTAGCGTGCGCTTCGGCAATGCGGCGCGCCAGTGCAATGTCATCGTCCGGCATAGCACCGCGCGGCCAGTGGGTGATGGGCGTGCCCTGCAGAATGCGCAAGCCGCGGTACATAAATACTCCTATCACCAGGGCGAGTGTCCAGCCAGTGAAAGCCAAAAGTGCTTGGATTGCTGTCATCAAAATATCCCTTTTATGGTGGTGAAAAATTCTTGTATTGGCATCGCCTAATACGCCGCCACCACCCCATCGCTACGCGGGTCCGCTGCGCCCAGGTACAAGCAGTTGACTTGGCGCACGATGGCACCGGCGTGCCCCATGGTGTCGCTGTAGTCGCCCAGCACTTCTACATCATGTCCGGCGGCGGCCAGGGTTTGCAGCACTTGCGGGTCAAAGCGGTTTTCAAACTTGAGGGTGGTGGTTTCCTGGCCCCAGGTTTTGCCCAGCAGCCAGCGCGGCGCGCTGACGGCTTGCTGCAAAGTCTGGCCGTAAAAAGCGTAGCGGCTGAACACCGCCGATTGGCTTTGCGGTTGGCCGTCGCCGCCCATATTGCCGTAGACCATGTGGCGCCCGTCGTCAAAGCGCGCATGCGCCGGGTTGAGGGTGTGAAACGGTTTTTTATGCGGCGCCAGCGCCAGGTGCGAGGCGCTGTCCAGCGAAAAGCTGGAGCCCCGGTTTTGCCAGGCCACGCCCGTGTCAGACAGCACCACGCCCGAGCCAAACTCCCAATATACGCTTTGGATATAGCTGACCATGCGGCCTGCGCTATCGGCCGTGCCCATCCAAATCGTGTCGCCGGGAATGCTGCGTTCCGGCCAGGGCAGGGCTTTGTGCATGTCCACCGCCTCCACGCATTGATCGATAAAACTGTCGCTTAAAAACTGCTGCGGTGTCACACCCATCGCGGCCATGGTGGCAGGGTCGGCGACAAAGCGGTTGCGCACTTTAAAGGCTTGCTTGGTGGCTTCTACCAGTGCATGCAAATAGGGTGCGCCGTCAGCTTCGCGGATGCCGTGGCGCAAACGTAGCCGGTCAAAAATCGCCAAAATCATGAGCGACGCAATGCCTTGCGTCGGCGGCCTCATATTGAAGAGCCTGGCCCCGCTCACTTTGACGGTGAGCGGGGCCACGCTGCTAGCGCGATGGGCATGCAAGTCCGCTAAGCGCAAGGGGCCGCCTAGGCGTTCGTGTTCGCTAGCAATAGCTTGCGCAACACGGCCCCGGTAAAAATCATCTAGGCCTTTATCGGCCAGGGTTTGCAAGGTGGCAGCCAGCGCCGGGTAGCGGCGCAAGGTGTCGACGTGCGGTACGGTGGGGCTGTGAGCAGTGCTTTGCGCTGGGTCTAAAAACTGTCCGGCATAGCCCGGCACATTTGCCAGTTCGGGCAAAAATTTGGTGGTGAAATTGACCTGGCTTTGCGTCACCGGTGCGCCTTCGCGGGCGTACCAAATCGCATCTTGTAACAACCGTGAAGTCGGCAATGTGCCGCCCATGCGTGTGCTGTGGACCAGAGCCTCTTGCCAGCCCGAGATGGCGCCTGCCACAGTATTGGCCGCCAATGGGCCGCGTCCGGGAATGGCTTTGAGGCCTTGGCCGGTATAAAACTCTATGGTCGCTGCGCCCGCTGCGCGGCCACAGGCATCGATGGCGACTGGCGACTGCCCCGGCTCGGAGATCAGCCAAAAGCCGTCGCCACCGATGGCATTCATATGCGGATACACCACGGCGATCGTGGCCGCAGCAGCGACCATGGCCTCGATGGCATTGCCGCCTTCGCGCAGCACGGCACAGGCGCTGCCTGCGGCCAGGTGGTGGGGCGCGGTCACCATGCCGCGTGGGGATGTCAGGGTTTGGCGCATGGGGTTCTTTCAATTATTCAGAAATTGCGCGGCCATCGCGTCCAGCGCTTTGGCGTAACAGGCCATGGGCACGCGCACAATGCCCGCGCCAATTTGGCCCACGCCGGCTTGCTTGTGGGCGATGCCGGTGGTCACCACAGGTCGGATGCCGGTGTCCACGACTTTGCGCACATCGATACCGCAGGGCGCGCCTTCGAAGTCCAAGGCGGGCAGGCTGAGCGCCGGGTTTTTGGTCACGGTGATTTCGTACATCTCGCGGCTGTAGCGCACTGCGTCGCCGACTGAGCCACCAGCCAGCAGCGTCAGCGCGGGAGAGGCGGCAAACGAGCAGCCACCTAAACCTGCGGTCTCGGTGATGGCGCTGTCGCCAATATCCGGGCAGGCGTCTTCTTGTTTGAAGCCGGGGAAGAACAAGCCTTGCGGTAAGTCCGAGGTAGCGGTAAACCACTGCTTACCCAGGCCGCTGATGCGCAAGCCGGTCTCGGTGCCATTACGGGCGGTGGCGGTGACGACCGAACTAAAGGGCACACCATGCGCTGCGTCCATGATGGCTTTACAGGAGGCCATGGAGTAGTTCAAGAAAAACTGCGAGGTTTTGGCCACAAAGTCCAGGCTCTGGTGAATTTGGTCTTGCGACAAGCCCTTGTGTTCTGCCGCCAAGGGCACCGCCAAGGCCATAAAAAACAAGGCTGTCGATGCGGCATTGCGGCTGTGTACTTCATCACCCATGAGCAGCGCTTGCGACTGGATGGCTTTGAGGTCGATGCCGCCGGTCTTGTCAAAGTTGTGGCGTACCGCCGCTTTGAGTACCGGGGCCAATACGTCTTCAAACCATTTGAGCTTTTGTAGCACATCCGGTCCATTGGCGCCAAAGCGCAGGCAGCGGCCAATGCCTTCGTTGATATTGGTGTAGGCCACGTTGCCATGCGTGGCATCGCGTACCTGAATCAAAGGCATGGAGGCGCTGATGATGCCGGTCATGGGCCCCACGGCACAGAAGTCATGGCATTGGGCAAATTCGATGTCGCCGCGCGCCAGCATTTTTTGCGCTTGCTCGGGTGTTTTGGCCCAGCCTTCGTAGAGCACCGCGCCGACCATGGCTCCGTGCATGGGCCCGCACATCGCCTCCCAGGCCACCGGCGGGCCGGCGTGCAGCAAGAGGCGGGTGCCTTTCATTTCCGGCCACACACCGTCGGCGCGCATGGCAATGTCCTCCCACATCGGGCGCGATTGGATGATGCGCTTGCAGGCCTCGGCGTTAGCCGCGCTGATGCGCGCATCGCCCATCAGGCGCGCCAGGTTCCAAGCTTGCAGTGGATCTGCATTGCCCGGCGGGCGCCAGGGCAGATGTTCCACTTTGCCACCATGTTGGCTGATGCTTTCATTAAATCCGTCGATGCCGATATTGAGCACCGCCGGCGCTTGGCTGAGTAAGGTGTTGCTAGCTAAGGAGTGGATGCTTAGGGTCATAGTCGCTTGGCAGGAAGTTTGGGGTTTAACAGGGTCAGCAGCACGCCGGCCAGCATATCGCCGCCGGAGCTGGCGCCTATGTCCAGCAGCGTGCGCATGGCGTCTTCGATAGCAGGTGTTTGTTGCAAGTGCAGAGCATCAAAAAGTTCATGCAAAGCGCGGTAACTGCTGCCTTGCAATAAGTCGTCCAGCAGGGCGGCGCTGATCGGGTTGCTGGCGCTTTGCGCGGCGTGGCTGATGCGGGTGCGCAGGGCTGGCATGGCTGCTTGCCAATGCGCGATAGGTGCATGGCGGAGAGTAAAAAACACCGCGCCTATTAGGTCGTCGCCGCTGGGTGTCAGACCCACGCCCCAGCCGAGCAGGCGCAGGCAAGCGGCTTCAAAGGCAGCCAAGTCTTGGCTGTGTAGCGCCTGCGCCAAATCTTGTAGGCGCTGTTGTGCAAGGCTCAAAGGAAAAGGCAAAGCCTCGCCGTCCAGCCAGGCCAAGAGGCCGGGGCGTGTTTGCGTTTGCAGTGCCTGCCAGGCCAGCGCCGCGCCCTTGCCCAGGGCCGCAGCCTGATAGTGAGCGGGCGCAGCTTGCCAGGGGTTTGCCAGGTTGCGCGGGTGCGCGCTGTCTGCGCTATCCCCGGTCCAGACGATGCGCCCGTCCCGCAGCGCGTAGTGCGTACTTTCAAAGCCAGGTACGCGCGCCAGCGCCAGGGTGTAGGTGCTCATGGCTTGGGCGTTTGCATAGTGATGTGCGTTCCCGCGCGCCCCATCAACGCCTCGAAGGCCTGCTCCAGCGAGGTGATGATGACCTCGCCCTCGTGGTTGGCGTTGGGCAGCTCTTGCAGATAGCTCATGGCCGCGTCGATTTTGGGCCCCATGCTGCCCGCCGGGAACTGGCCTTGCTCGCTGTAGTCGCGAGCCTGGGCCAAAGTCATGTGGTCGAGCCAGCGCTGCGTTGGCTTGTTGAAATCCAGGGCCACGCGGTCCACGCCGGTGAGCATGATCAAAGCGTCCGCATGCAGATGCGCGGCCAGCATGGCGCTGGTCAGGTCTTTGTCGATCACTGCCGCCACGCCGGACCAATGCCCGTTGGCACCATGCAGCACCGGTATGCCGCCGCCGCCACAGGCAATCGGGATCACACCGGCTTCAAGCAAAGCGTCTATGGTTTTGAGGTCGAGAATTTTTTTCGGTTTGGGGCTGGCCACCATGCGCCGCCAACCGCGCCCGGAATCTTCGGCGAAATGCCAACCGGTTTTGGTGGCCATATCGCGTGCGTCGGCTTCGCTGAAAAACTTACCCACTGGTTTGGTCGGATTGGCAAAGGCCGGGTCGTCGGCATCGACTTCCACTTCGGTCACCACGCAAGAGACCACGATGTCCATGCCGCTATCGACCAGCACATTGGCAAAGCTTTGTTGCAGCATATAGCCCATGCCGCCTTGCGAATGCGCAACGCACACATCCATGGGCATGGGTGGCAATTCGTCCGCGGTGCGCGCCATGCGATACAAAATATTGCCCACCACAGGCCCGTTGCCATGGGTGAGTACCAATTGCCAACCGGCACGGATGATTTCCACCAAATGCCCGCAGACCTGGCGCATCAAGGCCAGTTGTTCTTCGGCCGTACCTTTGATGGTGGGCGGGTAGGCCGCGTTGCCACCCAATGCCACCACCACACGTTTGCGCGCTGGGGCTGGGGGCGGGTTCATCGCAGCCATTGCCCAGCGAGCCAGGCTGCGTTTGCGCTATTGCCCGCCAGCGCCATGCCGGCCTTGCGCAGCAAAGCTTCTTGCCGCGACAACACTTGCGGGTCGGCCTCGGTGCCGCACACAAAGCCGACGATGGCCAACTGCCGTCCACGTTTGCGTGCCAATGCTTTGGCTTGCACAATGGCGGTGGCCAGCTCCGCAGCCGGGTTGCTGTGCGCCCCCCAGCCGATCACCACGTCCAGCAAGATAACGCGCACTTGCGGGTCTGCGGCCTCGATGAGCAAGCGCTCGATGCGCGCCGCCTGGTCGATCATGGGGTGCGGGCGGCCTACGGTAAACGCGTCGTCGCCCAAATCCAAGGCGCTGTGTTCGCGGCTGGCCTGGCGCGGGTGGGGCAGGGCCAGGGCCGGGTCTAGTGGCACGTTAGACCAGACCTTGAGGCCAGCAACGGCCCATAGGCTTTGCGCCTCAGCAGTAAAGGTGCCACCGGCGTATAGCGCGCGCAAATATTTTTGGCTTTTGGCAAACACCGGTTTGCGTGGCAGCGGGTAATGCGCCGAGGCCTGGCGCTTAGCTCCTGCCAGGTGCACCGCTATGGCCGCGCAATCCACCAGCGTGTGCGCTATGCGCGGCGCCTTGCTTCTGCCGGCTTGTTCCGCTTGTCTATCAGCGCCAATAAATAGTACTACCGAGGGCTTGCCGCTAGCCTTCAAGGCAGCCAACACGCGCTTGGCCACTTCGGGGGATGGCGGCTTGGAGACGATGGCAATGACCTTGGTGCCTGGGTCTGCGGCCAGCAGGCCGATGCCTTGCAACATGGTGGCGCCGCCCACTACTTCATAGACATCGCGCCCACCGGTTCCGATGGCATGGCTGACGCCCCCGCCCATGCGGTGTATTTGCGTGCTGACTTCCTGCAAGCCGGTGCCCGAAGCGGCCACCAGGCCGATGTTGCCGCGCCGGACCGCATTGGCAAAACCCAGGGGTACGCCGCCGATGATGGCGGTTCCGCAGTCGGGCCCCATGACCAATAGGCCGCGCCTAGTGGCTTCTTGTTTGAGCGCGACCTCTTGCGCCAGGGGCACGTTGTCGCTGAACAAAAATACATTCATACCGAGCTTGATGGCCTTGAGCGCCTCGGCAGCGGCATAGGGGCCGGGTACGGAAATCTGTGCCAAATTGGCCCCGGACAGAGCGGCCTGGCCCATGGCTAAATTGCTGCGGGGCAGGGCTTGCGCATCACCGGCACCGGCCCCCGAGGCTTGCGTACCAGCTAGCTGCGCCTGGCAACTGTCCACCGCAGCGGCGCATTGCGCAGCGCTGCGCGCCTGCACCACCACCATCACGTCGCTAGGCCCAGCGTCTTGCACCGCCTGGTGCAGCAGACCGGCCTCGCGCAAAATGTCTTTGTTCGCCGGATTGCCCATTTGCAGGGTCGCGTTGACCACGCCGGGTAGGGCCAGTAACCCTTGGGCGACTCGCATCAGGGCTACTGAGTCTTTGTACAAATTGGCGCTGATAAAAGCGGCCGTGTGCAGAGGAGCGTTCATGCCAGGGCGGTCCGTTTTTTGTTAACAATTTGCTATCATACTTTCATATGTCCGGTATACCACTCCCACCCTTGTCGCCCCTGGCCCAGCCCGCAAGTGCCATGGACGAATTGCATTTCGCACCGCGCCTGCTGATGGGGCCCGGCCCTATCAATGCCGACCCCCGTGTCCTCAAGGCCATGTCCTCGCAATTGCTGGGGCAGTTTGACCCCCAATTCCGGCGCATGATGCGCGAGACCATGGTGCTGTACCGCCAGTTCTTTGAAACGCAAAACGACTGGACCTTGGTGCTCGACGGCACTGCGCGCTCGGCCATCGAAATGGTAATGCTATCGGCCATTGAGCCAGGCGACAAAGTGTTGGTGTGCAGCTTTGGACGCTTCGGTCAATTGCTCAATGAAATCGCGCAGCGTTGCGCTGCGAATGTGCGTGTGGTGCAAGCACCTTGGGGCACGGTGTTTGACTTGGCCCAAATTGAAGCGGCCATTCAAGATTTTTCACCCAAACTGGTAGCCGTGTGCCAGGGCGACACCTCCACCACCATGCTGCAACCCTTGGACGGGCTGGGCGCCCTGTGCCACCGTTATGGTGCCATGTTGCAAGTCGATGCCACGGCCTCCTGCGGCGGTACGCCGTTGCCGGTGGACGCATGGCAGATTGACGCGGTCACTGCAGGCTTACAAAAATGCCTGGCCGGGCCATCCGGAGCAGCACCGATTACCTTGTCTGATGCGATGGCCCGCGCCATTTACCGGCGCCGCCATATCGAAGAAGGTCTGCAACCCACTGGCTATGTTCCTGGAGCCGGTCAGCGCATCGCCTCCAACTACATGGACTTGGCTATGGTGATGGACTACTGGAGCGACGCGGGCCTGAACCACCATACCGAAGCCACCACCATGCTGTATGGCTCCCGCGAATGCGCACGCATATTTGTGCAAGAAGGCCTGCCAATGGCCTACGCGCGCCACGCTGCTGCATCGCACGCCGTGGTGGCGGGAGTGCAGGGGATGAATCTCAAACTCTATGGTGACCAGGCCAACAAAATGCCCAATGTCACCGGTGTGTATGTACCCGATGGCGTCAACGGCGACAAACTGCGCTCCGCTTTGCTCAATGACTTCAACATCGAAATCGGCACCAGCTTTGGCCCCCTGGCCGGCAAAGTCTGGCGCATCGGCGCCATGGGCTACAACGCGCGCCCCGACTGCGTGCTGCAAACCCTTGGGGCCCTGGAAGTGGTACTGGCCGCCGAAGGCCACCGCTTTAGCCGTGGCGCCGGGGTGGACGCGGCCTACGCCAGCTACAAAGACGCCGGGCACTGATTGCCGCTCGGCGCCCGCGCCGCGCCGGTTTTGCCGCTTTGCGCTAGTTTTTGACTAAAAACCGGCAAAGCTTTGCCGGAAACGCCGGGCACGAACCTTGCAGCTATCTTTTCGAGCGGCAATAGTGTCATTTCCCAGACACGAGGCCAGTCCGAGTTAGCAACACCCCGCCCAAGGCAGGGTGGAACCCGAGGGAGCGTCAGCATGTCAGTTACCACCCCCAATATGGCCGCGACCCGCGCCCAGGACAACCTCATGGCCCTGCGTGTCAAAGCGCAAGATACCGGCAGCAACTTAATCCAGCCCGCGCGCGGCCTAGACCAAGCGGTGCACAACCTGTCGGTCTTGATCCGCCAAAACTGCCTGGCTATGCCTTCGCTGGGCTGAAATTAGACTTTTAACAAGCCACAGGGGCCAGCGCGCGCCTCGGTTGGCGATGTTTGGCGAGTAGTAGGGCCTGCGCCGCACGCGCACTGTAGTTTGCAAAGCGAGCTTTCGCGCAACCATCCCCTCACAATGGCCAGCAGGCCTCAAAGGCAAGGGAAAAGGCAAACCGGTTCCTGATAGCAGCCTGCGCGACACCGAAAACGTGCCGCACAATGAATACGTTGCCGACTACGTCAAGCGCGAGATGTTGCCCCATGCCCCGATGCTTGGATTGACCCAGAAAAGACCAAAGTGGGTTACGAAATACCCTTTAACCGCCACTTCTACGTCTTCAAGCCACGGCGCCCGCTGGCCGAAATTGACGCCGAGCGGAAGGGCGTCACCGACCGGGTTTTGACCATGATTAACGTGCTGACCGCATGAGAACGGGTAAAATAGCAGCATGCAAGCCACGCAGCAACTCCTAAAACGCCTTGATCAAGCGGTGCGTGTTTCCATGCGCATTGAAGGCTACCGCACCAGCCCGTCGCTCCAGGTTCAGGCTCGCGTCAAGGCACTGATGGAGCAGCAGCGTGTCCAAGTATCAGTTCCAAACAAGTGACATCTACCAGCCAGGGACTGACCTCCCGTTAAACCGGCTGAACATCGGCGATGCCGAAATCCTCCAAGAAGTAGAAGCTCAGCTGTTGCATCAGGCTTACCAAACTTTTGTCTCTGAGCTGACGACCGCCACTCGGTTTGACGCAGCCTACTTTCAATCTCTACACCGACGCACGTTTGAATCGCTCTAGTCTTGGGCGGGCCAGTACCGCACGCAAGACATGGTCAAAGGCGGCTCCATGTTTTGTCGTGCCACATTTTTGCAGAGCGAAACTCGCCGCATTTTCAACGAACTGGAAAAAGAAGATTTCTTGCGTGCGGCAGCACCCTGGCCTCTTAAAAAATTTGGCGACCGGTTGGCCTATTTCCAAAGCGAGCTGATTGCTTTGCACCCGTTCTATGAACTGAATGGCCGCATCACCCGCATGTTTTTTGACTTGATCGCTATTTACGTCGGCTACGGTCCCATCGACTACGGCCAAGCACTTCGCGACGACCCGGATGTGGACAACAACTACATCCGTGCCTCCATTGACTGCGTCCAACGCGCCGACCACACGCTTCTGAGCGAACTGGTCTTGGCAGGACTCAGTCCCAGCGAGGCCGCGCCATGAGCTTCCCGCGTTACCCGGAGTACAAGGACAGCGGCGTGGAGTGGCTGGGGGAAGTGCCGGCTGGCACGGTGCTTGGCAATTGGTACGCCACTGAATTGTTCTGGAAGCCGCAAGTGGCCCTGCTGGTCAACGAGAATACGCGGCCGTGCTGATGCCATTGGCTCCAGCGACAGACTTGGCAGCGCGCTTTCCTCGGTATCTGGCAGATGTTCTTGCTGCAAACGGTGTGCCCCGGCAGGGGCCAATATATCCATTGATGGCGCTGGCGCTGGGTGACGTGACACAGGACGCATTGCAAATTTGGTTTGAGCGCGAAGCCGTAGCAGGTAAGCACCAAGCCGCCCGCGCCCTGATGATGTTCCGTGGCTTCCTTCGCTGGTGTGCTGCCCGGCCAGAGTACCGCAAGCTGATAGACCGTGACGCAGTCAGAGCGCCCGCCATTTTGGAGAATCTGCCAAGTAACGCCAAGCGCACAGACGCCATTGAAGCCGCGCAACTGCCGGGCTGGTGGCAAGGGGTGGAGCAACTGAGCAACCGCACCGCAAGCGTGTATCTGAAAGCTCTGGTGCTGACCGGCGCACGCAAAGAGGAATTGGCCGGGTTGACCTGGGCGCACCTTGATTTTCAGTGGCGCAAGCTGACTATTGCCGATAAGGCGGAGCAAACCCGTACCATTCCACTGACACCCTATCTGGCGCAACTGCTGGCAACCCTGCCGCGAATCAATGCGTTCGTGTTCGCCAGCGCCAGCAAAGCGGGGCGAATCAGTGACGCCCGTTCAAGCCATGCCAAAGCCCTGCAAAGCGCCGGAATCGAGGGGTTGACTATCCACGGGCTACGCCGTTCGTTCTCGCTGCTGGGTGAGTCTGCCGGGGCACCTGCTGGGGCCATGCGCAAGTGATGGGACACAAGCCAAGCGCGACGGTTGAAGGCTATAGGCCGCGAAGTGTTGACGCATTGCGTCCATACCTTGAAAAGATTGAAGCGTACATTCTGGAACAGGCCGGGATTGTGTTTGACGCCCAAGCCGAACCGGGCAAGCTGCGCGTGGTGGCGTAAAAGTATTTTTAAAGATACCATCATTGAAGTCCGAATTTACTCTGACAGACAGGCGGCACAGCCGTTGATTGTGTGGCTTGAAGCCTTGAAAGACTTACGGGCCAAAGCACAAATTCAGGTGCGAATGGTTCGCGTGGCTGCTGGCAACTTTGGCGACTGCAAGCCCCTGCGCGATGGCGTGCAAGAGCTGCGCATCGACTATGGGCCAGGGTAAAGGGTGTATTTGAGCAGGCAGGGGCCGATTTTGGTGTTGCTGCTTTGTGGTGGCAACAAAGCCGACCAAAGCCGTGACATTGAACGTGCCATTGAATATCTGAAAGACTGGAAAGAAAGAGGCAAGCCATGACCGCGCCCCGTGATGTGAGTTTTGATGACTACATGGTTCAGTCCATGAAAGACCCCGCCCAAGCCGCCGCCTACATTGAGGCCGTGATTGACCTTGAAGACCCGGCCGCGCTGCTGGTGGCGCTGCGACACGTAGCCAAGGCGCACGGCATGGCAGAGGTGGCCCGCCGTGCTGATGTGGGGGATAAAACCTTGTTCAAAGCCCTGAGCGCAACCGGAAACCCCACATTGGCCACGGTGCATAAAGTGCTTGCCGCCGTGGGCCTTCGCCTGAGCGTGGAGCCTTTGAGGGTTGGGTGAGTTTTTGCCATCAGCTAAGTGGCATTGTGCTTGTTGTGTCTGTCTTTTGGTTAGGGCAAAAACTGACAGAAGCAAGGCCCGCCCCGTGCGGGCTTTTCTTTTGGTCACAAAGGTACAAATCTCTGCACAACAGTCTGTAAAACTCCAAAATGCAAAAAGCCCAACCGGTAAAGGTTGAGCCAAGTCGTCGATTTCATTGGTGCCGGAGAGATGAATCGAACACCCGACCTTCTCATTACGAATGAGCTGCTCTACCGACTGAGCTACACCGGCACACCAGCGCGGGATTATAGCTAGGGGGTATTTAGAAGGCGTTCAGACCGGTGTGGCTTGGGCGTAGTACTGCGTGACCCGTTCCACTTCATTTTTCGAACCCAGCACCACGCTAACCCGCTGGTGGAGTTGTTCTGGCGCGATGTCCAAAATGCGCTGGTGGCCGTTGGTGGCGCCGCCGCCGGCTTGTTCGACCAGCCAGGCCATGGGGTTGGCTTCGTACATCAGGCGCAGCTTACCGGGTTTGTTAGGTTCGCGTTTGTCCCAAGGGTACATAAACACGCCGCCGCGCGTCAGGATGCGGTGCACATCGGCCACCATGCTGGCAATCCAGCGCATATTAAAGTCTTTGCCACGCGGGCCTTCGCGGCCTTGCAGGCATTCGTCGATGTAACGCTTGGTGGGTGTATCCCAGTGGCGCATATTGCTCATATTGATGGCAAATTCTTGGGTGTCTTCGGGGATGCGCACATCCTCTTGCGTCAGCACAAAAGAACCTTGCTCGCGGTCTAGTGTGAACATGTCCACGCCGTGGCCCACCGTCAGCACCAGCGTGGTTTGCGGGCCATAGACGCAGTAGCCCGCAGCCACTTGTTGGTGGCCCGCTTGCAAAAAGTCTTGTTCCGACACGTCCACGCCTTCGGGCTTGACCAGCACGCTAAAAATAGTGCCGATGCTGACGTTGACATCGATATTGCTGGAGCCGTCTAAGGGATCAAACAAGAGCAGGTATTCGCCGCGTGGGTAGCGGTTGGGCACCTGGTAAATCTCGTCCATTTCTTCGCTGGCCATAGCAGCTAAATGGCCGCCCCATTCGTTGGCCTCGATCAGCACTTCGTTGGCGATGATGTCCAGTTTTTTCTGAATTTCGCCTTGCACATTTTCGCTGCCTGCGCTGCCCAGCACTTCGCCTAAAGCACCTTTGTTGACCGAATGGCTAATGCTTTTACAAGCCCTGGCCACCACTTCGAGCAGCAAGCGCAGCTGCGCGGGGATGAGCCCGTCCACCCGTTGTTGCTCTACCAAATAGCGCGTGAGGGAAATGGACTTGCTCATATATTTATTCTCCAAACGGATAGGGCAGTAGCTTGACCGCTTTAAATGGACAGCGCGCGGTCTATGACTTCGCGCACATCATTGCTTAAATCGGGCTTGGCGGCAAGCCGCAACAAGGCTTCGCGCGCGCCACTGCGGTAGGGCTCGGCCAGTTGGGCCCAACGGTCCAGGGTGCGCGCAAGGCGTGCTGCCACTTGCGGGTTGATGACGTCCAACTCGGCCACCTGTTTGCTCCAGAACACATAGCCAGCGGCATCGGGCCGATGGAATGCGCCTGGATTGTTGCAGTACACCGCAATCAGGCTGCGCGCCCGGTTGGGGTTGCGCAAGGTGAAGTCGGGGTGCTCCATCAGCTGGCGTACTTCGCGCAGCACCTGACCGCTCCGGTCGCAGGTGCCGGCCTGGATGGCAAACCATTTGTCGATGACCAGCGGCTCGTTTTTGAACAGGCTATGAAAGCGCGCCAGCGCCTGCGCAGCCAGCGCGCTGCCGCTACCTACCAGCGCGTTCAGCGCGTTAAAGCGGTCGGTCATATTGCTTGCGGCCTCAAAGCTGCGTAGCGCGGATTGTTGCCATTGCATGTCGTGGTCGGCCACGCCTGCCAGGCACAAATAGACCAAGGCCTGTCCGGCCAGGGCACGGCGTCCGGCCGACAGCGCATCGGGTTTGAAAGCACCGTTGTGGCGATGCGCCTCAAACGCCCATTTCCAATCGGACTGCAGTGCGCGGGCCATTTGCAAGCGCATGGCTTCGCGTACCGCATGCACTTGTTGTGGATCGACCTGGGGCAATTGCTCGGCAATATAGGCCTCTGAGGGCAGGGTGAGCGTCAGTTCTTTGAAGGCCGCGTCCAGGCGGGGGTGGCGCAGCACTTGGCGCATGGCTTCTAAAAACGCGATGTCCAAAACCGGCTCTGTCGGGCTGCCACTAGCGATGGCCGCCAGCGCGCGGCGCATGGCCAGGCGCTGACCGGCTTCCCAACGGTTGAAGGGGTCGGCGTCGTGCGCTAGCAAGACCAGCAGTTGTGCATCGTTGTATTCGCAGTGCAGTACCACCGGCGCAGAAAAACCGCGCAGCACCGAGGGCACCGGCTCCTCAGTGACTTGGTAAAACGTGATCTCCAAGTCCTGCTCCGACATCACTAGCAAATGGCTATCGCTGGGCATGGCATCCGGCGCGCTATGGAGCGGTAGGGCAGCACCACTGTGCATGCCAACCAAGCCCAAACTGACCGGGATGACAAAAGGCGCATTGGCTTGCTGGCCGGGCCGCGCGGTGCTGTTTTGCATAAAGGTCATGCGGTAGGTTTGCTTGTCCGCGTCATAGTGACCACCGGCGGTGAGCTGCGGCGTACCGGCCTGGCTGTACCAGCGCTTGAAGGGCTCTAGCAGCGAGGCCAGGTGCGATTGCGGGTTGGCATCGGCAATGGCTTGCGCAAAATCGTCGCAAGTGACGGCCTGCCCATCATGGCGTTCAAAGTAGAGCTTCATGCCGCGGGCAAAGCCTTCGCGCCCTGACACGGCTGCGCCGTCGGTCGCCAGGGTCTGCATCATGCGCACCACTTCGGCACCTTTTTCATAGACGGTGACGCTGTAAAAATTGTTGATTTCCACATAGCTATCGGGCCGCACCGGATGCGCCATGGGGCCAGCGTCCTCGGGAAATTGCACCGTGCGTAAAAGCCGCACATCCTCAATGCGTTTGACCGCGCGTGCCGAAGGTTCGCCGCACAAATCCTGGCTGAACTCTTGGTCGCGAAAAACGGTCAAGCCTTCTTTGAGACTGAGCTGGAACCAGTCGCGGCAGGTAATGCGGTTGCCGGTCCAGTTGTGGAAATACTCGTGGCCGACCACGCTTTCGATATTGGCGTAATCGCCATCGGTGGCGGTGGCGGGGTTGGCCAGCAGCAGCTTGGTGTTAAAGATATTGAGGCCTTTGTTTTCCATGGCGCCCATATTGAAGTCGCTGGTGGCTACGATCATGAAGCGTTCCAGGTCCAGCGCCAGGCCAAAGCGGGCCTCGTCCCAGGCCACCGAGGCCATGAGCGATTCCATGGCGTGCTCGGTTTTGTCCAGATCGCCCGGACGCACCCAGACTTGCAGCAAATGCTCGCTGCCGCTGCGCGCGGTGATGCGCTGCTCGCGGCACACCAGCTTGCCCGCTACCAGGGCAAATAGATAGGCCGGTTTTTTATGGGGATCGACCCACTTGGCAAAGTGGCGGCCGTCGTCCAGTGCGCCTTGCTCTACTAAATTGCCGTTAGAAAGCAAAACCGGGTACTGCGCTTTATCCGCCCGCAGCGTTACGGTGTAACTGGCCATCACATCGGGCCGGTCCAGAAAATAAGTGATACGCCGAAAGCCCTCCGCTTCGCACTGCGTGAAAAACGAATCGTTGCTTACATACAAGCCCATGAGCTTGCTGTTTTTTATCGGGGCGCAGGTGGTGAAAATTTCCAGATCAAAAGCCTCATGGCCCTCGGGCAGGTTTTCCAGCACCAGTTTGTCGCCATCTATTTTGAAAGAGGTGCCTTGGCCGTTGACCAGCACGCGCGCCAGGTTCAGCGCTTCGCCATCCAGGCGCAAGGCTTGCGCCGGCACATCTGGATTGCGGCGCAGGCGCATTTTGTTGAGCACGCGTGTCTTTGCCGGGTCCAGGTCAAAACTCAGATCGACGGTCTCGATCCAGTACGGCGGCGCCTGGTAATCCTTGCGGTGGATAGCGGCTGCGGTTTGGCTGCCGTCCGTTGCTTGCATCATGAATTCACTCCTGAAATGGACGGGCCGGGCACTAGGGCCGGGCCGGTCATGGGTTTACACACCTTGCTTAAGCGAGGCTTGGATAAAGGGGTCGAGGTCGCCATCGAGTACTTTTTGCGTGGCCGAGGTTTCGTAATTGGTGCGCAAGTCTTTGATGCGGCTGTTGTCCAACACGTAGCTGCGGATCTGGTGGCCCCAGCCCACGTCGGTCTTGGTGTCTTCCAGCTTTTGCTGCTCTTCCATGCGTTTGCGCATTTCAAAATCGTAGAGTCGGCTGCGCAGGCGTTTCCAGGCTACGTCGCGGTTGCCGTGCTGGCTGCGCCCGTCCTGGCATTGCACCACGATGCCGGTGGGCAGGTGGGTCAGACGCACGGCCGAATCGGTTTTGTTAATGTGCTGCCCCCCGGCGCCGCTGGCGCGAAAGGTGTCTACGCGCACATCGGCCGGGTTGATGTCGATCTCGATAGAGTCATCCACCTCGGGGTAAACAAACACGCTGGCAAAACTGGTGTGGCGCCCGCCCGAGCTGTCAAAGGGCGATTTGCGCACCAGCCGGTGTACGCCGGTTTCGGTGCGCAAGAGGCCGAAGGCGTATTCGCCTTCGATTTTGATGGTCGCGCCTTTGATGCCGGCGATGTCACCGGCGGTTTCGTCTTCGATGGTGGTGGTAAAGCCTTTGCGCTCGGCGTAGCGCAGGTACTGGCGCAGCAGCATACTGGCCCAGTCGCAGGCCTCCGTCCCGCCGGCGCCGGCCTGGATGTCTAAAAACGCGTTCATCGGGTCCGCCGGGTTGTTGAACATGCGCCTAAATTCCAGGCCTTCGATGATCAGCGCCAGTCGAGCCGCGTCGCCTTCGATGGTCAGCAGGCCTGCCTCGTCGCCCTCGTCGCGCGACATTTCAAACAATTCGGTGTTGTCCGACAGGTCGCGGGTTAGTTCATCGAGGGTGACGACGACGCCGTCTAGGGCTTTTTTCTCCTTGCCTAGCTCCTGGGCGCGCTTGCTGTCGTTCCAGACGCTGGGGTCTTCCAGCCAGGCGTTAACGGTGCGCAGGCGTTCTGACTTGGCAGCGTAGTCAAAGATACCCCCGGAGTTCGGCGCTGCGGTGGCTTAAATCTGCCAAAGTGCTGCCGATCAGGTTGCTGCGTTCTACTTCCATGGTCTTG
>CAMBFN010000037.1 GCA_945865425.1 Comamonas sp. lk | reverse complement strand
CCTAGTTGGTACAAATCCCAGTAGCGCTGCGGGTCGCGATAAACCACTAGCCAGGCCGCTTCCACGCCGCCATCGGCCGGGTAGGGCAGAGACCAATCCCGCTCCAGGTGCGTGGCCGGCACGCTAATGCCCCGGCGCGCCAGCAAGCGCAGTGCTTCGTCATACAAAGACGGGCTGCGGTAGGCCGCTTCGACGTGGGCCAGCACATCGGGCCGGTGTGCATGCGGGCGCAGCATGGCGGCGTTTTTATTGCCCAAAGAAAACTCAATACAGCGGTACTGGTAGCTCTGAAAACCGCTGGAGCTATCTAAGTAAGGGCGGATGGCGCTGTATTCGGGCGGCGTCATGGTGGCCAGCACGTCCCAGGCGTGTACCAGTTGCTCCATGATGCGGCTGACGCGGGCCAGCATTTTGAAAGCCGTGCCCAATTCGTCTTTGGCGATATGGGCCATGGCTGCGCGCAACTCGTGCAGCATCAGCTTCATCCACAACTCGCTGGTCTGGTGCTGCACGATAAACAGCATCTCGTTGTGGTCCGGCGAGCGCGGGTGCTGGGCGCCCAAGATGGCGTCCAGCGACAGGTAGTCGCCATAGCTCATGCTGTGCGCAAAGTCTAGCTGCACATCGGCCTCGCTTTGCACAATGGCGGCGCTGCCTTGGGGCAGTGGCGTATCAGAATGGAAAGGGCAGGCGCTCATACAAAGTCTCCAGGGAAGGACTGCAACAGGTCGTCAGATCCGCGACGGCAATAGGCTGTCATTGCGTACATGGACGCAGCGACGCGGCGATCCATAAGTGCAAGATTGGCAGGCTCAAGTGGATTGCTTCACTTCGTTCGCAAGGACGCCTTTAAAATGGGACACAGGTTTTTTTAGGTAACTGCATTTTTTTGTATAAATTGCGGCGCGCGCCAGGCGCCGGTTTGCAGTACATCGCGCAGCTGCTCCACCGCATGCCACACATCTTCAAAGCCAATATACAAAGGCGTAAAGCCAAAGCGCAGTATGTCTGCTTGCGCCTTGCCGTCACCAGCGCGAAAGTCGCCAATCACGCCGCGCGCAATCAGGGCTTGCATTACGGCGTAGGCGGCGCAGCTGTCGGCCTCACTGTCCAGCGTCCAACTCACTTGCGAACCGCGCTGTGCATGGTCGCGCGGCGTGGCCAGGCCCAGACCGAGCCCTGCACAGCGTGCTTCCACCAAGGCGATAAACATATCGGTCAACGCCAGCGACTTGCGGCGAATCGCGTGCATGCCACCCAAGGGCTGCGCGGCTTCAAAAACATCCAGCCCGCACTCCAGTAAAGACAGGCTAAGGATGGGCTGCGTGCCGCACAAAAACTGGCTGATGCCCGGCGCGCTGCGGTAGCTGCTGTCAAACGCAAAGGGCGACGCGTGGCCCCACCAGCCGGACAGGGGTTGCATAAAAGGCAGATCGGTGCGCGCGCTATGGCGCGGATGCACCCATAAAAACGCCGGCGCGCCCGGTCCGCCGTTGAGGTATTTGTAGCCGCAGCCCACGGCAAAGTCAGCATCGGCAGCGCGCAAGTCCAAAGGCACTGCGCCCGCGCTGTGCGCCAAGTCCCAAAGCATCAAGGCACCGGCTTTGTGTGCGGTAGCGGTGACGGCCGCCATATCGTGCATAGCGCCCGTGCGGTAGTTCACATGCGTAAGCATCAGCACCGCTGCTTGCGGCCCCAGCGCGGGCAATACATCGTCCGCCTCTACCAGTTGCAAGCTGCAACCATGGCTTTGGCACAGGCCTTGGGCAATATACAAATCAGTAGGAAAGTTGCTGCGCTCGCTGACGATGACGCGCCGCGCCGGGTCCGCGTGCTGCGCAATGCGGATGGCCGTTGCCAGAACCTTGAACAAATTTACCGAGGTCGTGTCCGCTGCCACCACCTCGTCGGCCCCGGCGCCGATCAAGGCGGCGATGCGTGCGCCCAAGCGCTGCGGCAGGTCAAACCAACCCGCAGCGTTCCAGGACCGAATCAGCCCCTGGCCCCATTCCTGCTGCACCACCTGCGCGGCGCGGGCTGCGGCGGCCACCGGCAGTACGCCGAGAGAATTGCCGTCCAGGTAAATCGTCTCTGGCGGAATACTGAAATGGGCGCGCAAGGGACGCAGTGGGTCGGCCGCGTCGAGCCGGCGGCAGTCGTGCAAAGTGGTCATGAATGTTGAGGAAGTGAAGGTGCGACTTGAATGGCCCCAGGCCGCGATTAGATTGCAATCTAGCTTGCGTGACCTTAGCACTCTGATTGGCTGTATGGTGTCGCTTATTTGCGACATTTAATGTGGACTTAGATGCGTCTAGCGCCTACGCCCTTTTTCAAGTGCCTTGCCCCATCCGCACCAACCTCCCCGGCCTAGCCCCGGTAACTTCCCCTTCCCGCACCACCCCCTGCCCCGCCACCCAAGTCCCAATATAGCCCTCCGCTTTTTGTAAAAAGCGTTTGCCACCCGCGGGCAGATCACGCACCAGTTGAGGCATACCCACGCTGAGGCGGGCCGGGTCTATGAGATTGAAGTCGGCGCGCAGGCCGGGCTGTATCAGGCCGCGGTCGTGCAGGCCGAGGTAGCGCGCGTTGCGACTGGTCATCATCTCCACTACGCGTTCCAGGGGCAGGCGTTCTTTGGCGCGGCCTAGCACCCAGTGGCTGAGCATGAAGGTGGAAAAACTGGCGTCACAAATCGTGCCCACATGCGCACCGGCGTCGCCCAGGCCAAACAGGGCGCGGGGGTGTTGCAGCATGGTGTGTACTGCATCCAGCGAGCCTTGGTTGTAATTGAAGATGGGAAAGTAAATCAGCTGCGCGCCATCGCCTTCGCACAGGTAGTCGTACATGGCCTCTAGCGCCGTGGTGCCGCGCTGCTTGGCGCGCACTAAAAAGCTTTGCATCACATCGGGTTCATAGTTCAGGCGCGCATCCAGCGGGAACATGCGCCCGGCGATCAGCTCGATACGCGAGAGCAGCAAATCCACCAGGGGCGGGATCGGTGTGCCGTCGCCCGCCAGGCGTTCGGACTTTTCCGCCAGAATGCGCGCTTTGCGTGCCGGCTCGCGCAGCGCTTGTGCGCGCTCCGCCAGGGGCAGTGCGGCCACTTCTTTGTAGCTGGGGAAACCCATAAAGGGATGAAAGCTGGCGTCCAGCCCGTTGATCACACCAATGCCGCGCGCAGCGGTTTGAAGGTACAACGGCAGGCCTTGCGCTCCGGCTGCTTCCACGCGCTTTTGGATGTGCAGGTATTGCTCGCCACCCGGGTCGCGTTGCAGCCAGGTCATCGACAGAGGGCGCCCGCTGGCTTGGGCCAGTTGTTCGACCAGTTCAAACTCGGCGTCAAAGCCTTGCGGACCTTGCATCAAGTCAAAGTCGCTGACGACTTGCACCACGCCATGGCCCAGCCCCTCGAAGGCTTGCCCCAGTCCGCGCAGTTCGGAAAGGCTGGCGATGGATGCTGGTGTGTCGTGGCCCTCGGCGGTGCGGTGGTTGTCCGAGCGCCCGGTGGAAAAGCCGGCGGCTCCGGCTTGCAAAGCGCTGCGCAAATGCATGCGCATGGCGGCGACGTCTGCCTCAGTCGCTGCTTCACGCGCTTCGGCGCGCGCCCCCATCACCAGCATGCGCAGCGGGTCGTGCGGCACCATGGTTAAAAAATCCAGGCTGTGCGGCATGGCCTCTAGTGCGTCCATGTACTGGCTAAAACTCTCCCAGGAAAAGCGCACGCCTTCGCGCAGCGCCACGCCCGGAATATCTTCCACACCTTCCATCAGCTTGATGAGCCGGTCCTCGCTGCCCGGTCGCAGCGGCGCAAAGCCGACGCCGCAATTGCCCATGAGCACCGTCGTCACGCCATGGTGGATGCTGGGGCTAAAGGTCTGGTCCCAGGTGGCTTGGCCGTCGTAATGGGTGTGAATGTCTATAAAGCCCGGCGTCAGCCAGGCGCCTTGGGCGTCTATGGTTTCGCGCGCAGCGCTACTGATGTGGCCCACTTGCGCGATGCGCCCGTCTTGTATGCCTACATCGGCGGCAAAGGGCTCGCCGCCGCTGCCATCGACCACGGTGGCACCGCGGATAAGTAAGTCAAGCATGTTCGTTTCCTTGAGTTGCCATGCGATCTATACGCCGCCAATACAGTGCCAGTGACATGCCGCTAACGATATGCCAGATGCCCCACAGGCTGGCGATGATGACCATGCCCAAATCGGCGTTGAACTGCACCGCAATAATGCCCAGCGCCAAGCCGGCGTTTTGCATGCCGCCTTCGATGGTGACGGCGCGCCGGTCTGCCAAGGCCAAGCCCATGGCGCCGCTGGTCAGCCAACCCATGAGCAGGCCGCAGGCGTTGTGTGCCACCACCAGGCCCAGCGTAGGCAAAAGCCCCATCGTCAGCAGTTGCCTCTCTTTAATCAGCCCCAGCACGATAAAAGCCAATAGTGCGATTAACGAAAAATTACCCAGCGGTTTGCGGATACGTGCGCTCAGGGCGGGCAGATGGCGCGTCAGCGTCAGGCCCAGCGCCAGGGGCAGGGCCAGCAAGGCAAACAGGCTGATCCAAATATCCGAGGGGTCGATGTTCAGAGTCTGCAGCCAACCGGCGGTGGCCGGGTTGGTGGCTACCATCCAGCTGAAATTAAACGGCGTGGCAAATAGTGCGATCAGGCTGGCCACCGCCGAAATACTGACCGATAGCGCGGTGTTGCCGCGCCCGAAATGCGTCACCACATTGCTCAGGCTGCCGCCGGGGCAGGCGGCCACCAAAATCATGGCTGCTTCCACATTGGGCGGCAAGTCCAGTACCAGGGTGGCTGCCCAGGTGGCTACCGGCAGAAAAATGAATTGAGGAATCAAACCGACGACAACCGCTTTGGGGCTGCGCGCTACGCGCAAAAAATCGTCTAGTTGTAATTCCAAAGCCACCGAGAACACCATGGTGGCCAGCACCAGGCTCAGGACAAGTTGTTGTGTGGTCATCGGGCGTTCCTTGGTGGCTGGGTGACTTTGGCCGTGCGCCCGATGGTGTGCGCTCAGCCCAGACGCTGGCGGTGCAGCGCGATCTCTTGCAGCACGCGCTCAGGCGCCGTGCCGCCAATCGTGTTGCGTGCGTCCAGTGAGCCTTGCAGGCTTAGACAGCTAAACACATCAGCCTCTATGGCGGCATGGAAACTTTGCAGCGTGGCCAGCGGCAGTTCAGACAAGTCTTTGCCCACGGTTTGCGCGCTTTTGACCGCGTGGGCCACCACTTCGTGCGCGTCTCTAAAGGCCAGGCCTTTTTTTACCAAGTAGTCGGCCAGGTCGGTGGCGGTGGCGTAGCCGCGTGCGGCTGCGCTGCGCATGGCGTCCGGGTTGACCGTCAGTCCGCCCGAAAGCTTGCCGGTCTGTGGGTCCGGCTGGCCGCCAATCATTTCGGCAAAGATGCGCAGCGTGTCGGTGAGCGTATCCACCGTGTCAAACAGTGGCTCTTTGTCTTCTTGGTTGTCTTTGTTATAGGCCAGGGGCTGGCCTTTCATGAGGGTGAGCAAACCCATCAAGTGGCCGACCACGCGGCCGGTTTTGCCGCGCGCCAGCTCGGGAACGTCCGGGTTTTTCTTCTGCGGCATGATAGAGCTACCGGTAGTAAAGCGGTCGGCCAGCCGGATAAAACCAAAGTTTTGGCTCATCCACAGCACCAACTCTTCGCTCAGGCGGCTGATGTGCACCATGCAAATACTGGCAGCGGCGGCAAACTCCATCGCAAAGTCGCGGTCGCTGACGGCGTCCAGGCTATTGCGGCAGAGCTGGGGCACACCTTGCGTGTCCACCATGCCCAGGCTGCGCGCCACGCGCTCGCGGTCCAGCGGGTAGCTGGTGCCCGCCAGCGCGGCGCTGCCCAAGGGCAGGCGGTTGGTGCGGGCGCGCACTTCGTCCATGCGCTCGGCATCGCGTGCAAACATTTCTACATAGGCCAGCAAATGGTGCGCAAAGCTCACCGGCTGGGCTACTTGCAAATGCGTAAATCCGGGCAGTATGGTTTGCGTGTGCTGCGCCGCTACGTCCAGCAGGGCTTTTTGCAGTGCGGCCAGCAAGTCGGCGATCAGGTCCAGTTCGTCGCGCAACCACAGGCGCACATCGGTGGCTACTTGGTCGTTGCGGCTGCGCCCGGTGTGCATGCGCTTGCCGGCGTCGCCCACCAACTGCGTGAGCCGCGCCTCGATGTTGAGGTGCACGTCCTCCAGATCCAGCTTCCATTCAAAGCTACCGGCCTCGATGTCCGCCACGATCTGCGCCATGCCGCGCTGGATGTCGGCCAGGTCTTGCGCACTGATGATGCCCTGCGCCGCCAGCATGTCCGCATGGGCCAGGCTGCCCCGGATGTCGGCCTGCCAAAGCCGCTTGTCAAAGAAGACGCTAGAGGTATAGCGTTTGACCAACTCGCTCATCGGTTCAGAAAACAGCGCCGACCAGGCCTGGGCTTTTTTATCGAGTTGGTTTGTCATGCGCGGATTTTATCGGGGGTATCAGAGCGCGATGCTCGACTTGGTTTCGCGCATCCCATGGTCATGCGCTCTTGCGTCCCAATTGCCGCGAAGGAGGGTTTATCCATGCCGTCGGTCATATGCTGATGACATTA
This sequence comes from Comamonas sp. lk, assembly GCA_945865425.1. Lineage (GTDB taxonomy): Bacteria > Pseudomonadota > Gammaproteobacteria > Burkholderiales > Burkholderiaceae_C > Allorhodoferax. Next base: position 10,514 of record CAMBFN010000037.1, on the reverse strand, counting down.
GGCACACGTTATGCTAGAGTCTGCCTATGGCCATGGTTTTTAGGTGGGATCTGCAGAAAAACGCGCTGCTGATGCGCGAGCGCGGCCTGAGTTTTGAGCAGATAGTCCTGGCGGTGGAGGGTGGTGATTTATTGCAGGTCATTGCCCATCCCAACCCGGCCAGGTATCCGAACCAAAAAATTATGGTCGTCGCAATGGATGGGTACGCGTTTTTGGTGCCTTTTGTTCAAGAGGAAGATGGCTACTTCCTCAAGACCATTATTCCAAGCTGCAAAGCCACGCGGGATTTCATAGGCGCGCAGGAGTAGCACGATGAAACTGGACAAATACGAAAAAGAGGTGTTGGCCGCGTTCGAGGCCGGTACGCTCAAGCCGGTAGCCAGCAAAGACGAGTTGGCGCGCATTCGCGCGGCGGCGCGGGCAACGGCGATCAAAGACCAGCGCATCAATATCCGCTTATCGGCGGGCGACTTGCGCGATATCCAGGTCAAGGCCTTGCAAGAAGGTATGCCTTACCAAACACTGATTGCTAGTGTCTTGCACAAATACGCGACGGGCCGCTTGGCAGAAACCGGCACCAATCCACCGCCCACCGCCTAACCGGTATTCCTCAAGCCCGCCGCAATCCCGTTAATCGAGATGTGGATACCGCGCTGCACCCGCTCGTCGCTTTGGCCGGCGCGGTAGCGGCGTACCAGTTCGACTTGCAGGTGGTGTAGCGGGTCGATGTAGGGGAAGCGGTGGTGGATGGAGCGTTGCAGGCTGGGGTTGGTGGCCAGGCGTTGCTTGTGGCCGGTGATCAGGCTTAGCGCGTCGGCAGTGCGGTGCCATTCCTGCTCAATCGCACCAAAAATTTTGCGGCGCAATCGCGCGTCGCCCACCAGTTCGCTGTAGCGGGCGGCCAGGGCCATATCGCTCTTGGCGATCACCATGTCCATATTGGAAAGCAGAGTCTGGAAAAATGGCCATTGGCGCTGCATTTTTTGCAACAGGGCGGTCCGCTCTTTGGCTTGCGCCGCACTGTGCTCACTGTTTATGCCGTGGATAAACGCATGCACCGCCGAGCCAAAGCCAAACCAGCCGGGCAGCGTCAGGCGGCATTGACCCCAGCTAAAGCCCCAGGGGATGGCGCGCAGGTCTTCAATCGCTTGCGTAGATTTGCGGGAGGCCGGGCGCGAGCCAATGTTGAGTTCAGTGATTTCGCGCAATGGCGTGGCGCTGAAAAAATAGTCACTAAAGCCCGGTGTTTCATAGACCAAGGTGCGGTAGGCGGCCATGCTGTGGGCGGATAGTTCATGCGCGGCGGCTAAAAAGCTTTTGCTGGCTGGTTTGGTCGCTTGTAAGAGCGTGGCTTCCAGGGTGGCGGCGACCAGGGTTTCCAGGTTGCGCCGGCCGATTTCGGGGTTGGCGTACTTAGAGCCTATGACTTCGCCCTGCTCGGTCAGGCGGATTTGCCCGCGCACCGTGCCCGGCGGTTGTGCCAGGATGGCCTGGTAGCTGGGGCCGCCGCCACGCCCCACGGTGCCGCCGCGCCCGTGGAACATGCGCAGGCGCGTAGGGTGGCCGCTGGCGCTCAGTTCGTCAAACACCGCCACCAGCGCGATTTCTGCGCGGTACAGCTCCCAGTTGCTGGTGAAGATGCCGCCATCTTTATTGCTATCCGAATAGCCCAACATGATGTCTTGCTCACCACCGCTGCGCTGAACCAGCGCGGCTACGCCGGGCAGTGCGTAAAACTCGCGCATGATGGGCGCGGCATTGCGCAAGTCTTCGATAGTTTCAAACAGCGGCACGACGATCAGATCGCACACCGCATCTAAGTCCAAAGTGCCGCGCAGGAGGCCGGCCTCTTTTTGCAGCAACAAAACTTCCAGCAAATCGCTGACGCTTTCGGTGTGGCTGATGATGTAGTGGCGGATGGCCTCTTGGCCAAAGCGCTCGCGCATGACGCGGGCCATGGCAAAAATCGCCTGCTCGTCCTTGGTGTGCGCCGAGTAGTGTGCGCCTTGCACATTGAGCGAGCGCGCATCTTGCAAAAGCCCTAGCAGTAGGCTGCGTTTATCGGTTTCTGGCAATGCGCTGTAGTTCGGTTGCACACGCGCTACGCGCAGCAGCTCGGCCACGACTTCTTCGTGCTTGTCCGAGCTTTGGCGCAAATCGACCGTGGCAAGATGAAAGCCGAACACTTCAACGGCGCGGATCAGCGGGTGCAGGCGCTGCGCGCTCAAGGCGCCCGCGTGGTTGGTCAGTAGCGAGGCTTCGATGGTGCGCAAATCCTGCACAAACTCTTGGGGTCGGGTGTAGGGGTCTTGCGGAGCGACAGCGTGGAGTGTGGCCTCGGTGCCGGTCAGTTGCTGCAAGGTCGCGGCCAGACGCGCATAGATGCCTATCAGTGCGCGACGGTAGGGCTCGTCATGGCGGTGCGGGTTTTGGTCCGGGCTGCGTTCGGCCAGGGCTTGCATGTCCGGATTGCATTGGGTCAATAAGGCCGAGAGCGACAACTCGCCGCCCAGGTAATGCACTTCGGTCAGGTAATGGCGTAGCGCCACTTCGCTTTGCCGCCGCAGCGCGTAGTCCAGGGTCTGGGCGCTGACGTTGGGATTGCCGTCGCGGTCGCCGCCAATCCATTGGCCCATGCGCAAAAACGTGTGCGGTACGCGTTGGCCCAGCATCTGTTCCATGCTGGCATAGAGCTTGGGTATTTCACGCAAAAACGTGGTTTCGTAATAGCTCAGTGCGTTTTCTATTTCGTCGGCCACGCTCAGTTTGCTGGAGCGCAGCAATCGGGTTTGCCATAGTTGCATCACACGGGCGCGCATCTGGGCTTCATTGGCGGCCAGTTCGCGCAGGGCCAGCGCGTCGGTGTGGCCGCTGGCGTCCGTACCCAAGTGCTTGATGTCATCGCGCGCGGCTAGCAATTGGGCGATGGCGCGCTCGGCGTCCAAAATACTTTTGCGCTGCACCTCGGTAGGGTGCGCAGTGAGCACCGGCGAGATAAAGCTTTGTGCCAGACTTTGCACTACGGCTTTGGCGCCGATGCCACCTTCGCGCAGGCGTGCCAGCGCCACTTCCAAGCTGCCTTCTTGCACATCGCCCGCGCGATCATGGATAGCGTGCAGGCGGATTTGGTGCCGGTCTTCGGCCAGATTGGCCAGGTGGCTGAAATAGGTGAAGGCGCGGATGACGTTAACGGTCTGCGCGGCGTCCAGGCGCTTGAGTAGTTTTTTCAGGGCCTTGTCGGCTGCATGGTCGGCATCGCGCCTAAAGGCCACGGACAGGCGGCGCACTTGCTCCACCAGTTCAAAGGCCTTCAAGCTGTCGTGCTCGCGAATTACGTCACCCAATATTCGCCCGAGCAAGCGGATGTCATCAAGTAGTGGGCGTTCGCTGTTTTTGCGCTGGCTGGCAGTGGTGGGTGTGGCGGGCATGCGGATTGGTCAGTAGTAAAGGGGCTGTGCCTGGGGCTGGGGTCCATGCGGGTGGACTGCGCCGGGCTGGTAAGGCCTTGTGGCAGCTACTGGGCGGTTAGTTTGCCACAGCCCATGCTAGCATCCCATACGGCGTTTGCCGCACACATTGTTTACCAATAGGTTACGACTTTGCAACACTTCACTATTGCCACCCGCGAGAGCCGTTTAGCCATGTGGCAGGCTGAACACGTACAAGCGCTTTTGCAAGCCCAAGGCCATAAGGTCAGCCTTTTGGGCATGACGACCAAAGGCGATCAAATTTTGGATCGGTCTTTGAGCAAAGTCGGTGGTAAAGGTTTGTTTGTCAAAGAATTGGAGACCGCACTAGAAGAAGGGCGTGCCGACTTGGCAGTGCATTCGCTCAAAGATGTGCCGATGGAGTTACCGTCCGGTTTTGTGTTGGCTTGTGTCATGGAGCGCGAGGACCCGCGCGATGCCTGGGTGTCCAACACCTATCCCACCGTTGACGCTTTGCCGCAAGGCGCAGTAGTGGGCACCTCTAGCTTGCGGCGCGTGGCCCTGCTGCGCGCCATCCGCCCGGACCTGAAAATTGAGGCCCTGCGTGGCAATCTGGATACGCGTTTGCGCAAGCTGGACGAAGGCCTGTACGACGGCATCATCCTGGCCGCGGCCGGCCTCAAGCGCCTTGGACTGGCCTCGCGCATTGCTCAGGTGTTTGAACCGACGTACATGCTGCCTGCTGCCGGGCAGGGTGCTTTGGGCATTGAAATCCCCCTTGGCCGGGACGATGTGGCGCAGGCGCTAGCGCATTTGCTACACCTGCCCACTTTTTTGGCAGTGTCCGCCGAGCGCATGGTTAGCCGCTTGATGGGCGGCAGTTGCTCCATGCCTTTGGCAGCGCATGCCACTTTTTCTGGCGATAGCCTGCATCTACACGCCGCCTGGGGTGACCCCGAGGGCGTGCAGCCGCTGGTACAGGTCAATGGCCAGGCTACCGTCCGCACGATGTCCCAGGCCGAGGCGCTGGGCACGCAGGTGGCCAAGGTCCTGCAGGCCGGCGTAGCCCAGAGAGTTCAGTGATGCCAGCACACGCGTTACGCGCCATCATCACCCGCCCCGGCCAGGACGCCGATGCATGGGCAGCACAAATTCAGCGCAACGGCATAGCCGCAGTGGCCCTTCCCATGATTGATATCGTGGCAGTGACTGACCGCTCGGCGCTCATCAAGTCTTGGAAGGATATGGCTACGTACGATGCCTTGATGTTTGTCAGCAGCAACGCAGTGAGCCATTTTTTCGCGGCGCGCCCCGCAGATGTGGTGAACTTGTGGGGGGCGCAGGGTGCCAATGCGCCGCGCGCTTGGGTGACTGGGCCCGGCAGCCGCGCTGCATTGCTGGCGCAAGGGGTGCAGGCAGCACGTATAGATATGCCGGCGCCCATGGCCCAAAGCCTGGACTCAGAGGCCTTGTGGTTGCAAGTGCAGTCGCAGATAAAGGCTGGTACGCGCATCCTCATAGTGCGAGGCGACAAGGCGAGCGAAGCGGCCGATGGACTGGCAGCTGCTGGCGCCACGGGCCAAGGGCGCGACTGGCTGGCCGTGCAGTTGCAAGAGAGGGGAGCGCAGGTGAACTATGTTGTAGCCTATGCGCGCAAACCGCCGCAGTGGACCGCGGCGCAGCGTGACATCGTGGCGCAATCGCTGCTAGGCAAGGACGTATGGGTGTGGAGTAGCGCCGAGGCGCTGGGTAATTTGCTAGGGGCCTTTCCGGGGCAAAGCTGGGCTGGGGCCAAGGCGGTGGCCACGCATGCGCGTATCGCACAAGCGGCGCGACTAGCCGGTTTTGGCAAGGTGGCGCTGGCGCGACCTGGTCTTGCCGCCTTGTGCGCGTCGATAGAATCATTGGCATGATCAGCGCCGCCGAAGAAGTATCTCCACCTGAACCGGTAGCGCCTGTACCCTCGCCATTGCCATCTTCGGATAAGCCCGTATGGTGGCTGTATCTCAGCGCATTGATGGCCTTTGTAGCGCTGTTTGCCTGTGTGCTCTTGTGGCAAAAAGTACAAGCCATGCAGGAAAACCTGGCGCGCCAAAGTGCCGATGCGGTGGGTCAAAGCACCGACGCGAAATCCACGGCGCACCAAGCGCGTGATTTGGCGATGGAAACCGCCGCCAAGCTGGCCGTCACCGACGCCAAAGTCACTGAAGTGGCGCTGCAACGCGCGCAGGTGGAAGAGCTGATTCAAAGCCTCTCGCGCTCGCGCGACGAAAACCTGGTGGTCGATATTGAAGCTGCGCTGCGTCTGGCGCAACAACAAGCGCAACTGACCGGCAGCATCGAGCCACTGGTTTCGGCGCTGAAGATGGCCGACGTGCGCTTGGGGCGCGCTGCGCAACCGCGGCTGGCCCCGCTGCAACGCGCCATTGCCCGCGATATGGCGCGGGTGCAGAACACGCCGCTGTCGGACACACCGGCCTTGCTGCTACAACTGGACGAACTGGTCTTGTTAGCCGATGACTTGCCTCTGGCTAACGCCGTGGGACTGGCACCACCGCCGGACTCGCTGGCGCGCAAGCCCAAGGAAGCGGTCGGCGACTGGTGGTTACGCATGTTGGCGGTGCTGCGCGAGGAAGTCAAAAGCCTGGTGCGCGTCAGCAAAATCACCGAGCCTGAGGCCGCGCTTTTATCACCTGAGCAATCTTTTTTTGTACGCGAAAATTTCAAACTGCGGATTCTGAATGCGCGTCTGGGCTTGATGGCGCGCCAGATCGGACCGGCACGTGCCGATGTAGCCAATGCTAAGGAGAGCCTGATGCGCTACTTTGCCCCGCAGTCGCGCAAGACGCAAACGGCCGCAGCGCTTTTGCAACAAGTACAAACCAAAATGCGTACTTTGGATGTGCCGCGGGTGGACGAGACCTTGGCGGCGCTTTCGACTGCGGCTGCGGGACGCTGAGGTGGTACGCGCTGTTTTGTGGCTGCTGGCTTTATTTGGCGTGGCCGTTGGCAGCGCATTGTTTGCTGCGAGCAACCCCGGCACGGTGACCTTATTCTGGCCGCCTTACCGGGTGGACTTGTCGCTGAACTTGGTACTGTTGGTTTTGCTGGCGCTTTTTGTGGTTGTCCACCTTGCGCTGGGCACCTTGGAAACTTTTGCCGGCATTCCCGGGCAGGCGCGGCGCTGGCGCTTGCAGCAAAAAGAGCGTTGGGTGCAAAGCTCGCTAGTCGATGCCTTGGCGCATTTGGTGGCGGGCCGCTTTGTGCGGGCGCGTAAAGCGGCTGAGTACGCACTTGCCATGCACACGCGCGCGGATGCGCAAGATCAATCGCAGGGCCGTAGTCTGCGCATCCAAGCCATTTTGCATTTAGTAGCTGCAGAGAGCGCGCATGCCGTGCAAGACCAAAACCTGCGTGATAAACATTTCCAGCAGGCCACTGATTTGTTGAATTTTCCAGAAGTCAGTGCCACTCAGGAAGGCTTTTATATGCGTGCCGCGCGCTGGGCCTTGGATGACCATGATGCACCTTCCGCCGCACAGTGGTTAGAGCGCCTGCCCCAGGGCGCTGCCCGGCGCACATTGGCGCTGCGATTGCGTTTTAGGGTGGCCCGTATGCAGGGCGAAAACGCAGTGGCGTTGGAGACCGTGCGTTTGCTGGTCAAACACCGCGCGATCTCGAGAGGCAATGGCGCAAGTATCTCGCAGGCGCTGGCGCTTGAACTTTTGCATGCAGGGCAGGACACCGGTCAGATATTGACCGCCTGGGATTTTCTGGACGACCAAGAGCGTACCTTGCCCGATGTGGCCCTGGGTATGGCCAAGCATTGGTTGGCCAAGGGAGGGGACGCTGCCCAATCGCGCCAATGGTTGCTACCGGTCTGGGAGCGCATGGTCCAGGACCCCAAGACCCTGAGCCCGTTGCAGCGTATGCGATTGGTACGCTGTCTGGAAGCCGGCCTGCTATCCCAGCACGAGGCCCCGGATGTGAAGTGGGTGTCGCGCATCGAGTCTGCCCAAGGCAGCCAGGCGCGCGATCCACTCTTGCAATACCTGGGCGCTGTGATGTGTGTGCGTTTGAGTTTGTGGGGCAAGGCCCAGCATTTGCTGCGCCAATGCATAGCGACCAGTCCCGATCCGGAAATCAAGGGCGATGCCCAGCGCATTCTTGCTTCGCTGGAACAGCGAAAAGCCTAACTGCGCGCAATAAATTCTGCCGGCTTTTGCGCCGTCTGGAATCGCAAAAAATAAAGGGCACCGAAGTGCCCTTTATCCCTTGCAGCTGCGAAAGCGGCCACTTGTCGCGCTTTCGCCTCGCTTTAGGCGATAGGCAGTTGCATCTGACCTAGGTCGCGCTTGGTCTCGACCAATACCAGCGGCGCATCGTCCAACACCACTGGCGCAGGACGTTCGCGTGGCAGATGCACCGCAGCGGATTCTGCGGCAATAGCGGCTTGCACCGCAGCGATTTTTTGCGGGTCCGAGTTCACCCATTGCAAACCTGAGCTTTGGGCCACGGTTTGCAGGTTTTCAAGCGGCAACACAAAGGCACTCGCTGCTGGCATGGCCGGTGCAGCCGGGGCTACGGTGGCCGCAGTCGCCGGTGCTGCAGCGCTCATGACGGGCGCTGCGGCCTGCGGTGTTACCTGGCGCTGCGCTACGGCCTGTGGCGCAAGCTCTGCCTGCACCCTAGCCTCTGGATTCGCGTCAACTTGCGCCGCGGTGTGAGGAGCCGCATCGGCATGCGCCGCGGTGTGAGGAGCTGCATCGGCATGCGCCGCCGCGGGGGCTGGTGCCGCGCTGGGCGCTGCCGTCGATTGCGTGAAATAGGAACGCACCGGCGCCTCGCCGTCTTCGCTTGCGCGCTCGGACTGGCGCATCTCGAAGTTGCTTGGTGTTTGCTCTTCCTGCTTATCCGCCTCGGCATCACGTCCGCCACGCGGGCCGCGCTCGCGGCCATAGCGGTCGCGTGAGCGGCGGCCATTGCTGTCACGGTTATCGGCGTTTTCGGGTGCTCCGCCTTCAGTCCTTGCCTGTCCGTTGGCTTCATCCTGGCCTTGCGCTAGCGCAATCTGGTTACCTGCTTCGTCCAAACGCGGGCCACGGTCATTACGACGACCCCGACCGCCACGGCTGCGCCCGCCTTCACGGCCTTCGCGCGCACCGCCTTCACGCCCCGCGTTGTCATTGCCATTGGTGTCAGTTGGCAAGCCCGTATCGCCAGCCCGGTCCGCTTGGCGTTCGCCATTCTCAGAGCGTTCGCTACGCTCGCCACGCTCGCCGCGTTCACCACGTTCACTGTTGCGTCCGCCGCGTCCGGCGCGAGCGGGACGCGGACTTTCGGCGCCGTTAGTGTCTAGGTTCACAGCCTGGGTGTTGTCGCCGGCTGCCAGGGGTTTTCCTTCGGCATCGAAACGCTCGCGTTGGCTGCCACGTTCACCGCCACGTTCGCCACCACGCCCGCCGCGTCCGCCACGGCTGTTGCGGCCATCGCTGCGTCCATCTGCGCGGGCCTCGCCACGGCCTTCACCGCGCGCGCCACGTCCCTGACTGTCGCGACTACCCTCGCGCGGGGGGCGACCTTCACGCCGTTCGTCGGCTTTGGGTGCGACGGGTTTGCTGTCTGTCGGGGCTGGCGCCGGAGCAGCGAACAAACTCTTGACCCAGGAGAAAAATCCTTGCTGGGCTGCAGGTGCCGCTGCTGCTGGCATAATGGGTGCGGCGCGCACCGGTGCTGCGGCTTTGGGCGGCGCTTGGGGGCGCGGCGCGGCTTGGGGCGCAGGTGCATCGGGCAAGACACCCTTTATCACCGGGGTTTGCTTGTTGGTTGGCTCTTGCGAGCGGCGGGTTACCGAGGTGGGGTCCTCGATGGTGTCCGCCATTTTGTAGCTCGCCTCGATGTGGTCTAGTCGTGGGTCGTCGTGCTTCAAGCGCTCGAGCTTGTAGTTCGGCGTTTCCAGCGTTTTGTTGGGCACCATCAGCACGTTGATGCGCTGTTTGAGTTCGATCTTGGCGATCTCGGTGCGCTTTTCATTGAGCAGGAAAGAGGCCACTTCCACCGGCACCTGGCATAGCACCGACGCCGTGTTGTCCTTGAGCGACTCCTCCTGGATGATGCGCAAAATTTGCAGTGCGCTCGATTCGGTATCTCGGATATGGCCCGAACCTCCGCAGCGCGGGCAGGGGATAGACGCGCCTTCGGACAGGGCCGGGCGCAGGCGCTGGCGGCTCATTTCCATCAAGCCAAATTTGCTAATGGTGCCAAATTGCACACGGGCGCGGTCCTGGCGCAGCGCGTCGCGCAAGCGGCTTTCCACCTCGCGGCGGTTGCGGCTTTCTTCCATGTCGATAAAGTCGATCACGATCAGGCCGCCCAAGTCGCGCAAACGCATTTGGCGCGCCACTTCGTCAGCGGCTTCCAAGTTGGTGCGGGTGGCGGTTTCTTCGATGTCACCGCCTTTAATGGCCCGTGCCGAGTTCACGTCCACGCTGACCAGCGCTTCAGTGTGGTCGATCACGATAGCGCCGCCGCTGGGTAGTTGCACGGTGCGTGCATAGGCCGATTCGATCTGGTGCTCGATCTGAAAGCGGCTGAACAAGGGCGCATCGTCACGGTAGCGCTTCACGCGGGCCGCATGCTCGGGCATGACGTGGGCCATGAACTGCTGGGCTTGTTCATATACATCGTCGGTATCGATCAGGATGTCGCCGATGTCGTGGTTGAAATAGTCGCGGATGGCGCGGATGACCAGGCTAGATTCCTGGTAAATCAGGAAAGCGCCCTTGCCGCTCTTGGATGCGCCGTCGATGGCGTTCCAAAGTTTGAGCAGATAGTTCAAGTCCCATTGCAACTCAGGCGCGCTGCGGCCAATGCCGGCGGTGCGGGCAATGATGCTCATGCCGTTGGGGTATTCGAGCTGGTCCAGGGCCTCTTTCAGGTCCGAACGGTCCTCACCCTCGATGCGCCGGCTCACGCCACCGCCACGGGGGTTGTTAGGCATTAAAACCACATAGCGGCCAGCCAGGGAGACATAGGTCGTCAGGGCTGCGCCCTTGTTGCCGCGCTCTTCTTTTTCCACCTGGACCA
>CAMBFN010000036.1 GCA_945865425.1 Comamonas sp. lk | reverse complement strand
AGTTTTTTGGCGGCGCGCGCTACGGCGTCGATGCAGTCGGCATGAAAGCCGATGGCCGAGTAGCTGGAGACCATTTCGATCTTCACGTCCAAGCCGGTTTCGGTGGCTTTGCGCGCGGCAAAGGCTTTGACTTCTTCGACCATTTGGTCTACCAGGGCGTCGGTGGAGTTGCGCAAGTCGATGCTGAATTTGACCCGGCCCGGAATCACGTTGCGGCTGTTAGGAAACACTTGCACCATGCCCACGGTGCCGCGTCCGTGCGGCGCGTGGCGTAGGGCCGAAGCCACTACTTCTTGCATGATGTGCGTGGACACTTGCATGGCATCGCGGCGCAGCGCCATGGGCGTGGGGCCGGCATGCGCTTCCATGCCGGTCACGGTGCAGTCAAACCAGCGAATGCCCAGCACGCCTTGCACCACGCCGATGGTGACATCGTTGTCTTCGAGCACCGGGCCTTGTTCGATATGGGTTTCAAAGTAGGCGCCAATCGGATGGTCGCCCGGCTCCTGGTCGCCGATGTAGCCGATGCGCGTCAGCTCTTCTTTGACCGACACGCCCGTGGTGTCGGTGGCGGCGTAGGCATGCTCTAAGGTGAAAGCTTTGGCGAACACGCCCGAGCCCATCATCACCGGCACAAAGCGCGAACCTTCTTCATTGGTCCAGAAAGCCACTTCGATAGGCGCTTCGGTTTCGATGCCCAGATCGTTCAGCGTGCGCACCACTTCCAGCCCGGCCAGCACGCCATAATTGCCATCGAACTTGCCGCCGGTGGGCTGCGTGTCGATGTGGCTGCCGGTCATGATCGGCGGCAAGCTGTTGTTACGGCCCGGACGGCGCATAAAACCGTTGCCGATTTTGTCGATGGTCACGCTCATTCCAGCCTCTCGGGCCCAGCGAGTGACCAGATCGCGGCCTTGCTTATCCAGGTCGGTCAGGGTCAGGCGGCAGACACCGCCTTTGGGGGTTGCGCCGATTTGGGCTAACTCCATGAGGGAGGCCCAGAGGCGGTCGCCGTTGATTCGGATTTGGGAGATGTCGATGGTGATGCTGCTCATTTTTTTGCTCCTTAAGTGAAGTTCTTGAATACCGGTTTTGGTCTTAAGCTGGGTTCAGGTTTCGGCCTGCTGGCCGAGTTACTTTCTTTTGCTTCGCCAAAAGAAAGTAACCACAGAAAATGCGAGCCAAAGGCCGTGCCCCTACGGGGTACCTTGCGCTACTCGCGCCGCCCGGGGTCGGGCGCAAACTCGCTACGCTCAAACAAGCGCCCGCCCTGATCCGGTCGCCGCTGCGTTGCTCAGCACGGCCTATGGCAGCGGGGGGCCGCGTGTGCTCGTTCGCTGCGCTCACCTTGCACGCGCGAGTGCGCCTGCTGACGGCGGACTTTTTTTGCAGTCGGCTTGCTGCTTGCGCTACTTCCGCGCCACTCAAAACCAAGCTACTAGAGCTGGCGTTCCAAACCGCATGCCATTGACTACGACCGCCATGTTCACCAATCTGCGCAAACAGACCTGCACCGCAAAGCCCCGAATCAAAAACCCTATCCGGCCCAAAAAAACCAAATCGGCTGTTCAGGCTCCCCTTGACCCTCCGAGGGGGTGAAGGGGCGGGGGGGAAGCCGGGGAAAAACCACGCCCCGCCGGGGCTCATAAGAGACAGCATAGGATGCGCCGCAAAGCAAAAACCCCTACCGCACCACAGCCGAAGGCTTGAGCGTCTCCGCCCGCAAAGCCATAGGCGCAAAGTTGGCATTAAACGCCGGGCGTTTGATATACCGCCCCACACCGCGTTCAGCGCGTAAGTCGCCTTGCACAAACACCAATTTGCCCTGGCTCACGGTATGGGTGGGAACGCCACGCACCGTGCGGCCTTCGAAGATGTTGAAGTCGCCTTTGCTGAACTGGGTTTTAACCGACAAGGTTTTACTGCCTTCTGGATCCCAGACCACCAGGTCGGCGTCGGCGCCTATGGAGACGCTGCCTTTTTGCGGGTAGATGTTGAAGAGCTTGGCGGTGTTGGCCGAGGTGATGGCCACGAACTCTGAGGGCGTGAGGCGACCCGTATTCACACCGGCGTCCCATATGACGGCCAGGCGCTCTTCGACGCCGCCGCAGCCGTTGGGGATCTTGGCGAAGTTCTCTTTGCCGGCGGCTTTTTGCGCGGCGCAGAAGGTGCAGTGGTCGGTGGCGGTAGTGTGCAAATTGCCTGATTGCAGGCCGCGCCATAAAAATTCTTGGTTGCCTTTGGGTCGGAAGGGCGGGCTCATGACGTAACCCGCAGCCGTGGCGAAGTTCGGGTCGCGGTAGACGCTGTCGTCGATGACCAAATGGCCGGCCAGCACTTCGCCATAGACCCTCTGGCCACGCGCGCGCGCACGGGCAATGGCCTCGGCTGATTCGATGCATGAGACGTGCACCACATAGATGGGCACATTGAGCACATCGGCAATGGCGATCGCACGGTTGGCCGCTTCGCCTTCGACCATGGGTGGGCGCGAGAGCGGGTGGCCTTCGGGGCCCATGATGCCCATGTCGGCCACGGTTTGTTGCAGCAAATAGACCAGCTCGCCGTTCTCCGCATGTACGGTGGGCATGGCGCCTAGTTCTAGTGCGCGTTTGAAGCTGTTGACCAGGGTTTCGTCGTCGCACATGATGGCGTTTTTATAGGCCATGAAGTGCTTAAAGCTGTTGATGCCTTCTTCGTTGACCAAGGTGCCCATGTCTTTGCGTACCTGCTCGCTCCACCAGGTAATGGCGACGTGAAAGCTGTAGTCGCCGGCAGATTTTTCGGCCCAGCCGCGCCATTTTCTATAGGCCTCGATGATGTTTTCCTGTGGGTCGGGGATGACGAAATCGATGATGGTCGTGGTGCCCCCGGCCATGCCCGCAGCGGTGCCGTCGAAGAAGTCGTCCATGGTGACGGTGCCCATAAAAGGCAGTTGCATGTGGGTGTGCGGATCGATGCCACCAGGCATGACGTACTGGCCGCCGGCGTCCACCACGGTGGCGCCCGCCGGGGTGGCTAGGTTTTCGCCCACGGCAACAATCTTGCCGTCCTGGGTGAGGACATCGGCGCGGAATTGGCGGTCGGCATTGACGACGGTGCCGCCACGGATATGCAGTGAGCTCATAAGAATAAGTCCTTCAACGGGGGGGTATGGTGAGGGGTTTTAATGCGTGCCGTGGCCCATTGTGGACTAAGCTGCAGCCCGCATGGGGTTATTGGGGTGGGTGGTCCAGTCGCCGTGGCTGCCGGTGACCACCGTGCCGGTACGCAGGTCGGTTTCCCCGGGGGCCAGGTCGCGCAGAGTGATGCACTCGGGCACCGGGCAAGCGACCACGCACAGGTTGCAGCCCACGCATTCATCTTCCTGCACTTCAAAGTAGCGCTTACCGTCTTTGCTGGCGGTGATGGCCTGGTGCGAGGTGTCTTCACAGGCGATGTGGCAGCGGCCGCACTGGATGCAGCTATCTTGGTTGATGACGGCTTTGGTGATGTGTTGCAGGTTGAGGAATTGCCAGGCCGAGACGGTGGGCAGGGCTTTGCCAACGATCTCCGAGACGCTGCTAAAGCCTTTGTCGTCCATGTAATTGGACAAGCCGCTGTGCATTTCCTGCACGATCTTGAAGCCATAGACCATGGCGGCGGTGCAGACCTGCACGTTGCCCGCGCCCAGGGCCAGGTAGTCCAGCGCGTCGCGCCAGGTGCCCACGCCGCCAATGCCGGAGATGGGCAGGCCGGCGGTTTGCGCGTCGCGTGCGATTTCGGCCACCATGTTCAAAGCGATGGGTTTGACGGCAGGGCCGCAGTAGCCGCCGTGCGAGCCCATGCCGCCGGTGGACGGGCTCATGGAGAGGCTGTCCGGGTCCACGCCCATGATGGAGTTGATGGTATTGATCAGCGAGACCGCATCGGCCCCGCCTTTTTTGGCGGCGCGCGCCGGGTTGCGGATGTCGGTGATATTGGGTGTGAGCTTGACGATCACCGGCAGGCGGCTGTATTGCTTGCACCAGGCGGTGACCATTTCGATGTATTCGGGCACCTGGCCCACGGCGGCGCCCATGCCGCGCTCGCTCATGCCGTGTGGGCAGCCGAAGTTGAGCTCAATGCCATCGGCGCCAGTGTCTTCCACCAGCGGCAAGATGGATTTCCATGCCTGTTCTTCGCAGGGCACCATGAGCGACACGACCATGGCGCGGTCCGGCCAGTTGCGCTTGACCTCTTTGATTTCACGCAGGTTCAGGTGCAGGTCGCGGTCGGTGATCAGTTCGATGTTGTTAAAGCCAATCAGGCGCCGGTCCGGCGTATGGAGGGCCCCATAGCGCGGGCCGCTGACATTGACGATGGGCGGGCCGTCCTCGCCCAATGTCTTCCAGACTACGCCGCCCCAACCGGCTTCGAAAGCGCGGTTGACGTTATAGGCTTTGTCGGTGGGCGGGGCTGAGGCCAGCCAAAAGGGGTTGGGGCTGTGTATGCCTGCAAATACGGTGCTTAAATCGGCCATGGTGTGTGTTCTCCGGGTTCAGTATGCTGGGGCGCCTTAAGCGTTCAAGGTGGCGGCACCAAGAGCGGCATGGATGGCGCGCGCAGCGACCTTGCCGTGTTCCACGGCTTCGACGGTAAGGTCACGCCCACCGACGCGGCAGTCGCCACCGGCCCAGACTTTGGGGTGCGATGTCTGGCCCTGGGCGTCGGTGCGTATGCGCCCCGATTGCAGTTCCAGTGCGCTGCCCAGAGGCTGTGTCACCATGGTTTGACCGATGGCTTTGAGCACCACATCGGCCGCCACGACAAAGCGCTCGCCCCCACCTTGCAGCTTGCCGCCGACCATCTGCGTGCGCTCAAACTCCACGCCGCTGACATGGCCGTTTTCGCTCAGCACTTGCAGGGGGCTGGCCCAGTGTTGGATGTGCACGCCGTTTTCTAGCGCCCAGGCTTGTTCGTGGGTAGAGGCGCCCATGTCGGCGCTGCCCCGCCGGTACACCATGGTGACGCTTTGCGCCCCCAGTTTGCGCGACTGCACGGCGGCATCTACGGCGGTCATTCCGCCGCCGATGACGACCACACGCCGACCCACTGGCACTTGCGTCAGGTCTTTGACTTGGCGCAGTTCGGCAATAAAGTCCACCGCGTTGCCCAGGCCCGTGGCCTGCGGTTCGGCGATGCCAATGCTGTTGACCCCTCCCAGACCCAGGCCTAAAAACACGGCGTCATATTCCGCGCAGAGTCCATCGAGGTGCACCTCGCGCCCCAAGGCGGTGCCGTGGCGCACCGTTATGCCGCCAATCGAGAGCAGCCATTGCACTTCTTTTTGCGCAAAGTCGTCCACCGTCTTGTAAGTAGCCAGGCCGTATTCGTTGAGACCGCCCAGTTTGGGCTGTGCGTCCATCAGCACCACCTCGTGGCCAAAACGTGCCAGACCATGGGCACAGGCCAGGCCCGCCGGGCCAGCGCCGACCACTGCGACGCGCTTGCCGCTGGGGGCGGCGCGGGTGAATAAGGGCTTACCCGGGTGGGCCATCAGGTGGTCGGTAGCGTAGCGCTGCAATTGGCCGATTTCTACGGGCTTGTCCTCTTGCGTGTTGCGCACGCAGGCCTGTTCGCAGAGCACTTCGGTGGGACAGACGCGGGCGCACATGCCGCCCAGCGGGTTGGCTTCCAAAATGGCGTGCGCCGCGCCTCGCAGATTGCCATCGGCAATGCGCTGGATAAAGCTGGGCACGTCAATGCCGGTGGGGCAGGCGGTCTGGCAGGGCGCGTCGTAACAGTAGTAGCAGCGGTCGGCCTCGATGCGGGCTTGCGCAAGGTTCATGGGCGGGTGGGCGTCGCAAAAATTGCGCGCCAGGTCCGCGCCGCTGAGGCGTCCGGCAGCGATGCCGGAGGTGGAGCTGTCTGTGTGCATAGTGGCTGATCCGGTTACGGGTTTTTCATCCGATTTCGCGCTTCTAGGCTGTTGAACCTCGAGCTTTGCGCGATCGCGTGTATTTAAATGTGGAAAATTTGTTTTACCAATTGGTAAAAACCCTAGCGATTTACTCAGCAAGAGCCGTACCAATGGTGAAAGAATGGGGGTATGAAACCAGTCAAGGTCAGTATTGCGCGGGAAAAACTGGAGCAGGACATCCTGGCCGCGGCCAAGCGCTTGTTTGCCCAACGCGGCTTCGGCGGCGTGTCCTTGGACCATGTTGCCAAGGCGGTGGGCGCGTCCAAGCAAAACCTGCTTTATTACTTCCCCAGCAAAGAGGCTTTGTACCGGCGCGTGCTGCACGGGGTGCTAGATGTGTGGCTTTCTTATATGGATGCGCTCAGCCAGCGTCCCGATGACCCGGAGCAGGCGCTGCGGGAGTACATCGCGGGGAAATTGCGCTTTTCGCGCGAGCACCCGGACGATTCGCGTGTTTATGCCAATGAAGTGATATCCGGCGCGCCGATTTTTGCGGCCGAAATTGCCGAGCGGGTGATACCGGCCCTGCAAGCCGATGTGGCTATCTTCAACCGCTGGGCCGAACGCGGCTTGTGCCGCCAGGTGGACGGCCGCCACCTGATGGTCCTGCTATGGGCCTCTACCCAAGTCTATGCCGACTGGAGCAGCCAGATCAGCCTGGTGCTGGGCAAGCAAGAACTCGACGAGGCCGACTTTGCGGCGGCCGAGAGCTTGATTGTGGACATGGTGCTGCGCACCGTCTTGTTGCCTGGCGCAGCTTAGTCATCCCAGTGCTTCAAAGCTCTTGAGCCCGCTTGAGCACCAGTAAATTGCGGTCTCCCTTGCCCGATAAGCGCTTGAGTAGCAGCCGGTAGGTATCCACATCAAAGGCCAGTGCCTGGCGGGTTTGCAGGGCCTGCGCTAGTTCTTCTTCGTCATGTACGGTCGCCAGGTGGCACCATTGCTCGAACACATGGATATCGGTGCGGCCGCTGCGCGCGTCGTATTCGCGAATACCTATGGGCCCGGCAAAAGGCCAGGCTTGTAATTGCTCGCCCGTCAAGGTCAGTTGCACGCGCAGGCGGTGCACGTTGGGGTTTTCGCGGCCCGCGCATACGCCTTTGCATTTGCCGATCTGGCTGGCAAAGCAATGGCCTTTGCCGGACTCCAAGCCCAGAGTTTGAGGGCACAGAGCGTGGTTTTCGCATAGCGTGCGCAGTGCATCAAGAGCCTGGCGTTTGGAGCGGTAGGCGCCGTACAAGCTACTAAAAGCGGCTGCATCCATATCGTCCAGGCCGACCAGGCTGAGCAAGGGCTTGGCATCTGGCGCGTCTGCCAGTTGCCAGGCTTGCAGGCCGCGCGTGCGTCGCAGTTGCCGGTTGTGTATGGGTTGGCGCTCCTTCACCCAGCGCGATTCAAGCAAGAGGGCGCCCAGTTTGCCTGCGGTTTCCTGCCACTCGATGCGCCTAATCTCCTGCAGTATGCGCATCTCGCGCGCCTGGCGTGTGGAGGCCTGAAAGTGCGATAGCACGCGGGTGCGCATATTCACGCTTTTGCCGATGTAAAGCGGTATCGTGCCTTCGCCGAAAAACAAATAAACGCCGGGTCGATCCGGTACATCGGCTATCGGTGTTTCCAATTGCGGCGGTACGCTGGCGCTGCCTTGCAGCAGGGCGACTGCCTCGCGCTGCAGCACTTCGGCGCCCAGGTCTGCGCGCGCTACCTGTAAAAAACCCAGTACCAATTCCACGTCGCCCATGGCGCGGTGGCGCGCCAGTGTGTGCAAGCCGTGGCGCTGCGATATCGCATCCAGGCCATGGCCTTTGTGCGCCGGGAAAAGCTTGCGCGACAAGCGCACGGTACACAGGGTTTTGACCTTGAAGGGTTTGTCCATGCGCTCTAGCGCATGCAGCACAAAGCCATGGTCAAAGCGCACGTTATGCGCCACGAATACTGCCCCGTCCAAGAGTTCGAGCAAGCGGCTGGCTACGTCTTCGAAATACGGTGCGTCCTGCACCATGGCGTCGCTAATGCCGGTCAGGCTTTGGATATAGGGCGGTATGCGCACACCGGGGTTGACCAAGCTGCTCCAGCGCGCCACCTCCACGCCGTGTTCAACACGTACGGCGGCGATTTCGGTAATGCGGTCTTGCTGCGCATTACCGCCGGTGGTTTCCAGGTCGATGACGACAAAACAGGGCAGCATGCAGGCTTCAGTCTTCAGCAAAAAATAAGCGCGAGCCAGGCTGGTTCGTCAATGAAGTTGAGCGAGGCATAAACACCAAAGCGGTAGAACCAGCCATGCAGCAATTCGCGCCGCTCGGACCAGCGCGCATGTTTAAAGTGGTGCATAGCAAGCAGCACCGGTGGCTGCAGATGGGCCTGCATTAAATGTCCAGCGTATGAAAGCCGAATTGGCCCGCACGCCGATCTGCAAAAAAATGTTCCAGTGTTTCTTTAACCGTGCGAAAAGCTATTTCGTCCCAGGGAATATCGGCTTCGTCAAACAACACCGCTTCCTGGGTTTCAGTGCCGGGCGCAAATTCGGGACTGAGCAAGGTGGCGCGGTAAAACAAATGCACCTGACCCACGCGCGCCACATTGATCAGCGAAAACAGGGCTTGCATTTCAAACTGCGCCCCGGCCTCTTCCACGGTTTCACGCGCCGCGCCTTCGGCGGTGGTCTCGCCCAATTCCATGAATCCCGCAGGCAGCGTCCACTTGCCTTTGCGCGGCTCTATATTGCGTTTGCACAGCAGCACTTTGTCGCCCCACACCGGGATGGTGCCCACCACATTGAGCGGATTGATGTAGTGGATGGTGTGGCAGGCCGGGCAGACGGCGCGCGGCTTGGTGTCGCCGTCGTCGGGAATGCGCTGTTCCACCGCGCTGCCGCATTGGCGGCAATGCTTAATCGGAGATCCGTGCATACAGGTGCCTTAGATAGCCGCCGGTGCGGTAATGATCATGCGCAAGTCCGACAAGCCATCGACACTGCCCACCAGCACATCACCGGCTTGCACCGCGCCTACGCCTTCGGGGGTGCCGCTATAAATCAGGTCGCCAGGCTGCAAAATCCAGCCGATGGAGAGTTGTTCAATCGTCTCGGCAATATTCCAGATCATTTTGCTGATCACGCTGCTTTGGCGTGCCTGGCCGTTCACTTCCAGGGCGATGCGTGCTTGCTCAATGCCAGGCACTTGCGATGCTGGCGTAATGGCGCCGATCGGCGCAGAGTTTTCAAAGCCTTTGCCGATACACCAGGGACGGCTTTGTTTTTTCATGTCGTTTTGCAGGTCTCGGCGCGTCATGTCCAGGCCCACTGCGTAACCAAAAATATGGCGGTGCGCATCTGCCGCTCTGATGTGGTGGCCACCTAGGCCGATAGCGACCACCAGCTCAATCTCATGGTGCAGATTGGCGGTGAGGGTGGGGTAAGGCATTTGCGCGGTGGCGTCCGGCGCGCAATAGAGCACCGCATCGGCCGGTTTCATAAAGAAAAAGGGTGCTTCGCGGCCCGTGCCGCCCATTTCTTTTGCATGCTCTTCGTAGTTGCGGCCCACGCAGTAAATGCGATGCACCGGAAACAGTGCGGGCGAGTCCACCACCGCAACGCCAACTACGGCGGGGGGCGTGAAGCTGTAAATCATGAGGAGGCTCCTGGTTTAGTCAGACTGGGCAACGAGTTCGAAATGCTCCACATGCGGTGGCTCGCCGAAAAACGGACCCACGATGGCGCGCCACTCAGTAAATGCGGGCGACTCGCGAAAGCCCACGGTATGGTCCTCTAGCGTGGCCCAAAAGATTTGCAACACATAGCGCTCGGGCGTTTCCATGCTTCTATTGACCTTAAAGCCGTGAAACCCTTTGGCGTGTGCGATGACGCTGCCTGCGCCGCGCGCGATAGCGGCTTCGAAGTCGGCGTTTTGGCCAGGGTGGATGCGGATGTCGGCAATTTCAAGAATCATGGGCTGCTTCAGTGCGTTGTGTGGTGTGGGCGCCATAGGTCATGGTCCGACAGGCCAATGTTAGCGGGGCAGGCGCCGGTTTATGCTCAGCCTATGCAAATTCCAGAGACTACCGCGTTCCTTGCGCCGCATCCAGACTGGCTGAAGCCCGACTGGCCGGCGCCGCTTTCGGTGCGCGCGCTGTGCACCACGCGCGCCGGGGGTGTGTCGCAAGCTCCTTATGACAGCCTCAACCTGGGCGCGTATGTGGGCGACGCGCCGCAGGCGGTGGCCCGCAATGTGCAGCGGCTGACGCATGCGCTGGGTGCGCGGCCTGTGCTGCTCAAGCAGGTACACGGCACGCGCTTGCTGGCCCTTAACGCGCAAACCCCCGATTACCAGGAAGCCGACGGCAGCTACACCGGCCAACCCGGCCTCGCCTGTACCGTGGGCATTGCCGATTGCCTGCCGATCTTGCTGTGCCATGTGGCCGATGGGCAGGCGACCCAGGTGGGCGCCTTGCATGCGGGCTGGCGTGGCTTGGCGGGGGAACAGGGGGTAGGCGTGGTCGAGGCTTTTTTTGCTTCCCAGGCTGCGATGGGCAGGGAGCCTCTGGAAAACTCCAAACCCGTCATTGCGAGCGCGTTGAAGCAATCCATTAAAAATTCCAACCCGGTCATGGCGAGCGCAGCGAAGCAATCCATTGCTGATTTCGAATTAAGCATTGATGGATCGCCGGTTCACCGCGCTCCTGGCGATGACGGACTTATACAGCCCTCCCTTCAGTCGGCGGCGCGGTGGCTAGCCTGGCTAGGGCCCTGCATTGGCCCGCAGGTATTTGAAGTGGGGCCGCAGGTGCGGGCAGCTTTTATGGTGTTTTCACCCGAGGCAGCGCAGGCCTTCGTGCCCTTGGCGGGTGGCAAATTTTTGGCCGATCTGCCATTGCTGGCGCGTCAGCGCCTGGCTACCAGCGGCGTGCAGGCGGTGTTTGGTAATGATGGCAGCCCCAACTGGTGCACTGTGGGCAATCCCTCAAGGTTCTTTTCGTACCGGCGCGACAAGGTCACCGGGCGCCAAGTCGCCAGTATTTGCCTGCTGTGAGGCGAGGCTTAGGCCTCCTATAGCTTGCGCGGGCTGTGGCACTGGTTCCGCCGGTGGTGCCAGCGCGGCCTGCGGTGTCAGCGCGGCTTGTGCCGCCTGGGCCGCCAAATAGGCCTCTGTTTCTTCTGCTTCGCGCGCTAGGCGCTTGCGCCGCCGTCCGGGGGTACCCATGAAATAAAGCAGCAAGCCTATGGGCATCAGCCCGTACAACACAAAGGTAAAAAAAGCCCCCAGCACCGTACCCTGGGTGCTGGTGGCTTCGGCCACGGCCATCATAAAAGCCACATACAACCATGCAATAGGGACGATATACATATTTTTAGCTTAAAATGCTGCACCGCAGCAAAAATTGTCAGTCTGGCGAAGGCCAGCACTCAGATAATCTGAAGCAAACACTACCAACGCAGCACCATTCTGCGGATCAAGAGGACACAACGTGGACAACCCGCAGTTTGATATCTGGTCGAAAACCGCCGCCCAATTCCAGGAGACTGTAAGCCAATCCTGGACCAAAGCGCTGGAAAACTTCCAAACCCTGGACCTCACTGCGACCATGTCAGCCATAGCGCAGCCCTCGGCGCCCCCGGCTATCCAGTTTTCTGTGGACAAATTGCAGGCGGTACAACAACAGTACGTGCAGGACGCGCAGGCCCTGATGACGCAGATGATGAGCGTAGGCGGACTGCAAATAAAGGACAAACGCTTTGCCGACCCGGCCTGGCACCATAACCCGGTCGCAGCGCTGAGCGCTGCGGTGTACCTGCTCAATAGCCGCACCCTCATGGCGCTGACCGACGCGGTCGATGCCGATGAAAAAACCCGCAACCGCCTGCGCTTTGCCGTAGAGCAGGGCGTAGCGGCGGCAGCGCCCAGTAATTTCTTGGCTTTCAACGCTGAAGCCCAGCAAAAAGCCTTGGAAACCAAGGGAGAAAGCATTGCTAAAGGCATGCAAAACCTGATGCACGATATGCGCCAGGGCCATGTGTCCATGACCGACGAGAGCGTGTTCACCGTTGGTAAAAACGTGGCTACTACCGAAGGCGCAGTGGTTTTTGAGAACGAACTCTTCCAATTGATCGAATACAAGCCCTTGACGGCCAAGGTGTTTGAAAAGCCTTTCCTCATGGTGCCGCCCTGCATTAATAAGTACTACATCTTGGACTTGCAGCCCGAGAACTCGGTGGTGCGCTACGCGGTAGCCCAAGGCCACCGCACTTTTGTGGTGAGCTGGCGTAACCCGGACGCATCTTTGGCGCACAAAACCTGGGACGACTACATTGAAGACGCGGTGATCCAAGCCATTGGCGTGACGCAAGAGATCGTTGGCAAGCGCGGTACCGACCACAGCATTAACGCCCTGGGCTTTTGCGTCGGCGGCACCATGCTGACCACGGCACTGGCAGTGCTCGCGGCACGCGGCGCGCATCCGGTGGCCAGTACCACGCTGCTGACCACGCTACTCGACTTCACCGACAGCGGCATATTGGATGTATTTATTGACGAGTCTTTCGTTAAATTTCGTGAGCAAGAAATGGGCGATGGCGGCTTGATGAAAGGCCAAGACTTGGCGTCTACCTTCAGTTTTTTACGCCCCAATGATCTGGTCTGGAATTACGTGGTGGGCAACTACCTCAAAGGCGAAACGCCGCCGCCTTTTGACCTTTTGTACTGGAACTCGGACGCCACCAATTTGCCCGGCCCCTACTACGCCTGGTATCTGCGCAACACCTATCTAGAAAACAAATTGGTGCAGCCCGGCGCGGCTACGGTCTGCGGCGAGCAGATTGATTTCGGGTTACTCGATACCCCTTTTTATATTTATGGTTCGCGTGAAGACCATATCGTGCCAATCGGCGGTGCGTATGCGTCTACGCAGGCGCTGCCCGGTAAAAAGCGTTTTGTCATGGGCGCCTCCGGCCACATTGCCGGCGTGATTAACCCACCCGCAAAAAACAAGCGCAGTCACTGGATCCGCGCCGACGGCAAACTGCCCGTTAGCCACGCACAGTGGATGCAAACTGCGGTGGAACACCCAGGCAGCTGGTGGACCGATTGGGCGCAATGGCTCAAGTCCCATTCAGGCAAACAAGTGGCCGCGCCTAAATCCTATGGCCGCGCCAAATACAAAGCCAGTTTTGCAGCGCCCGGCACCTATGTACTGGCCAAGGCCTGATCCGGGCCAAAGCCTTTCACACACCTTTCATTGAGTCGGTTTAACTTTCACTATTTGGAGACATAAAAAATGCAAGACATCGTTATCGTTGCTGCCACCCGCACGGCCGTAGGCAAATTTGGCGGAAGCCTGTCCAAAGTCGCTGCGCCTGAGCTGGGCGCCGCGGTTATTCGTAACCTGCTGGAGCGCACCGGTTTGGCCGCAGACCAGGTGGGCGAAGTCATCATGGGCCAGGTGCTGGCAGCAGGTTCGGGCCAAAACCCCGCGCGCCAATCGCTGATGAAAAGCGGTCTGGCCAAAGAAACGCCGGCGCTGACCATCAACGCCGTCTGCGGCTCCGGCCTCAAGGCGGTGATGCTGGCCGCGCAAGCCGTGGCCTGGGGTGACAGCGATATCGTGATCGCCGGTGGTCAGGAAAACATGAGCGCCTCGCCCCATGTGCTGATGGGCAGCCGCGACGGCCAGCGCATGGGCAATTGGAATATGGTGGACTCGATGATTGTCGATGGCCTGTGGGATGTGTACAACCAGTACCACATGGGCATCACCGCCGAGAACGTGGCCAAGGCCCACGGCATCAGCCGCGATATGCAAGACGCGCTGGCCCTGGCCAGCCAACAAAAAGCCGCGGCTGCGCAAGACGCGGGCAAGTTTGTCGATGAAATCGTGCCCTTTAGCATCGCCCAGAAAAAAGGCGACCCCATCGTGTTCGCGGCTGATGAATTTATCAACCGCAAATCCAATGCCGAAGCATTGGCTGGCCTGCGCCCCGCGTTTGACAAGGCCGGTGGCGTCACCGCCGGCAATGCCTCGGGCATCAACGACGGCGCTGCTGCGGTGATGGTGATGACGGCGCAAAAAGCTGCTGCCCTGGGCCTGACTCCGCTGGGCCGCATCGCCAGCTTCGCCACCAGCGGCCTAGACCCGGCCATGATGGGCATGGGCCCGGTGCCCGCCTCGCAAAAAGCCCTGGCCCGCGCCGGCTGGAAAGCGCAAGACCTGGATCTGCTGGAAATCAACGAAGCCTTTGCCGCGCAGGCCTGTGCCGTCAACCAAGAAATGGGTTGGGATACCTCTAAGGTCAATGTCAATGGCGGCGCGATTGCCATCGGTCACCCTATCGGTGCGTCAGGTTGCCGCATTTTGGTGACCTTGCTGCATGAGATGGGCCGCCGGGGAGCCAAAAAAGGTATCGCTAGCCTGTGTATCGGCGGTGGCATGGGTGTTGCACTCACTATCGAGCGCTAATTTCAAAAGTTAAGTCAGTTTTATTTATAAAAAGGAGACAGTCATGAGTCAGAAAGTTGCTTACGTTACGGGTGGTATGGGTGGTATCGGTACCGCCATTTGCCAGCGCTTGCACAAAGAAGGTTTTAAAGTGATCGCCGGTTGCGGCCCCACGCGTGACCACGTCAAGTGGATTGGCGAGCAGGCTGCGCTTGGCTACACTTTTTACGCCTCAGTAGGCAATGTCGGTGATTGGGATTCCACCGTGGAAGCCTTTACCAAGACCAAGGCCGAGCATGGCGTGATCGATGTGCTGGTGAACAACGCCGGTATCACGCGCGACCGCATGTTCCTGAAAATGAGCCGCGAAGACTGGGATATGGTCATCGAAACCAACCTCAATTCCATGTTCAACGTGACCAAGCAAGTGGTCGCTGACATGGTGGAAAAAGGCTGGGGCCGCATCATCAATATCTCGTCGGTCAACGGCGAAAAAGGCCAGGCCGGTCAAACCAATTATTCGGCGGCCAAAGCTGGTATGCATGGTTTTTCCATGGCTCTGGCCCAAGAGCTGGCAACCAAAGGCGTAACGGTGAATACGGTGAGCCCTGGCTACATCGGCACCGATATGGTCAAAGCCATCCGCGAAGATGTGCTGGCCAAGATCGTTGCCACGGTGCCAGTCAAACGCCTGGGCGAACCGAGCGAAATCGCCTCCATCATCGCCTGGTTGGCTTCGGAAGAAGGCGGCTACGCGACAGGCGCTGACTTCTCGGTCAATGGTGGTTTGCACATGGGTTAAGTTGCTTCGGGCTACCAAGCCTTCAGCAAAAAGGCCGACGCGAGTGCCGGCCTTTTTTATGGGCGCAATTGGCAGGGCGCCTAGGCGTTCAAACCTTTGTGGGCCATATAAGCGCACAAGCCATACAGCATGATGGCAAAGATGCGCTTGAGCATGACCAGGTTGAGACGGTGCGCCAATTTTGCGCCTAGGGGCGCAGTCCAGACGCTGCACGAAGCGGTGACCAAAAGGCCGGGCAACCAGACATAGCCCAGCGACCAGGGCGGCAAGGCTTCGTTGTGCCAGCCCGAAACAATGTAGCCGATAGTGTTAAAAAACGCGATGGGAAAGCCCAGTGCCGCGCTGGTGCTCACCGCGTTGAGGATGAGCACGTTATGCGCCACCATATAAGGCACGCTGACAAAGCCGCCGCCTGCGCCGACCAGTCCGGAAAGAAAACCGATGGCGCCACCGGCCAGGGTCTGGCCTTTCCAGCCGGGCAACTCGCGGTTGGCTTTGGGTTGGCGGTTAAGCAGCATTTGCGTGGCCGAAAAGCCTACAAAGCCCGCAAATATCAGGGACAGAACGCTACCCTTGAGCACCGCAAATAGTCCGGCGCTGGCGAGTGCACCGCCCAGCGCAATGCCCGGTGCCAGCGCTTTGACAATATCCCAGCGCACGGTGCCGCGTTGGTGGTGCGCGCGTACGCTGGACAGGCTGGTAAACACAATCATGGCCATGGAAGTGGCAATGGCCATCTTCACGCTGATATCGGTGCCCACGCCGCGCCGCTCCAAGATGATGCTGACAAAGGGTGCAATCAGCATGCCTCCGCCAATGCCCAGCATGCCCGCCAAGAGGCCCGCCCCCAGGCCGAGCACGGCCAGTTCCATCACCATCAAGGGTTCAAACATAGGGGCTGGGAAATGTGTAGGCAGGGGAAATAAAGGTGTCTGCGGTGGGCCACCGAGCCCGCATCCTAAACCGCAGTTTAGGTGGGCGAGGTCAGCACCCCATTGGGTCCATCTAACGCGAGATGATCACGCCTGGGGAGCGATATTCCAAGCCCTGGCTCAATGAGCATTGGTTCAGGAAATTAAAAGCCCGGTGGAACCGCAGACGCTGACCATTGTAGGGGTCATGTTGCCAAAGTACAGCCGCTCAAGGGCGGGTCGTACTTAGAACAACTGGCCGTCGTTGGCCAGTACTTTGTCTAGGCGTTTGATGAGCGGCTCCAACACCCGGTCGCTCTGACGCCGGTTGAGCGTTAGCGCTGGGCTGCCCTCAACAGTCAACTCCGAGGGCAGATCGCCATTGGCCGACACCACGTCAAAAGCCAGGTTGAGCGCAGCCAGCACGGCGATCCTGTCACGCGCCCGAACTTTGCCGGCGTCGCGGATTTTGCACATGCCCGCATCCACACGTTGTACCGCTTTGAGCAATTGCTCTTCGCCGCCTTCGGGGCAACCGAGCAGGTAGCTTTGACCCATGATTTGCACTTCCAGTTGTTTCATGGTGGTCAAAAGCGGCTATCGTTGGGGCTAGCTGCGACGGCCGCAGTGACGGGCGTGGCGTTTTCGGGAATGCGCTCGAGCAAAGCATCGACCCGGGAGCGGGCGGCGGACAGGCGGGATTTGAAGGAATCACGCTCCTGGGTCAGGGTGGCCACTTGTTGGGTCAGCAGGGCGTTGGTGCGCTGCAATTCCTCGTAGCGCAGCAGCAAGCGCTCTACGCGCTCGGCAATCTGGTCGATGGGGGATGCCTGCTCCATAGGATGCGATTGTAGTGTCGCCCCGAGGCAGTGAAGCCTTGCGCCTACAATCGCGCCTTTGGTGCTCGCGCCGTGGTTCACATGGCGCAGTTCAACGGGAAGCAGGAGGGAAGGCCCCGCAAAGCCAACCTAACCTGCGCTGCCCCCGCAACGGTAAGTGGACAAATCCGCAAGGATTTCGCTCCCATCACAGCCACTGAGTGCCTTGAACAAGCGCTTGG
>CAMBFN010000035.1 GCA_945865425.1 Comamonas sp. lk | reverse complement strand
ACGCTTTCGGAGCCTGGCGGTTGTCCAGCCGGAGTTGGCGCAGGTCAAAGCGCGAGGCCAACCATCCCAGCACAAACGCCAGCGGCAAGCCCAAGAGGGCCAGTATCGGATCAAAGTCCATGGGGGCGGGCGTTGCCTGGCAGGTTCTGCTCGCCCGGCGCCTCTTGGGCAGGGCCGCCGGCGCGGGCCGCAGCGCGGCGCTGACCCCACCAGCGTGGAACCATGCCCAGAATACCGACAAACAGGCCGCTTCCGAAAGCACCCAGCACGATCAGCACCATGGGCGCGGTCCAGGCATAACCAAAAAAGAAGTACACGGTGCCATCAGCCTGGTTGTTCAGGGCAAAAGCAAAAAACGTGAAAAAAGCAAAGGCTTTCAGGAACCATTGCAGGTAGGTGGCGATGCGGGTCATGTACGTTTTTCCAGCATGGGCCATTCTAGCCAGTGGCATATCGCCCGCTCACGGGGATCCCAGCGTGATCAGCGCGACTGCGCGGGCAGACTTTGGTCAACGGCTTCACGCAGCGCTTTGCCTGGTTTGAAATGCGGAACCCGCTTTTCAGGCACGGCCACGCTGGCGCCGCTGCGCGGATTGCGGCCCTGGCGGGGTGCGCGCCGGTTCACGGTAAAGCTACCAAAGCCACGGATCTCGATGCGGTGTCCGCGCACCAGCGCGTCATTCATCGCGTCCAGAATGGCCTTGACCGCAGTTTCTGCGTCGCGCTGGGTCAGTTGGTTGAATTGGCTGGCCAGTTCTTCGACCAGGTCAGAGCGTGTCATGGCAGGTATTCCGTATGCAGCAAAAAACAGGGACCGCTGGTAGCGTACCCGCGGTCCCTATTTGGCGTCAACATATTGCTGGAGCGCGGTTCAGTTGTTGTCCAACTTCGCGCGCAGCAGTGCACCCAAACTCGTCGTTCCCGCGTTTTCACGGGAGTTCTGGGTCAGGGAAGCCATGGCTTCGCTTTCATCCGCCGCATCCTTGGCCTTGATGGACAACTGGATGTTGCGGGTCTTGCGGTCCACGTTCACCACGACTGCGGTGATCTCGTCACCCTCTTTGAGCACATTGCACGCGTCTTCCACGCGATCGCGGCTGATCTCGGAGGCGCGAAGGTAGGCCATGATGTCTTGTCCCAGGTCGATCTCGGCACCCTTGGCGTCCACAGTCTTGACCTTGCCGGTCACAACCTGGCCCTTGTCGTTCATGGACCCAAAGGTCGTGAAAGGGTCGGAGTCGAGCTGCTTGATGCCCAAAGAGATGCGTTCGCGGTCCACATCGACGGCCAGCACGATGGCTTCGACTTCCTGGCCCTTTTTGAACTCCCGCACGGCGGCTTCGCCGGTTTCGTTCCAGGACAGGTCGGACAAATGCACCAGGCCGTCGATACCGGCAGCCAAGCCCACGAACACGCCGAAGTCGGTGATCGACTTGATCGGGCCTTTGACGCGGTCACCACGCTTGGTGTTGAGTGCAAATTCCTGCCACGGGTTGGCACGGCATTGCTTCATGCCCAAGGAGATGCGGCGCTTGTCTTCGACGATTTCCAAAACCATGACTTCGACTTCATCGCCCAGGGCGACGATCTTGCTCGGTGCCACGTTCTTGTTGGTCCAATCCATTTCTGACACGTGGACCAAACCTTCGATGCCGGGCTCGAGTTCCACAAACGCGCCGTAGTCGGCGATGTTGGTGATCTTGCCGAACATACGGGTGCCTTGGGGGTAGCGGCGGTTCACGCCCATCCAAGGGTCGTCGCCCATTTGTTTCAAGCCCAAAGACACACGGTTTTTCTCGGTGTCGAATTTCAGGATCTTGGCGGTGATTTCCTGTCCTGCGGTCACCACTTCAGACGGGTGACGGACACGGCGCCAAGCCATGTCGGTGATGTGCAGCAAACCGTCGATGCCACCCAAGTCGACAAACGCACCGTACTCGGTGATGTTTTTCACCACGCCGTGAACGATCGAGCCTTCTTTCAGGTTTTCCATCATCTTGGCGCGTTCCTCACCCATAGAAGCTTCGATCACTGCGCGGCGAGACAACACCACGTTGTTTCGCTTGCGGTCGAGCTTGATGACCTTGAATTCCATGGTCTTGTTTTCCCATGGCGACAGGTCTTTGGTAGGGCGTGTGTCGACCAAGGAGCCGGGCAAGAAAGCGCGGATGCCGTTGACCAACACGGTCAGACCACCCTTGACTTTGCCGCTGGTGGTGCCGGTGACGAATTCGCCAGATTCCAGCGCTTTTTCCAAGGACAACCACGAAGCCAAACGCTTGGCAGTGTCGCGCGACAAGATGGTGTCGCCGTAGCCGTTTTCGATCGAGCCGATGGCCACAGACACGAAGTCACCCACTTGGACTTCAATTTCGCCCGTATCGGTTTTGAACTCTTCGAGGGGCACGTAGGCTTCAGACTTGAGGCCAGCGTTGACGACCACAAAGTTGTGCTCGATGCGCACGACTTCAGCGGTGATGACTTCGCCTGGGCGCATTTCGGTGCGCGTCAGAGATTCTTCAAATAGGGCGGCAAATGATTCAGACATTGATTTTCCTCATCCGCAAACAGGTTTGACGAGCGCACCATTGCGATCGTTTGAAAGGCTGAAAGCGGCGGTTTGTTGTGCGACTTGCATCGCGGTTTAGGTTGGTGATCCAATCAGCCTGTGCGCAAGCAGCGCGGAGGGGGCTTAATGGGCCTTGCTGTGCCACCAGGCAAGCACTTGATCGATTGATTGCTCAATGCTCAAGTGCGAGTTGTCCAGTTGCAAAGCATCTTGCGCGGGCTTGAGTGGGGCAACGCTGCGGGACATGTCCCGGGCATCACGCGCCTCCAAATCTGCGCGAAGAGAATCGAGTTTAGCCGAAAAACCCTTAGAAATCAATTGTTTATAACGGCGCTCGGCACGTTGCGCCGCGCTGGCGGTCAAAAAAACTTTCAAAGGTGCTTGCGGGAAGATCACCGTGCCCATGTCGCGGCCATCGGCCAAGAGGCCCGGCAGGCGTGCAAAGCTGTGCTGCAGCGCCACCAAGGCGGTGCGCACGTCGGGCAGGGTGGAGACTTTGGAGGCGTTCATGCCGCCTTCTTCGCTGCGAATCGCGTCGGTCACGTCCACACCGGCGAGCAGCACCTGCTCACCCGCAAAGCGCACGGGGAGGGTTTCGGCCAGCAAGGCAATGGCGGTTTCGTGCTGCGGCTCCAGGCTTAAACCCGCTTGCAGGGCGGCATAAGCGGTGACCCGGTACAGCGCGCCCGAATCCAGGTAGTGGTAGCCCAAGCGCTCAGCCACGCGACTGGCCAGCGTGCCTTTGCCCGAGGCCGTGGGGCCGTCGATACAAATCACTGGGATCGCACCGGGCTGGGCGGTGGCCAGGCCGAACAAGGCCTCAAAATAATCGGGGAAGGTTTTGGCCACGCATTTCGGGTCTTCAATGCGAACTTGGACGTGGTCGGGGTTGAAGGCCGCCAGCGAAAAGCACATGGCCACGCGGTGGTCGTCATAGGTGTGGATGCTGGCCGCTTGCCATTGGCCCACGGGCAGGGGGTGGATGGTGATCCAGTCCGGGCCTTCTTCGACGGTGGCGCCGAGTTTGCGGCTTTCGATGGCCATGGCAGCGATGCGGTCGGTTTCTTTCACGCGCCAACTGGCAATGTTGCGCAGCGTGGTCGGGCTGTCGGCGAACAGCGCCATCACCGCCAGCGTCATGGCGGCATCGGGAATGTGGTTGCAGTCCAAGTCAATGCCCTTGAGCGGCCATGCCCCGCGCTGTATTTCGAGCCAGTTCGGGCCGCTGGTGATCTGCGCGCCCATCAACTGCGCGGCTTCGACAAAACGAATGTCACCTTGTATTGAATCGGCGCCCACGCCTTGCACGCGAATGCCTGTGCCTTGGGCAATGGCACCCAGAGCGATGAAATAACTGGCCGAAGACGCATCGGCCTCGACGTGGATGGTGCCGGGGGACTGGTAGCGGCTGCCTGCGGGAATCACAAAGCGCTGCCAGCCCTGGCGCTCAACGTGGATGCCGAAGCGGTGCAATAAATTGAGCGTGATTTCAATGTAGGGCTTGGAGATCAGTTCGCCCACCACCTCGATGGTGATGCTGCGCTTGTCAGCGGCCAGCGGCAAGGCCATGAGCAAGGCGGTCAAAAATTGGCTGGAAACATCGCCGCGCACCGGGATCGGCGCGTCCAGCTGCAAATCGGGTTGGCCGATGCGCAGCGGCGGAAAGCCGGCGTTACCCAAATAGTCGATCTGGCAGCCCAATTCGCGCAGTGCGTCCACCAGGTCGCCGATCGGTCGCTCGTGCATGCGCGGCACGCCTTTGAGTGTGAAGTCGCCACCCATCACGGCCAAGGCTGCGGTCAAGGGCCGCATGGCGGTGCCCGCATTGCCCATGAAAAACGCAATCGCCTCCTGACTGCTGCGCTTGCCGCCCAATCCGCCGATGGTCACGGTGGTAGCTTGTACATCGACACCACAGCCGAGTTGGCGCAGTGCGGCCAACATCACCCGCGTGTCATCCGAGTCCAGCAGGTCATGCACCACGGTCGTGCCGTGGCACAAAGCCGAAAGCAACAGCACCCGGTTAGAAATGCTTTTGGAGCCGGGCAGGGTCACGGTGCCTGACGCGCCCTTTAAGGGCGGGATGTCGAGAAATTCTGTAGCAAACATATTTACGAATCGGCGTCAGCGACGCCACTGCCCAAGCGCCATTGTGCGCGGGTGTGGCTGGCTTGGGCAATCAATTGTTCGAGGGTGTCGGCTTGCCCCTCGGTCATGGCTGTTTCCAAGTCGTCCAACGCTTTTCGCATCAGCGCCGACTGGTGCAACACCTGCTGGCGATTGGCCAGCAAAATGTCGCGCCACACGGCAGGGTCGGACGCCGCAATGCGCGAAAAATCTCTGAAGCCCGGGCCAGCCATGGACAAATAGTCTGCCCCTTTGGGTTGTTGCGCAATGGCGTTGATCAGCGCAAATGCCACCAGATGCGGCAAGTGGCTCACGGCAGCAAAGGTGGCGTCGTGTAGCTCGGGCGTCAAGGTGATCACTTGGCTGCCAATGGCTTCCCATACATCGTGGGCTTGGGCAATTTTGCGCAGCCCGTTGCTGGGCAAGGGAGTCAAAATCAATTGGCGGTTTTGGTAGAGGTCGGCGTCAGCATGTTCCACGCCCGCCACCTCTTTACCGGCAATCGGGTGAGCAGGCACAAAGCAGGGCAGGCGCTCACCCAAGGTGGCGCGGGCAGCGGCCACCACATCGGCCTTTGTGGAGCCCACGTCCATCAACAAAGCGTTGGGTGACAGGGCTGGCGCGATGGCGGCAAAGGTCAGATGGGCAGCACGCACCGGCACGGCCACCAACACCAGATCGGCCCCTTGCACGGCTTGGGCGGCAGACTCGGCGATGCTGTCGATCACACCCAAGGCGAAGGCTTTTTGGCGGGTTGCTTCGGAGGCGCTGAAGCCAGTCACATGCCTGACCAGTTGAGCTTGTTTCAGGGCCAGAGCAAAAGAGCCGCCCATCAGGCCGCAGCCGATCAGGGCCAGTTTTTCGAACTTCATGCGCGGATTATTCACTGACGGGGTAGGAGCCTAAGACCTTGTAAAACGCGCACAGGCCTTGGAGTTCGCCCAAGGCGGCGGCCACATGCGGTTGGCTGATGTGGCCTTGAATGTCGATGTAGAAATAATATTCCCACTGTCCGGATTTGGCTGGCCGTGACTCAATGCGGGTCATCGACACGCCATTGTTTTTGAGCGGAACCAGCAGGTCATGAACAGCCCCCGGCCGATTGAGCACCGAGACCACCAAGCTGGTGCAGTCCTTGCCAGATGCCGGCGGTGTGGCCATGGTTTGCGGCAAGCTGATCACGGCAAAACGTGTGCGGTTGTAGGCCTCATCCTGGATCGCGTGGTGCACGATGTGCAGGGCAAACTGGCTGGCCGCACGCTCGCTGGCCAACGCGGCCCATGCCGGGTTGGTGGCGGCCAGTCGAGCACCTTCTGCATTGCTGGACACCGCGCGGCGCTCGACATGTGGCAGGTGTTGGGTGAGCCAGCCTTGGCACTGCGCCAAGGCTTGGGGGTGGGCCAAGACGACTTCGATACCCGCATCGGAGTTGAGTTGACGCAGCAAATTGAAGCGCACTTGCAAACTGATTTCGCCCACCACATGCACGGGCGAGCGCAAAAACAAATCGAGCGAGCGGGCGACCACGCCTTCGGTGGAGTTTTCCATGCCCACCACGCCGTATTGCGCTGAGCCTGCGGCGGTGGCGTGAAAGACTTCGTCGAAGTTGGCGCAGTAAATCAGGTTGGCCGCGCTGCCAAAAAACGCAATGGCCGCTTGCTCGCAGAAAGTGCCTTGCGGGCCCAGCACAGCCACACGCTGCGGCGCTTCAAGGGCCAGGCAGGCGGACATGATTTCACGCCAGATGGACGCAATGTGCTCGTCATGCAAGGGGCCTTGGTTGGCTTGGCTTATTTTGTCGATGACCTGCGCGACGCGGTCAGGCCGAAAAAAGGGTGAGCCTTCTGCCCGTTTGATCGCGCCCACTTTTTCGGCCACTTGCGCGCGTTGGTTGAGCAAGCTCAAAAGCTGGCTGTCCAGGCTGTCGATTTCCACGCGCAGCGCGGCAAGGCCGTCAGATTGAATAGGTTGGCTCATGCTTGTGCTTGTTCAAAAGAGGGAGTTATTCGACAACTGCCGCTGGTGCGTCACCATCATCGTCGGCAGGGGCTTCATCAGGGTTGGCATCGTTCTCTACGATCCGTTGCAGGCCAGACAGCTTGGCGCCGTCGTCCAGCCCAATCAAAGTCACGCCTTGTGTGGCGCGACCGAGTTCACGAATTTCAGACACGCGGGTTCTGACCAGCACGCCTGTGTCGGTGATCAACATGATCTCGTCATCGGCTTGCACCAAAGTGGCGGCCACCACCTTGCCGTTGCGCTCGGATTGCTGGATGGCGATCATGCCTTTGGTGCCCCGGCCGTGGCGGGTGTATTCGGCAATGCTGGTGCGTTTGCCGTAGCCGTTTTCTGTCGCCGTCAAGACGCTGGCGCGTGCTTTGGTTTCTTCGGCGGGCGCATCAGGGTTTTCTTGTTCAGACACCAGCATGGCAATCACGCTTTGGCTGTCTTCGATCATCATGCCGCGAACACCGCGTGCGCTGCGGCCCAAGGGGCGCACATCATTTTCGTCAAAGCGCACGGCTTTGCCGCCGTCGCTGAACAGCATCACATCGTGCTTGCCGTCCGTCAAAGCCGCACCAATTAAGAAATCTCCATCGTCCAAGTTGACCGCAATGATGCCGCCCTTGCGCGGGTTGCTGAATTCGTCCAGCGAGGTCTTTTTGACCGTGCCCATGGAGGTGGCCATGAAGACGTATTGGTTCTCGGGGAAGGTTCGTGCCTCGCCGGTCAGGGCCAGCACGACATTGATCTTCTCGCCCTCTTGCAGTGGGAACATATTGACAATAGGGCGGCCACGCGAACCACGTGAGCCGGCAGGAACTTCCCAAACCTTGAGCCAGTACAAGCGGCCTCGGTTAGAAAAGCAAAGCAGGTAATCATGCGTATTGGCAATAAAGAGTTGGTCGATCCAATCGTCTTCTTTGGTGGCGGTCGCTTGTTTGCCACGGCCGCCACGTTTTTGCGCACGGTATTCGCTCAAAGGCTGGCTCTTGATGTACCCACTGTGTGACAAAGTCACCACCATGTCGGTGGGGGTGATCAGGTCTTCTGTGGCCAAATCCTGCGCATTGTGCTCAATGTAGCTGCGGCGTGTCCCGATTTTGGTTTGACCGAACTCTTGACGCAGTGCGGTCAACTCGTCGCCAATGATGGTCGAAACCCGCTCGGGCTTGGACAGGATGTCAAGCAAGTCGTCAATTTCGGCCATGACCTCTTTGTATTCGACGACGATCTTGTCTTGTTCCAGGCCTGTCAGGCGTTGCAAACGCATTTGCAAAATTTCTTGCGCTTGTGTGTCGCTCAATGCGTAAAGGCCGTCGCTGCGCATGCCGAACTCTTTCTCAAGTCCGTCAGGGCGGTAGTCATCGGCGTTGATCACCCCACCGTCGGCGCGGGTGCGGGTCAGCATCTCGCGCACCAGCTTGCTGTCCCAGCGGCGTGCCATCAATTCGGACTTGGCCACGGGCGGTGTGGGCGCATTGCGAATGATCGCGATGAACTCGTCAATGTTGGCCAAAGCCACGGCCAAACCTTCGAGCACATGGCCGCGTTCACGGGCTTTGCGCAAAGTAAACACTGTGCGGCGTGTCACGACTTCGCGGCGGTGTTGCAAGAAAACCGAGATCAGGTCCTTCAGGTTGCACAGTTTAGGCTGCCCGTCGATCAGGGCCACCATGTTCATGCCAAAGGTGTCTTGCAACTGGGTCTGTTTGTACAGGTTGTTCAGCACCACTTCAGGCACCGCGCCGCGCTTGAGTTCGATGACCAGGCGCATACCCGACTTGTCGGACTCGTCCTGGATGTGGCTGATGTCTTCAATCTTCTTTTCGTGGACCAACTCGGCCATGCGCTCTTGCAGGGTCTTTTTATTCACTTGATAAGGCAGTTCGTCCACAATGATGGCCTGGCGCTGGCCTTTGTCAATGTCTTCAAAGTGGCACTTGGCACGCATCACGATGCGGCCACGACCTGTGCGGTAACCGTCTTTCACGCCACTGATCCCGTAAATCACTCCGGCTGTCGGAAAGTCAGGTGCCGGAATGATTTCCATCAAATCGTCGATGCTGGCTTCGGGGTTGCGCAAAAGGTGCAAGCATGCGTCCACCACTTCGTTCAAGTTGTGCGGCGGAATGTTGGTCGCCATACCAACCGCAATACCGCCTGAGCCGTTGACCAACAGGTTGGGCAAGCGCGAAGGCAAGACCAGAGGTTCTTTTTCGGAGCCGTCGTAGTTGGGACCGAAATCTACCGTCTCTTTGTCAATGTCACCCAACATTTCATGGGCAATTTTGGCCAAGCGGATCTCGGTGTAGCGCATGGCTGCGGCGTTGTCGCCGTCAACTGAGCCGAAATTGCCTTGCCCGTCCACCAGCATATGGCGCAGCGAAAAATCTTGCGCCATGCGCACGATGGTGTCGTAGACCGATTGGTCACCGTGCGGGTGGTACTTGCCGATCACGTCGCCCACGATACGGGCCGACTTCTTGTAAGGTCGGTTCCAGTCGTTGTTCAATTCATGCATGGCGAACAACACGCGTCGGTGCACTGGTTTGAGTCCGTCCCTGGCATCTGGCAGGGCACGACCCACAATCACGCTCATGGCGTAATCGAGGTAACTGCGCCGCATTTCCTCTTCTAGGCTGATGGGCAGGGTTTCTTTGGCAAACTGGGTCATGAGAGGGGTAGGTTCAGCGCAAGATGAAAAGAATCATTTTAGAGGCATTGTGCTGTGTCGCATATGCAACATATTGGGTTAAAAAAGCAAGCCTCAGTTGCACCATATCGGATCATCACCGAATTACCCCTCAGGGTGTGGCACAATGTTTAAAGCGTGTCGGGTGATGGTCATCGGATGCGTTCCATTTCAACGCAGCCAGTCTGCGGCTTTATCCCCCATGAGGAGAACCATGAAGAAACTCAATAAATTGGCAATGTTGTTTGCCACCGTAGCCCTTGCAACAACCGCCGGTGCTCAAAACGTTGACAACTGGCGCAATGCTTCTGGCGACGCTTGGATGAGCGGTGCTGGTTTGTGCTGGCGCGATGCCAACTGGACTCCTGCCACAGCTGTCAAAGGTTGTGATGGTGCAGTCGCCCCAGCTGCAGCTGCAGCGCCGGCTCCCATGGCAGCGCCAGCTCCCAGGGCTGCTCCAGCGCCAGCACCTGCACCAGCTGCTGCAGCTCCCGCAGCTCCCGCAGCGCGGGCTGCAGCACCAGCACGAGCACCAGCACCAGCACCAGCTGCTGCAACCAAAGTAACTTACGCAGCGGACGCGTTCTTCGACTTCAACAAGTCTGTGCTCAAGCCAGAAGGCAAAGCCAAGCTCGACGATCTGTCTGGCAAGGTCAAAGCCATTAACCTGGAAGTCATCATTGCCGTGGGTCATACCGACTCCGTGGGCACCGATGCTTACAACCAGCAGTTGTCTGTCAAGCGTGCTGACGCTGTCAAGGCCTACTTGGTGTCTAAAGGCATGGAAAAGAACCGTGTTTACACCGAAGGCAAGGGCGAGAAGCAGCCAGTTGCTGACAACAAGACCGATGCCGGCCGCGCTAAAAACCGCCGCGTAGAGATCGAAGTTGTGGGTACACGCTCTAACAAGTAATCCTTACCAGGATGAATAAAAGCCCCAGCAATGGGGCTTTTTTTCGTCTGTACATTGCTTTCTTCAGCGAAAATACAGGCATGAATACCACTGCGCTCAATGTTGATCCGGCCGAATTGGCCAAGTTTTCTGATCTGGCCCACCGCTGGTGGGACCCAGAGAGTGAGTTTCGCCCCTTGCACCAAATCAATCCCTTGCGCTTAGCGTGGATCGATGGGCTTGTGCCATTGAGTGGGCAAAAGGTGCTTGACGTGGGCTGTGGCGGTGGCATTTTGGCCGATGCCATGGCGCGCAAAGGTGCCCAAGTGCTCGGCATTGATCTGGCCACCAAATCGCTCAAAGTGGCGCAGTTGCATGCCTTGGAGGCTGAAACCGCAGGCGTTCTTTACCGAGAGATCAGCGCCGAAGACTTGGCGGCGGAGCAAGCTGCGCAATACGACGTCGTGACCTGCATGGAAATGCTGGAGCACGTGCCCGACCCCGCTGCTGTCGTCAAAGCCTGCGCAGACCTGGTCAAACCGGGAGGGTGGGTCTTCTTTTCTACCTTGAACCGCAATCCCAAATCATTTCTATTTGCCATTGTGGGCGCCGAATACATTCTGAATTTATTGCCAAAGGGCACCCATGAATATGCGCGCATGATCAAACCTGCTGAGCTGACGCATTGGGCCCGCACAGCGGGCCTGGACACGCACAGCATGCGCGGCATGGAATACAACCCGTTCACCCAGCGGTACGGGATGAGTCAGGACACCAGAGTGAACTATCTGGTGGCGATGCGCAAAACCGAGAACGCGCATGTTTAACAATATTCAGGCCGTTTTGTTTGACCTGGACGGCACCTTGATCGACAGTGCGCCCGACCTGGGTGCGGCCGTTGACAAAATGCGCACCGACCGCGGCCTGCCTTCTTTGCCCCTGTCACACTATTGGCACATGGCGGGAGCGGGTGCCAGAGGGATGCTCAGCCTGGCCTTTGACATGAAGCCTGAACACCCTGATTACGAACGCTACAAGGAAGAATTTTTCGTCAATTACGAGACCTGTTTGACGCAACGAACCCATGCGTTTGATGGCGTTCAAGAGATGATCAGCGCCTTGAACCATCGCGGCATGCCATGGGGTGTGGTGACCAACAAGTCCCAACGTTTTACCAACCCGTTGACGCAAGCCATGCCCTTGTTTGCCACCGCCGGCACCGTGGTCAGTGGCGACACCACGCCGCACGCCAAGCCGCACCCTGAACCGCTTTTTGAGGCTGCTCGGCGAATGGCCGTCAACCCCCAACATTGCGTCTACGTAGGCGATGACGAGCGCGACATTGTTGCCGGTCATGCTGCGGGTATGCACACCGTCGCTGCGACCTACGGCTACCTGGGCAGTCAAGGCGATGTCAAAAGCTGGAATGCACACTTGGAAATTGATTTTCCGATGCATCTCTTGAAATCCCTCGCATAGGCCTAAAATAACAAACTTGGGGCTGCATTGGTTTCGACGTAGATTGGAATCGTGGCGGTGCATGTCGAGGTTCAGTCACCTCGTTAATCAGCTGAAACAAAACTAACTGCAAACGACGAACGTTTCGCACTCGCCGCTTAATTGCCGGTGAGCTTCACAACAGCAGGCCGATGGGCTGGGCAAGGGGGTCGCAAGACCTCCCGGCTGTGAAGATAATCACATCGGCTGGTCTTGGCTCGGGTACCTTGAGACAAGATAAGACAATAGGGTACTGGCCGATTGCGTAGTGTGCGCCTGCACGACGCAAGAGGTGAGATCCAAATCAGAACGCTAAACATGTAGATCTGTACGAGGAAGGTAGACGGACGCGGGTTCAAATCCCGCCAGCTCCACCATACTCAAAATCCCAACTCGTCTGAGTTGGGGTTTTTTCTTGGGCGATCGCGCGTCTTGCCCCGTGTTCTTGCGGGTTCATGCGGAAACTTGCGGACTTCGCCCTCTGCACGGCCAGACCGGTTCTGCGCCTGGTTCTCTCTCTTCCGGCCATTTCTCTCAGTACCCCTGGCGCCCGGAAACAGGCCGAAGTCCACAAAGCCCTCGGATCAGGGTCAATAAAATCAACAACTTACGAATGGACCGATTGAGCGGTTTTTTTCCTGCATTGGCAGGCAAACGTAAATAACAACCTCCGGCCGACAATCAATCCATGTCCATCATCGACCACCGCACCGTCTACTACCTGCCCGGTCACGGCGGTCAGTTGGCCACGGGTTTGGGGCAGGGTTTGATGGATCGAGGTTTTCAGGTGGCCGGGCGAGAGACGCGTGGCGACTTCCGAAGCTTGCCCTTTGACGATCAGGTCCAGGTGGTCATGCAGGACCTGCAAGACCATTTCTGGCACGAGCAGGCTCGGGTGATCTGCAATTCATTCGGCTCGTACTTGTTTCTGCATGCACAGGCCCAGATGCCGGCTTACGTGGGACGGGTGTTGTTACTGTCGCCGATAGTCGGGGAGTTCACCAATGAGCAGACCCGGACCAGCTTTTCGCCGCCTAGGCCGCAGCGGCTCAAGGAGTTGGCGGAGACGGGGCAATTCAATGCGCCGACCCACTGCGAGATACATGTCGGCGAAGAAGACTGGCAAAGCATCCCGGCCAATGTGCAGGCCTTTGGTCGGTTGACGGGGATACCCGTGACGGTCGTGCCAAGGGGTGGGCACGACCTGGGCAAGGCTTATGTGGGCCCGTTGCTCGACCGGTGGTTGCCGTCGAATGCGGAAACATCAGCACCATGAAAATCGATGACGCTCACCGCGACCACATCCAAGCCGTCCAGGAGTGGCTGGAGAAAAACGTCCGGGTCTATCCCACGCCCTCGCGCATCAGCCTTCGCCAGATTCAGCTGGATTCCAATACCTTGCGCGGGGAGGCTCTTCTTTTCGTGGGGGATACGCTGCCTGGCGAAGCGTTGACCTTGCGAATGGGCGATGCCGGTTGGCTGACTTTCACCTCGCCGCTGTTTCACTCGCCATTGGGTGCGCCGGCCACTTACGGTGCCATTGAACTCACGGACAAGACGACGCAGGCGGTCTCTGCTGCGATTCAGGGCTTGCTTCCTCGTCTACTGCCATTTGGGATCAATCCCAAGACCCAAGAGTGGGTCACAGCATCGACCCCGCTGCGAGAGCGGATCAGTGATGCCGCTGAACTGAATGCCGCCTTGGAACGGATCACCCATCCTGATTTTGAGTGGAGCCAATCCGTCGCGCCGGACTGACTAGCGACTGTGGGGTCACGACACTGATCGGTCAGCGGGGTGGCGCCGATCACAAACATAGCAGCGCCCGCTGCTCGTCCCACAGCAGCGGCGTCCCCGATGCCAGGTCGAACAAGGTGACGTGGTCGGGCAGTGACTCGTCCAAGATGGCAGCCACGATGTCCGGCGCGAGAGTGGTGAGGTTCACCATCCGGCTGAGGTAGGCCCTGTCCATCCCCTCCATCTCGGCCACCTCGGCCAGATTCCGTGCTTTGCCCGACTCCAGGATGGCCAGCCATCGATAGCCCCGGACCAGGGCCTGTTGCATCGGTGTGAGTTCGTTGTCCCAGGCACGCGGCTGCAATGCGGTGCCGTCGGGTAGGGTCACAGCCTTGCGTCGGCCGCGCCTTGTGATCCTGATCGGGATGGTCACGTTCAGACTGCCGTTGCTGGCGCTGACCACGTCGGCTTCGCCAGTCGCTTTTATCGTGATCTCGTTCATGCTGCGACTTCCTCAGCGACCTTTGCGTGATCGGTAAATTTCAGTTCCGCAGCCAGTCGCTCAATGCCATTCGGCCGGAACTGCACTTCGATGTTGTGGGGCGTGACCACGACCTTCTTAATCAGGAGGCGGACGATGCGTTCCTGCTCTGCCGGAAATAGTTGGTCCCAGACCTTCTCAATCTGCAGCATGGCGATGCACACCTTGGCTTCGTCCGCCTGATTGTCCGTTGCGGTCAGGAGTTGAGCGACCCGCGTCTTTAGGTCAGGGGCGCGGAGGATCAAGCGCAGCTGCTGGACCACGTTGGCTTCCAATTCGATCGCCGGCAACCGTGGCAGACCGGAAGCTCCTGCGTGCTCCTTGTTCTCGCGGGTGTGGATGTAGTACCGGTACAGCTTGCCGGCGCCCTTGCGGGTCCATGCCACGGTCAACGCCCGACCATCGGCGCCCTCAACGATGCCCTTGAGCAGGAAGGGAATGGCGGCGCGGGTGTTGTTGCCTCGGGTGCGCGGGCTGACTTTCAAGATGGACTGCACTGCCTCCCAGGTGCTGGGCTCAATCAGAGGCTGGTGCTCACCTTTGAACCATTCTTCCTTATGTCTTAACTCGCCCAGGTACGTCCTGTTGCCCAGCAGTTTGTAGATCAGACCCTTATCGATCAGCTTTCCCTCGCGGACATTGCCGTCCTGGGTGGTCCAGGCCTTTGATGTGACCCCGTCCATACGCAACTCTTTCATGAGCTTGGTGGTGGAGCCCAGTTCCACGAACCGCGTGAAGATGTGCCGGATGATCTTGGCCTCGCGCTCGTTAGGGATCAGGCGGCGGTCCTTCACGTCGTAGCCTAAAGGTGGCACGCCACCCATCCACATTCCTTTGCGCTTAGACGCCGTGATCTTGTCGCGGATGCGCTCTCCGGTCACCTCCCGCTCGAACTGCGCAAAGGACAGCAGCACGTTGAGCATCAACCGGCCCATGCTGGTCGTGGTGTTGAACTGTTGTGTCACCGAAACGAAGGACACACCGGCACGTTCGAATACCTCGACCATCTTGGAGAAGTCGGCCAGGCTGCGAGTGAGACGGTCAATCTTGTAGACCACCACGATGTCAACGCGGCCTTCCTCGATGTCATTCATGAGCCTACGCAGTCCAGGGCGTTCCATGTTGCCGCCAGAGAAACCGCCATCGTCATAGTCGTCTGCTACCGGAATCCAGCCCTCGCTGCGCTGGCTGGCGATGTAGGCGTGACCAGCTTCCTTCTGGGCATCGATGGAGTTGAAGGACTGGTCCAGGCGTTCGTCGCTGGACACGCGGCAGTAAACGGCGCACCGCTGGCGGCGCTTGAGAACCTCGCTCATTTGCGTGCTCCCTTCTTCGCCGGCGTTTTAGGTACTGCGGTGGTCTTCAGGCCAAAGAACACCGGCCCAGACCAAGCGGTGCCGGTAATCTCCTTGGCGATGCGCGAGAGGCTGCGGTACGGGCGTCCCTCATATTCGTAGTGGCCGTCGACCGTGGCCATCACCTGGTATTCCTTGCCTTGGTACTCGCGGGTGAGGATCGTTCCCGCCATTAGATGGAAATCGCGCTCCAGCTTCTTGTTCTGGCCGGAATCCATGATGGCCTGGATCCTGCGCTTGTTGCGGTCGACCATGTTGCGATCGATCTTGCGGAACTCGATCTCCTGCAGTCGGAAAGCGATGCGCCGTTCTAGGAACTGGCGGTTGTGGGTCGGGTTGTCTGTCCCAAACAGGCTCTTCCAGAGGGCCTTGATGTCAGACATCGACAAATCGGGCAAGGAGGTGATTTGTGCCAGCACCGACGGTGGCGTGGCATAGGGTGATTGCGTGGTGGTCATTTGGACTCCGTGACTTTGGTTGACGGGTCCGTATGAACGCTCTGGTGGGCGCAAAAGCCAAGTCCTAAATGCCTCTTCGAGGCCGCATTTGCGGACTTCGCGACAGATTGATCCCACACACGGGATACGCCCCGCGCCAGCAGGGCAGTTACCTCATCCATGCGCTCTGATACGGTCATGGAGTCGGGTGGGCGGCGGTTGATTTCTTGCATTGGTTGCCAGTCCTTGATGTTCAACGATCGAAGGAAAAAATTGTCCCCGGGGGACCATGGCAAGGCCAGTGGGAAGTTTGGGACTGGCTCGGAGAGATGCGGAGAATTGCCGACGGCCGCAAAAAGCGGGTGGCATTGACTTCAAGAATTGATGGCGCTATCGATTCAGAGGTTGACCATTGCGCGTGAACCGATCAAACGTATCCTCTTCTGCCTCATCATCTTCGTGTGTCGGGCGTCGCCATTCAGCCTGAGGCAGCAGCAGCAAAGTGAGCTTGTAGTCGTACTGACCAGCGCTTTTGACCAACTCTTGAGCGCGGACATAGCCTGGTTCGTTGGCGAGCCAAGTGTTGGCTCGAACATCTTGCTGGCTAACGGTCGTTTCTGCATTGGCGCTGTGGGCCAACGCCGTTTTTGGAAGCTCAATGACGTTCTTTCGGGTGGCGAAATATGCCCTTGACTTGAATGCATCCTCGTTCGATTTGGCCCAGAGCATGTGGTCGTCACGGCTTGCTATCAGGATCGCGCGCTCTGGCGCGATGTCGATCCACCGCAGAGCCGCTGCGGTGAGCGAGACGCCGTATCGATCTGCGCAATGTCCTATCAGATCAAAGCTGATGGGCTGGCCGTTGACTTGTCTACGGAAGTCATCGTACGGCATCAGCAGTGTCGATGCGAATTGATCTGCCTCGGCTTCGATGTCCCGTTTACTGCGTTCACCCGTTGAGATCTCATCGTCGAGGCAGGCGAACTCATTCTGGAGTTCCCGATGCACCATGTAATGCCCAAATTCGTGGGCGACCGTGAAACGCTGCCGCCCCTCCGAGCCGTTGCCGTCGTTGTAAACGATGAGCCACTTGGTCTTTGACTTGTTGGCTTTGAGCATTCCCTCGAAGCCATCAATGTGCTCGCCCTGGATCTTGGTGATAGGGGAGTCTGGGAAGCACTGGTGCGTGTATTCAAGCGCCAACTGTTGTACGTCCACCGGGTATCGATTAATGCCCAACACCTGGTTGAGCATTTCCGAGATTTGGTTGGCAACAGCCATCGGGCGCTTGTGCTTGGTCATTCGTCTTCCCAGGCGTCCAGGATTTT